>DGWW01000179.1 GCA_002395385.1 Myxococcales bacterium UBA4248
TGTGACAACGAAAAGATGTGCAACACAACACATCCAGAACTGATCCATCCAGGCGTTACCCGCGACTGCAAAGGGAATTATCTCGATGATAACTGCAATGGACTCACGGACGAAGATGAGATCAGCTGCGATCAGGCCGTATCATGTGAAGGCACAGATTGTGAAACACAGGCATGTCAATTTGATTATGGTAACTGCGATGTCAGCTTAAAATGGAACAAATCCAATAACGAAGAATCGGCCTTGTTGCTGGCAAGATCGATGGATCTTTGTATGGAAGCCTCGTCAGATCCTACCAAAGGTTCGCTCATTGAGTATTCGCTGCACCGTTCTGGATCGAATAAAAAAGTGAACAAAGCTCAAATCAACATTCTTAAAGGAATGAAAGACGAGAATGGCACTAAACTCATCAAGCCCAGGATTGGTCAATCTTTTGCCATGCTTTCGACAGGTGATGCCAAGGACGTCTATCATGGAGTCGGAGAACATCAATCATTTCACGAGGGCGACAAAGTCCCATCGGTTTACCTCAAAGCTCATGATAATAAACTCGAAACCCACCCCATGTGTGATGGAGCCAGTACCAAGATCAATGATTCAGCCGTACTTCACCTCAAATTACAGGCACCGCAGAATGCCAAAGGATTCAGCTTCGACTTCAGATTCTTTTCGCAGGAATATCCTGAATTTTTGTGTACTTCGTTCAACGACTTTTTTCTCACGATCCTGACTGACGAGAACGGCAACCCTCTTGTCAATCAAGATGGCAATATCTCATTTGATAAAAATGGCAATGCCGTTTCTGTCAACAATGCATTCTTTACGACATGTGTTGCCCCCACATGTAAAAAAAATTCGGATTGTCCTGGTAACTTTGACGATGGCTGTCAAAATAAAAAGTGCGGACAATGTGACAGTTTCAATGAGCTTTATGCCTATACGTCTAATCCCTATGACGGCAACGGCGGTGATGGCGGTGGTACAGCCTGGCTCACGACCTCTGCCCCTGTAACGGGAGGCCAAATCTTTAACCTGGATTTTTATATCTGGGATACGGACGATCAGTCTTACGATTCTTCAGTCATTATCGATAACTTCCAATGGCTCTGTGATGCAACGCTGGAAACCGGGTTTGCCCCCCCAATCGACAACCCAATCAACTAACATATTCTCCCTATGTATTTGGCGATGCTAGGAATCTCAAAACATAGCCATTGCGGTAACACAGATAACCGAATTCAGCTCCAGGAAGAACTGAGCCCTGCAGAGAAACAACCATGATTCCATCATAACTGTTCAGCTCTTTCGATCAAGTTGCGTCGGACTATTTACGGCACAATGGGGCAAGCCACATTGTGCCGTAAATACGCCCGTCGCTTTGCGCTATTGGCTGTGACAAGGGGCATGCCCCTTGTCACAGCCAATACGCGCAAAAAAGCGATATTCTGAAGAGATACCCCCTCGGCAGAACTGTAAAGAATACTTACTGTTGCCTGCTGCCTAAAGCCTGGTTGACTCAATTTCGGTTCTTTAGATTATCACATGGGGGCTGAGTGTAACAATTCATCATAAGAATTCTGCTTGCAGGTTGATCTTTGCAAAGATATGAACGATAATTAAGATAGGTGACTGGACTCTTTTTTTGGAGAATGTACATGAAACCCTTTAATTTATTAGCTTATGCGACATTCATCGTTTTTTTGTGGATAGCGCCTATTTTTGCCTTTGCACAAGATACCGTTGGACGCCTCATCGACTTACCTAATGTGGAAAACGATGACACCTCTCTCTCCATGACACATGCCATTACAGAAGCATTGGGAAACGCCGGGCACGTCACATTCTCAGAAAGTGAGATGAATTCAACTGCAATCAATTCTGGTATGAGCGCAGGGTATTGGTCGTCCAACGAAAACATTGCAAAACTGAATGAGAAAATCAGACACGATGCACTCATCAAGCTGTCATACCAGAAAAAAGGAAAGAAGGCCTCTATCGTTGTAACCATCATCAATGCATACACAGGCGAGGTAATGGCAGAACTTGAAAGAAGCCTCAAAAAGAAGAAAGGTAAGCTGACCAAGGATGACACCAAAGCGATTGTCAAGGGAATCAACAAGGTTACTGCTGACATTGTTCCCATCGAATATGCAACGGAAATTGTGATAAAAATCACATCTACCCCTCCGGGGGCTTCTGTCATTCGCGAAGGCGTCACACTCGGTGTTACACCTTATGAATATAAAACCAAATCGAAAGATGGTACGGAGAATTGGGTCATCACTTATCCGAACCGCGAAGCAATCATGAAGGTCATCTCCTTTGTGGAATCGGGGTCTTACGATATCGTTTTCCCAGAGCCCGTCGATCTACCCAGTGACGAGACAGGCAGATATGGCGCCGTAAAAGGTGGAACAGGTCGCCCCATCTTTTTACTCGGATTTAATGTCAGCCCTACAATCCGCTCTTTGGATTCTTCAGCCAAATTGGGAAAACCAACCAGCTATACCACACAGGTTTTCCCCGTTTACAGCTTTGACTTGGATTTCTTCCCGTTTGGTATTGGCGTAAAAAATGATTACCTTCAAGGCCTGGGACTGACAGCCAGCTTTGGCTTCGGTCTTCTGTCCAGTGATATGCGGATAGAAAAAGAATTATCCACACAGCACGCCTGCAAAGCAAAAGGCGATGTGATTAGCTGTGATACGACCTATATGAGATTTAATGCTGATTTGGTTTACCGTCTCCTGCTCCAGAAACGTGGCGACAAATTAAATCCCGATGGCCTTGCACTCGACTTCTTTGCCGGTTTCATGATGGCACGATACACCATCAAAACGAATCCAACCTATTTGGGACATGATTATACGGGCGTGAATGCAGGCTTACGCTTCTCCACTCCGCTTGGCCTGCGTCAATTCCGTATGGACATTGGTGCTGCCGCTGACATCAGCATAAAACAGCCTCAAATTCAAAAACTCGCCAAATGGGGCTCAATGGTTAAATCCAGCTGGGGACTCACAGTGGACGCTCACTTTAAATATGATATTTATAAAGGCTTCTTCGCACGTGCAGGTTATGCACTCACCTACATGAATACCCAATTCGGCGGTACAGGATGCCTCGATAAACAATGCACCGCCCCATCCAATGCAAAGAGTACGGATCTATACCACGAGATTCAATTGGGATTGGGCTATATGCTCTACTAAATCACCAATACATATAAAAAAAACGCCCAATTGGGCGTTTTTTTTTGGCTATGTTTAACCAGCGTGGATATGAATTGTTCCGATAGCTAAATCATTTCATTGCTTTGAGCTTTGAGCTGAACAGCTACCGTTAAACAGAGCATTTTTTATATCTGTTGAATTTCTTTAAAATGCGTTATCAGCCCCGAATTCATTTCGGAAATACCTTTTCGGGAACTCGATTGCATCAGCCAGATCCATTCCTCTATTGCCCATAAGGCGACAGCAACTCTGGCATTGTAATGGACAGAAATCTCACTGCCCCCATCGAACCGGAATGTCTGCAGATAATGATGTACCCGATCGTATAACCCCTTCGGAAAACGACTGCGCAATCCCCAGGTCATGAGATCATAAATGCTGGCCCGCACTCCGACATCTTCCCAGTCGATTAGCCAGATTCTGTCATCATGGTTCGATATCAGTACATTCCCAGGCTGAAAGTCACCATGTGTTAAAGAAAGTTCAACTTTTTGAACTTGCGATATTTCCCGAGCTGACAGATCCCATATTCTTTCAACACGCTCCAGGGATATCCCCATAAACTTCTCCTGAAGCTGTCTTTTGGCATGATCGAATTCCAAACGCTTCATTTCCAAGTATTCAGAAGAAGCAACCGATTTATTCTCATATTGATGCAACGAATTCAAGGCTGCGAGAGCTCGATTAAACCCCATCTGCCGACGTTTGGCATTTTTCACCCGATCCAATCCGGATGCATCCAAAAGAAGTTCATCAAACCCATGTTTACCCAATGTGAGAATAGGTAAAATCCATTCATAGCGTTCGGAATGTGCCATGCGAAAATCGATTTCCCGACGCAACCCCTCATCCGAAAAACCTGCTTTTCCATAAACGGATACGACACGTTGTTTAAAATCAAACCGGCGAAGACGTTGATTTCCAGGCATCCACATACAATAAGATGAATTCTCTATTGCAGGCAGTTTAAATGCCGGACGAATCACACGTTCAAATACAGAACGCATTCCCAATAATTCAACCGCTGCCCCCTGAATGATTCGGCGCATACTGTGCGGCGTATGGCGGTACTGATCCTGTAAAAAACGAATGCCATCCTGACAAAAGCCTTGAGTAACATAAACACTGAAAAAAGGATGCTCATACCATTGCTGATCCGCGTTGCCATCCCCAACAATGGATTTGAGCGTTTCCTCCAGAATATCATCATATTTCTCACGCGCCCGCAGCTCTGCTATCTTCATTCGTTCCCCTTCCCAAAAGGCAATGTCTGAACTCCCCCAATTAATATGGCTAAGTTTGACACGTGCGGTTATTTTTACCGTCGATTCATCCCATTCTGACCTAGAGCTTGGCGCTTAGAGAAGGGGAACGCCCCTCAAAGCTCTAAGCTCAAAGCTCCAAGCAATGAAAAGCTAAAAGAAGACAAGTGCATATCCACGATGGTTAAACAGAACCTAAAAAAAAAGCACCCTGTTACAGGTGCTTCTATATTGTTTAAACAGATGAATTAATCACCTTCGGAAATTGCACCAGCCGGGCAGTTGTCAATGCATGCAAGGCATTCAACACATGCATCCACATCAACGACTGCAACGCCATCATCATTGACCTTGATGGCTTCTGCCGGACAACCAGATTCACAGCTGCCGCAACCCACACAAACATCGGTATCTACTACTGGTTTTGCCATTTTTCTTCTCCTAAAATAGCCGTTAAAGTACGGTGCATAAACACACGCACCGAACGGCTTCTACTAGCACTATTCGTCTCCCCTTTTCAATGTGTAAATCACTTTTCCTTCCACCTATCGTAACAGTTCAGCCGGGGCAGCGCCCCGGCTGAATAGTCCCCCCCATCCGCCGTTATTTGACTAAAAATTGACAATAACAATCATGTTATATTAGTATCATAAAGGGTAATTTTGCTTTACCAAATCAATGCCCAAGCAAGGCTCAATTCGAGGGATTGAGTTTTTATTGCGGTAATGGAGCGATTGCACAATGTCATATAACCCTGGAGATATTTTAAAAGAAAGATATATCATCAAGGAAATTCTTGGAAAAGGCTCCATGGGTGAGGTTTATCGTGCAGAGCATGTCACGATACATCGTATGTTCGCCATCAAGCTCATGCACGTCCACATTGCAGAGAAGAGCGAATCACTGGCAAGATTCCAGCGTGAAGCCAATGCCGCAGCCCAACTCGATCATCCCCATATATGTCAGGTGACGGATTTCGATTCGACCGAAAATGGCGATTTTTATCTCGTCATGGAATACCTCAAAGGCGAAACCCTCAGGGATCGTCTGGAACGCGAGGGAACCATCGATCTCAAAAGCGTCTTTCGAATCATGTATGATTTGCTTGGTGCGCTCGAATGTGCCCACGAAGCCGGAATCGTTCATCGCGATATCAAACCCGAAAATATTTCACTCATCAACCGCGAAGATCGCGACGATTACGTCAAGCTCATTGACTTTGGCATTGCACATGCCGATAAACCAGTGGATGGACATGGCGTTTTAACCCAGTCAGGACAAGTCTACGGCACACCGCAGTACCTTTCACCCGAACAGGTCATGGGTGAACATGTGGATCTGCGCGCAGATCTCTACTCATGCGGATGTCTGCTGTTCGAAATGCTCGAAGGAACACCACCTTTTAATGGCAACAACTACATTTTGTTGCTCAACAAACATCTCGTGGTGGATCCCCCTCATCTTAGCAAAGAATTCAAATTGTCCCAGGAAGTCGATGCGGTCATCCAAAAACTCCTCATGAAACACCCCGAGGACCGCTTCAGTTCAGCCCGTGAAGTGCGTGCTGTTTTGAGTGACATCGCCAATCGCTTCGATCCGAATCTAAACCTCAGAATGACACAATCCGGTGGTTCGAATCCTTCCATCACCGAAATTCATCAGGACAGTGCCGACTCCACTTCCAAAGTCAATCTTAATCAGTCATCTTCGACTTCAAATTCCTACACCGATCCCAAAGAAATCACTCCCACTCAAAAGAAGTCAGATTCAAACGAAGCTCCTAAAAAAACGAGAATCCGCAAGGTCGCCATTGCCTGTGGTATTGTATTCATTCTGCTGGTCGCCGTTATCCTCTATATGCTTGTAAATCAGAAGCAGACAAATGACCTGGCTTCTTCGGCAGATCCCACACTTCTCATGGGCGTCCCCAATATGGACCCCAACCACATCACAGATGGCAATATTAAGCTTTCGGATGATATTATTCAGCAATATGCATCCACTGAATGCACTATCCTGAAAACGAATCCTTTATTCAAAGATGAGAACATCAAAGCTGCCGCGGACTACTGTCTTCAAAATAATTATGAAGAAGCCTTCAAAGCATTGGATAAAATTAAAATAAATTATCATCAGGATATACATTTTAATATCATGATGATGCTCAATGCTTATGCCATCAATAAATATGATGTCGTCGTCCGGAATTTTCTCAAAATCATCGATACGGATCCCGCTGCGGTTTGCAATCCTGTTGTAAGAGATATTGGCTATACCCTTTTCGAAAATGATGCCGCTTACCAGGATTTGCGGGTTGGACTTAATCTCCTCAACCCTGCGCATTCTTCCGAAAGTCTTGCCTGGATGCTGCTTCTAACCCCCTGCAATCACCACCAAAAAAGATTCACTCGACTCGCCAGCTGTTTCGACAGCGTCGATAGCGATGATGATGCAACGGATACACCTGTAGGGACAAACTGGCTCGAAGAAGCCGTCAATCTCTGGCGCCCATTCAGAATCAAAGGCGCGTGCCGGATTCGGCAAAAACGCCTCGATCCGATTGTCCTGAAAGGTCTTCAAAACGCATGCACCCATGCTGATGGCTCGCTCGTCACAAATAATGCAAAATGCTCAGAATGCTACGACATTTGGCTTGAACGCGAAAGTACACTACGGCCAGCGAGGGTAGCCCCCAATCTCCCTGTGCAGTCGGCGGTTGCAACCACGGACATTCCTGCACAGCCAATGCAGGTACCGCCCACCAAAGATGCGATACCCACGCCTGCACCCAGTGCCAATCCTGCACAGCCAATGCAGGTACCGTCCACCGAAGATGCGATACCCACGCTTGCACCCAGTGCCAATCCTGCACAATTAGAGCAGGTACCGTCCGCCGAAGATGC
>DGWW01000216.1 GCA_002395385.1 Myxococcales bacterium UBA4248
GTGATAGATAAATGATGTATGTCGTATGTCGTAATTGGTTTGAGCCTTTTTTCATAGACTGAGCCTGGATACAATGTTGAGATCACAGCCGAGGGTTTGAATACGACGAGTGCAAAAGCATCATCCCAATCCGTAATGATCTTTGACCATGCGTAGAACCATTCGACCTGGGGGTGATGAGACAAATCCTGTGGGCACTTGAATGTTATCCCAAAACGATGTTCGCAAAGCGATGAGATGGAGCGCGCGAAAAGGTAGTATCGGTTATCATCTTCGGGGATGGTGAGAACATCTTCGTAACGCGTCGGATCGTACCTGAAAGGAATCTCGGGACCGATGCCGAGCAAATTAAAAAAAGGATCTGCCCAATGATTCTCCATCTCATCTCCGAACATACATTCTTCCTCAAGATTGGAGACATCTGTGTCTTTTGGGGGAATATGTGCGGGCGTTACGTCATCCGTGTTTTCGATGATAGGATTATGTTGAGAAGTCCGTGCATGTAAGGTTTGAAAACGCTCATACAAATAGAAATTGTACAGCTCCGCAAGGGCATTGTCGTGGGATCGTCGTCCTTCTCCGCTGCATCCGGTACATGCAAAGGTGATGGCGATGGCATAGGGCAGAACATGCCGGATAAAAGCGCTGGTCAGCTGAGGTACTTTGAGCAAAAGCAGTTGAATGTATCGCAATGCGACCAAACGTTCTGCACGGTTGTCATCGTTTTCCCGAATGATGGTCAGATTGATCAAAGCCATGCAGACTCGATAGATTTCCATTTTAAAGTTGAACTGTTCGGCATTGAGTCCGGAACTTTCCCACGCATGATTGAGCACGCGGTTGACGATGCGCTGCGGGATGCGGTCGATCCATGCAACGGGGCCCGGGCGCATCATATCGAACACGCCGACGGTATCCTTTTGGTTTGCCGGTACGAGGGTGCGCTTCATGATGCCATTATTGAGTTCAAAGCATTCCCAGTTATCGTCGCAAAGGCAGTTCCTGAATGCGTAGGGCTCAAGCTTGGGATAGTCATGACCGTCGATTCTGCGTTCGACAGGCCAGTCGATGGTTTCGAGCGAGTTGCAGTCTTCAAAAGTCTCACTTGGTATACATTGGAGTGCCCGCGAAAGGTGGACATGCCTGAGCGACCGGCACCCGCTGAATACTGCCTTGCCCATTGTGAGCAAATCATCGGCAAGCAGGATTTCTTTGATCGAAGTACAATTTCTAAATACGTTGTTACCGAGCTGGTACATCCCTTCGAGGAATTTGACGGTTTCGAGTGCCGTACAACCCGCGAATACCTCATCATCGATACGGTAAACGCTGTCTTCGAACTGAACTGATTTTAGTTTTGGCAAACCACAAAAGGCACGTGTACACACGCGTCGCAATGCACCTTTGATGACGACGTGTTCGAGTTCGGTCCCCTGATTAAAAGCATTTTCGCCGATTTCGACAATTTGTGGACCGACGATGATTTTTTTGAGCCCCGGATCGATGCCAATCAAGGCATTTTCTTCGATATATAATCCATCGACTGCTGACTTATGATTTGCTTTATGCGATGCAGACGGTTTGGTTTGTTGAGAATGATCCTGCCTGGTGTATGGTGCTCGTTCTGCTTTGGCATCATGTTCAGTATTCTGATTGTCTGATGTATCCATTGCACTTGCTGCTTTGACTAGTATGTTGGCAATGGTTTTTCCCAGGCTGTTCAAAAAAGAATTCATCGTTTTCCCAATAGGGGAACTCCACAAAACAAAAAATTCCCCAATTTTTTTTAGCATTCCCCGTAGGATAACACAAGCCGGATATGGTATCACTCTTGTGGTGTGACTGTTCAGCTGACCGGTAACCTTGAGGCAGAGCATGCTGCCGTACCATTCAGGGGCAAATCATGAATTATACAGAGTTAAAGCACATCACCGAACATCTCAATTTTACACTCCATCGTGGGGTGGTGGAACAGATATCCGACGGGAATTGTACATTGCAGATGGGGTTTAGGAAATATACCGATTTGGATACAGAGCGCAGAACGTTCGTCATTCTGGATTTTAAGGCTTCGCATCTGGATATTTATCCGACGAACCATCCGCACAAAGCGCCTGCTGTTCCACAGGCATTTACGATGCTGCTGCGCAAGTATTTAAAGGGATTGCACATTACAGGGATTCGGCTGGCCCAGGATGACCGCATTATCTTTTTCGATTTTAGCCAGGAAGACGAGACGCAGTTTTCACTCATTGCAGAATATATCGGCAACAGCCCGAAGATATTTTTAATCGATGCAGAAAATAACCAGATTTTGGGCATCATAGGTGAAGATGATGAGAGGACAATTCATAGTGAATATATTCGTCCTGAAGTGAATCTCATCAAGACCGGAACAGATCGGTTTGAATCACTTACCGGGGCGGCATACGAAAATGCGCTGGATGGCTATTATACTGAACGCAATCGGAAGGAAGCATTTGACGAATTGTACAGTGCTCAGAATAAGCGACTTAAGAAGTCCATTGTAAAAAATGATAAACTCATTGGCTCATTAAACAGTGATTTGGACAAAGTCGAACTCGCCAAACGTGAACAAAAAGAGGCCGATATATTAAATGCATACGCCTGGCAGGTAAAAAAAGGGGCCGTATCTGTCGATTTACCCGATTTTGAGACGGGTGCACCCGTGCATATTGTACTCGATCCATCGCTTTCGGTGCGTGGGAATATCGATCGCATGTACAATCATGCCAAACGTATGCTCAAAGCGCAGCCGCAGATTGAAGCGAGGTTGCTCAAAGCGATGCAGCGACAGGAAGTACTGAAGAAAATGCAGGATCAACTGACGCCGTGTACCAATTTAGATCAATTGTGCCAGTACGTTCCCATTCTGGACAGGCTTTGCGCTCAGGATGAGAAAAAACGCACATCCAGCCAGTCCCATCGTGAGACAGCTCAGATAAAAGCAGCTGTGCATCAACCCTATAAAGTATTTCAATCCGGCGATGGCACGCGCATTCTCGTAGGCAAAACGGCTTCGGACAATGATGATCTGACATTTCACCATGCACGGGGCAATGATACGTGGCTCCACGTGAGTCAGGTACCGGGATCGCATGTCGTGGTGAAGCATCCGAATCCGAGTCAGGAAACGCTTTTGGATGCAGCGTTGCTTGCAATGCATTATTCGAAGATGGCACAGAATTCGTCGGCAGAAGTCCACGTCACGCAGGTCAAATATGTGCGCAAGATCAAAGGGGCACCGGCAGGAAAAGTCGAAATTCGCGGGGAAAAGGCAATCCATGTGTGCAGGGACGAAAAGCGCCTGGCGCGATTGCTCGCAACCCAGGAAACATAGCCGCGCGTATGGTACATAGCGCGGCTGGGCGCGTCCGCAGCGATGACGATTCGAGTCATCGCAAGGCGCGCCTGCGAAGCGTAGTGGCGAGGCGGATGGCCGAGCCACGAGCAGAGCTAAAAAATAATTGACATTATGAGCATGAGATTTTATTATTTAGGTGAACAAAGATGGTGAACATTTTGTTGCGTTCACTCAAATGAAGGAGCTTTATGCAAGAGAAATCCCGCGCAATTCGCGTTCTTCACACATCGGACTGGCATTTGGGACGTGCGTTGCACGAGCATTCGCGCGACGATGAATTTGATGCGTTTTTGTCGTGGATGCTCAGGACGGTTGACGAACAGCGTATCGATGTGCTGCTGATAGCCGGAGATATTTTTGACACGTCAAACCCGCCGTATTCGGCGCAGCAGCGTTATTATGAATTTTGTACGAAGCTGAGCCGGACATGCTGTAAACATGCGGTGATTACGTCCGGCAATCACGACAGTACGACATTTATCGATGTACCTGCGCAGATACTGTCGCTTTTAAATATTCATGTGATCGGTCAGGCGCGGTTTGGGATTGGTAAGAAAGGCGTTCCTGGGGACGAAGTCGTCGTGATTCGTGATGATGCCGGGGAAGACATGCTCATCGTGGCGGCGGTGCCGTATCTGCAGGATGGGGATGTGCGCACCGTGCAGGCGGGGGAGGATATTCGCTCGGGTGAACAAAAGATGGTCGATGGTGTGACGGAGCATTACCGGCGCGTTGCTGAGGCTTGTGAAGAAATTCGTGCGGGCCGTGCAATTCCCGTGATTGCCATGGGGCATCTGTATGCGTCTGGTGGCAAGTTAAGTGAGGGTGAGCGCGTGACATACGTGGGGAGCCTGGGCGGCGTTGGTGCATCTGTGTTTGGGGAGACATTTGATTATGTGGCGCTCGGACATCTGCATGTACCGCAGACCGTCGGCGGCTGCGAAACGGTGCGATATTCGGGGGCGCCGCTCGCCATGGGGTTTGGCGAGGCTGGGCAGCAAAAGAGTGCATGCATGATCGAATTTGCAGGAAAGAAGCCAACAATTTCCCTTCTGGATATTCCGGCATTTCGCAATATGGCCAATGTTCGCGGCGATAAAAAAGAAATAGAATCGCAGCTCATACCACTCGTGAAATCTCCCGATGATATTTATATTGCCGTGACATATACAGGCGAGGAAAAGATCGACAATGTCATGTGGATGGTCAACGAAATGCTCGATAAATTATATACATTATATCGAGCCGACGGTCATCGAAATATCTATTGTTTAAATACGCAGATTGTTCGTCCGGATTCGGGGAAGGAAAGCGCCAATCCGATGGAAATTCGCAATGAATCGCTCGAAGATTTTAACGAGACCGAAGTCTTTGAGCGGTTGCTCGATGCAAATAAGATCGATGAATCAGAGAGAGAGGCGCTTTTGGATTGTTATCGTGAACTACTGGTCAAAGTTAATCAGCATTCTTAATATCAGGGGGATATGATGCGCATAGAAAAGATTAGGATAGAAAACCTCAACTCGCTGTATGGTGTGCATGAGATCGATTTGACGGTTAAAGAATATCGCGAGAACAATCTGTTTTTACTTTGGGGAAATACCGGCGCGGGAAAGACAACGGTACTCGATGCGATTACGCTGGCACTGTATGGGCAGACCGCGAGACTTGGCAGCCCCAATAAGAGCGTTAAAACAGATAATAAAAAAGTCAGTGAGAATGAAATTTTATCGAAAGGGGCTAAATGTTGTTCGGCCAAAGTGACTTTTCGTTTGAATGGAGTGCGTTACCGCGCCTCGTGGGCGCAGGAAGTCAACAGGCGTGGCAATTTGAACAATGCATCCCGAACACTCGAAAAGATCGGCGAAGATGGGGACGAAGGCGAAATCATGGTGAGCGGCCTCGATCCAGTCAGCAAGGCGATTCCGGCATTGATTGGTCTGAATTATGATCAGTTCACCAAAGCTGTACTGCTCGAACAGGGCGGTTTTTCGCAATTTCTGAAAGCCGATAGAAATGAGCGATCTGCCATTCTGGAGCAGCTGACGGCGACGACGATATATTCTGAACTGTCGGTGGCGGCCTTTAATTGTGAAAAAGATGCCAATCAGCGCTGTAAGGATATCGAAAACAGATTGGCCGGCATTCAGGCAATGTCCGCCGAAGACGTTGAGGCACAGAACAAGCGGCTGAAAGAAATCACTGTCGAAACGGCGTTGCTGGATGATGCCATCAGGGAACTGAATGCTGCCGACAAATGGCACAAAGACTGTGCAGAGCGTGCCAATAGATGCAACGATATAAGGGTTGAACGGGAAGCACATCGCGAAAAATGTGCGCAGTTCGCGCCCGAAAGAGCAAAGCTTGAGCTGGGTGAACGCGCGTCAGTCGTCGAGAGCCTTTATAGCAATTTCATTCAGGCACGCGACAATTTACAGAAAGAGCGCGTCAATTTGGAAGCTAAACGCGAGAGTCTGCCACGCTCGGAATGTGCATTGCAGGAGGCAAAGCAAAAAACTGAGTTAACCCGGATCGCTCTCGACAAGGCCAGACAGGACTGGAATGAGAATGAGCCCATCATCAACCAGGTGCGCGATCTGAAGAATCATTGCAAGCGAATCGCAGACGAATTGAAACAATTCTGGGAGGAAGATAGTAAAGCCGAAGGTGAGAAGTGTGAGGCTGAACAGGAACTCAAGCGCGTGAGCGATAGTATTGCTGAACTGACGCGTCGGCTCAACAATGCGGAAGTGTATTTTGCCGAACATGCCGCTGATGAGCATTTGCTTTGCGAATTTGAAGCCATCAAGGTACAAAAGGATCGGCTTGAATCATCTGTAAAATCGCTTGAAGTTGCAGATAAAGCGCGCGAAAAGGCTCAAAAGGATTATGATAAATCCAATAAAGATTACGAAGCCGCGGTTCTGCGTCTGCGTGTCGAAGAGGAAAAATACAAAGGCATTGCAGAATCATTGCATCAGGCTGAGAGCGCTTTCCTGAATGCCTGCGATGGCAGTAAACCCGAGGATTTGCAGAGCCATTTGGAGGATTTAAAGGACAGCAAGCGGCTGCATGCAAGCATTGAAAACCTCAGGCTCGAGTTGCACGAAGGGCAAAAATGCCCGCTTTGTGGTTCGCTCGAACACCCGGATTGTGCGGATATCACATCTAAAATCTCAGAAATCGATGTCAAAATTGGCGAGCTGGACAAGCGGCTCAAAGCCATTCGCGAAGCGCAAAAACAAAAGGACGAAGCCGCTCTCAAAGAACGCGAGGCGCAAGTCGCTCTCGACAAGATCAAAAATGCCGTGAGTACGCTCGAAAACGTCTCCCGACTGTCTTTCGATAATTTCAATGAAAAAAAGGAAGCGCTCGAAGCATCGCAAGCCGATTCGGATAGTATCCTGAAAACACTTAATGAAAAGCTCGAAAAATATGGTGAACAAGCCGATGTGGCGCATGTTGCCAAAGTGTGCGGCAAGCTGGAAAAACGCTGTACTTTGTGGCAAAACGGTAAAAAAGCACAAAAAGAATTTGAGGATAAGCTGAAAGAAGAAAAACCAAAACAGGCTACATTATCGACTCGTATCGAAGGAATAATAAAGCAGCAGGCCAAAATCAAAAAGAATATCGAAGCCATGTCTGCTGAGATGGCAGCCGGACAAGCCGAAATTGAATCGATCTTTGGCAAACGCGATGTAGAGACCGAAGCGGAACGGCTTAAATCAACCCTCAGCAATTCAGATAAAGCACATCAGGATGCCGTCGCCCAACTGCATCATAAAGAGACCGAATACGAAAAACTCAAGGTATCTGTTACTGAATGTGAGAATAATGTTCAAATTCGAACGCAGGAAGCCGAAGCTGCGCAGAGGGCTTTTGTCGACGGGCTTCAAAAACAACAGTTTGCCGATGAAAAATCATTTACAGATGCGCGCCTGCCCGAAGAACGTCTTACTGCACTCAGGCAGAAGGCCAAAAATCTCGATGAAGAAACAGCGCGCCTGGAAGCCGGTTACAAAGAGGCCGAAACGGCGCTCCATCAGCTGCAGGAGCATCCGGTCATTGGGGCGTATGCCAAAGCGGGGATGAGCCTCGAAGAGATCGAGCGCGATTTGGCCGTGTATCAAGACAGGCTTAAAGCAAGCAACGAAGAAATCGGGCGCATTCGCGAGAAGCTCGACAAGAATCGCGAAAATACCGCAAAGATGGGGGCCATGTGCAAAGAACTCGAACAGGCGCGCGCAGATCACAGGCGCTGGAAAGCGCTCGGTGATCTCATTGGGAGCAGCGACGGTAAAAAATTCCGAAATTTCGCACAGGGGCTCACGTTCAATATTCTGCTGCGCAATGCGAACAAATACCTGCGCGATAAAGAATTGATGAAACGCTACGAACTCGTTCGCAAAAGCAGCGACGACATGAGCCTCGATTTTGTCGTCCAGGATTATCACACGGGGCAGATACGCCCTGTGAGCAATTTGTCGGGTGGCGAGCAGTTTTGCATGAGTCTGGCGCTTGCGCTGGCGCTTTCGGAAATGGCGAGTCGGAATGTGGCCATCGAATCTCTGTTCATCGACGAGGGATTGGGCACGCTCGACGACAATACGCTCGATACGGCCATCGATATGCTGAAAAACCTCGGCGACAGCAAGCGCGGCCGTCTGGTCGGCCTGATTACGCACGTCGCCCGCGCACACGAGATCGTAGATACACAAATTGTAGTCGAAAAGATAGGCGAGAGCGGCTGCAGCCGTTTGAGTGGTCCGGGGTGCAGTCGATTATGAGATATTGAAGGTTGTTGTTTAGAACATTTATGATTTGGGTAAGCCGCTATCACTTGCGTGATACGCGGCTTTTGGCGCCCGGCTATTGGCGCATGCCAATACGCCGTGCGGCGCTTCGCGCGTTTTAAAAATATATATACACAGATAGTATAGAGAATACCTATGCACGATATATGGAATCCTTGGCATGGATGTAAAAAATGCAGTGAAGGCTGTCAACATTGTTATATGTATTATCTCGATTCTTTAAGAAATGCAGATGGCAGCCAGATCTATCGAACCAAAAATGGTTTTGACTATCCAATTCAGAAGAAAAGGAATGGCAGTTACAAGATACAGAGCGGTGAACAAATTCGCGTATGTATGACATCGGATTTTTTTCTGGAAGAAGCGGATGATTGGCGTCTCGATGCCTGGCGTATGATGAAAATGCGCAGTGATGTGATTTTTATCTTGATTACTAAGCGCCCGCAGCGCGTTCACGATTGTCTGCCTGCTAACTGGGGGAGCGGATGGGAGAATATCTTTTTTCATGTGACATGCGAGAATCAAAAACGCGCCGATGAGCGCATGCCCCTTTTGATGGATCTGCCATTTAAACATAAAGGCGTCATGTGTGCACCATTGATTGGCCAGATCTCTTTAGATCCCTGGCTGTCTTTGGGGCAAATCGAAGAGGTGATTTGCGGTGGAGAAAATTACGATGGTGCCAGACCATGTCATTATGATTGGGTTAAACAATTACAACAAGAATGTATATCTCATAAAATTCGTTTTTGTTTTATTGAAACAGGAACCGTTTTTATCAAAGACGGTAAATGCTATCATTTGCCCGATAAAAAATTGCAGAGCGAGCAGGCATATAAATCGGGAATGAATTATGAAGGCAATCCAATACAATTTAAATTGATGGATCCCCTTGGTTTTCCCATTCCAGAATCAGAGTTATATCAAAAGCATTATCGTGCTCGCTGCGAAACATGTGCCAGTCGTCTGATTTGTAATGGTTGTGCTGACTGTGGTTCTTGTCAACCTGATGATATAGGATAAAGAATATGAAAAAATGTCGCATTACAGCTATACGCAAAGCCAATTATACCGATTTACAGCAAAAGTATGAGAATCCTATCGACCATGCCTGTGATATACGGGAAGGGCAGGTATTTATTGCCAATGGTTGGCAAAAGCCCGAAGGCATGTGCGACAGTGCCTGGGAAAGCATGTCAGTCTTTGTCATGACACTCGCGCATGGCGGCGAAAATATATACAATGGCTGGATGAAGAATCCTAAATCAGCGATGATATCGTGCAATGATGGCTTTCGGCCGGTGAGCTTTTATATTGAAGTGCTCGATGAGGATGCCGAGACATAAAAAAACCGCCCAATTGGGCGGTTTTTTAGTGAAATCATATCTTATTGTATTATTTTGGGGTCACGCTGATATCGGTGATGGTGATCGCTTTCTCTCCTTTAGGAGTGATTGTGATTGATTTGGCCGTACTGTTAAAGACTGCAGTTTTGGTAACAGCATGCGCTAAATCGGATCCGGGGGTATCTGAATCAGCGTATTTGAGTTCAATCGTTTTGGTTCCATCTGTGGCTTCGAGATAATAATCTCTTCGATTTGCATAGAACTTAACCGTAAGGGTGCCTGCGCTTGGCAGGTTGCTGATAACGATTTTGCTCTCATTTTCTAATTTCATTGCAGCGTAATAATCACCGGAAGTATTTCCCATGTTACAATTTATGATATCGAGTGTGACGCAGTTTGAATATGATTTTGTAATATTTCGTTTATAACCGCTCGCTTTGTCATCCTGGCAATCGACTATCGCAGTGTTATTGTCTTTATCGCAATAAGCCATGCCATCGCTCATGCCTTTGCCATCGGGCGTGCATGACTCGGAAGATTTGGGTGTGCATGTACCGCTGACGCATGTTTCGTTGGATTTGCAGTCCGAATCTTTTGTACATTCCGGTGTTGATGCGGTCGTACACTTTCCTGTTGAAGTGTCGCATTTACCGGTTTTGCAGTCAGAATTTGTGTTACAACCACATGTTTTGCTGCCGTACATATAGTCAATGCAAGTATTTCCGGCAGCAGTGCAGTCCTTGCTGTCACCTGCGACCATTTTACCATCTTCGCAGACGACGACCCAGATGTGACCATCGCTGTTGGTCTGGCAGGTATATTGATCTTTGACATTTTTGCATGTCAAAGCTTCTTCGGGAGCATCGGGATCGGTCGAAGTGCAATAGGCATAGGGGGAGCCACCAATATTCTTGGTCGTGCAATATTTGGCACTGCCTGTGCATTCATACGTATTGTACTGATCTATTTTACCATTTTTGCACGAAATAGCAGCAGTATTCCCATTGAGTTTACTGCAGAATGATTCATTTTCGTGATTTTTGCATTCGGGGTCGGGTGTAACCGGTGGATCAACCGGGGTGGTGCCGGTTTCACATGAGTTGTTTTCTGTGTTGCACTTGCCCTTTGTGCAGTCCGAATCTTTTTCACATCCGCATACTTTGGAGCCGAACCAGCCATCTATACAAGCGCTGCCTTCGGCAGTGCAGTCCATGCTGCCCCCTGCGCCTTCGATCAGTTTGCCGTCTTCACAGACAACAACCCAGATGTGGCCGTCGGTATTGGTTTGGCATGTATAGTTATCTTTGACATCTTTGCACGAAATCGGATTTTTGGGTGCGTCGGGATCCGTTTTTGTGCAAATGGCAAAAGACTCTCCATCCGCCTCCATGGTTGTGCAATAAGGGGTGTCACCTGTGCATCCGGAAGTTGTTGCCTTGCCTTCGTTGCATGAAATTGCGGCAGGGTTGCCGCTGATTTCATCGCAAAATGAAGCATTTTCGCGTCCTTTGCAGATTTCATCGGCAGCGGGTGGCGGTTCTACGGGACCGCTGGACTCGCAAACACCATACTCTGTGCATTTGCCGCTTGTGCAATCGGCATCTTCGTTGCATCCGCACATCACTCCGTAGGCACCTTCGACACATTTACTGCCCTCTGCCGTGCAATCCGTGGATTTTTCTTCACCTTCGGAAACGATTTCCCCATCTTTACAAACCACGAACCATGAGTGGTTGTTTTTGTCTGTCTGGCACGAGTATTCTTCGTCAACATCTATGCATGAGAGACCATTATCGCCAGAAGGAGTGACGCTGCTCGTATCTTCATCACAAAGACCCTCATCTGTGACGCAAATCATGCCCTCGCCACAGTGTGCGTCGGTGAGGCATTCGACACACTCGTTCGTTTTGGGATTGCAGAATGGAGATCCAGCATAAATGGCTGCGCATTGAGCATCAGTCGAGCATCCGCACCATGCCTCATCCACTTTTGCGAAACAGTCGAGCCCGTCTGACGTGCAATCCTGAGGATAATCATCGTCGTCGATAACTTCACCATTCTCACACCACACAGCCCAGTGATGTCCGTCGACGATCTGGCATTTGGCCAATTCACCGATATTGCAGGAGAGTGCATCACTTACAACGGGGTCAGTCGGATTGCCAGGATTGGAAGGATTGCCAGGGTTAGAAGGATTGCCTGGGTTAGAAGGATTGCCAGGGTTAGAAGGGTTGCCAGGGTTAGAAGGGTTGCCAGGGTTAGAAGGATTATCTGGATTCGTATCGGTCGGTTTAAGGTCCGTGTTACTTACTTCAGTACATGACGGCAAGGCAAACAAAGTGGCAATTGCAAACAAAAAGGCATATTTTTTCATAGCTATTCCTCTAAATCATGATAATTTTGGATGCTCCCCAAATAGGGGAACTTCTTTCATGCTTTTTATAGCGAGTAAACAGAAGAAGTGCAACTGTCGGTTCAGATGGATGTTATTACTCAGACAGGGAACGAACGCCGTAGGCGTTCAAAATTAATAGCCCCCGGCAACGCCGGGGGGATCAGAACGATATTATTATGTTTTGAACGCCGTAGGTGTTCAATATTGATCCCCTACGGGGATCTTATTCATTTGGTGTTATCTAATCCCCCGGTAGTCGCCTACGGCTCCAACCGGGGGCTACATACATGGAACGCCTAATGGCGTTCTTACGCAATGGCTGAACAGTAACGAATTTCGATTTTTCGGTTGTTCAGCAAATTCCCCAAAAGCATAGAATACGGTACACTTAGGGATGGCGTGTCTTGAGAGAACAGCCTTATAAAAAGTATGTTGGTTGCATGTTAAGAATGAGTTCATCGGAAGGGATGTAGATTTTCATGACTGATTTAACTATTGAAAATTCGAATTCTGGCAAAGAGAAAGTAGGCAAAGAATCGATGAATGAACAGCCTATTGATGGCTATCGTATGATACGTGAAATTGGGCATGGTACCCAAGGCAAAGTGTACCTTGCGGAGCGTATGTCAGATCACGAACAGGTTGCCATCAAGAAATTGAATATCGAATCTGTCAAGAATTGGAAGGAATATGAGCTGTTTCATCGGGAAGTTCAGACGCTTGAAAAGCTAAATATCAATGGTGTTGCTCATTTTTGGGAGGCGATCGAATGTTTGGATTCGAATCCACCGTGTTCGTATCTGATTCAGGAGTATATCCCAGGGAAATCGTTGAATGAAATGCTTCGATTGGGGCATCGTTTTAGTCTGGATCGCGTCTATCAAATTGTTTTACAGCTTCTTGAGATACTTCGTCAGCTTCAGGCACTTGATCCGCCAGTGATTCATCGCGATATCAAACCGTCAAATATCATGTTAAAGCCGCTCGAAGGTGATCAGTATAAAGTGTATTTGATCGACTTTGGAGCAGTGGCGAATCCTCAGGTTCAAAGTGGTGGATCGACAGTTGCCGGTACTTTTGGTTATATGCCACCAGAACAACTCATGGGTAAGCCGATTCCAGCGAGTGATGTGTATTCTTTGGCAGCAGTGATTGTTTATATGCTCGCAGGGGTTTCTCCGGCGGATATGCCGACGAAGGATTTTTATCTCATTTTTGAGCCCTATTTACAGAACATGCCTCATGGTTTGGTGCAGACTCTTCGTCAGATGTTGGAGCCTGACACCGGGAAGCGGTTGTGCGATATCGAGCAACTGATATCGATATTTACTTCCTTTAAGGAAGGGCAGTACATCAACCAGAAATCGGCAGGTCAGAATAATGTAGATTACAATACCAGGCTAAAAGAAGTAGACAACTATTGCATTACAGGGAATATCGACTTATGGCAGCAATTGACAGAAGAGATGCCGCGAAAAATACCGTTGAGTTACCAGACTGCAGTGCATGATATAATGAATGGTTCGGCGCGTGGGGAGGATCGGCCAACGGACGATAAGGCGAGCTTACAAGAGGTCGATGAAGGAAAAGAACTTCAGCGATCCTTGCGCAAGATGAATAAGAAAGAACGTATGAATGCGGCCAGGCAGAAACAGCAGACCGACCGAATTCCCTTATTGAATGTGCAACCAGATTTTATTTTGAAGAAACGTCTATGGATAGCGCTTGTATCATTTATTATTATTCGTTATATGCGCCATGAGATCGTCAATGAGAATTTTTATACGATAGCGTTAGTGAGTGCTATTATTATCATTATTGGCTGTCTGGTGTGGCCGTTTGATACTGCTTTTATTAAAGAATTTGAAGAAAAACGGGCGGCCTTACAGAATTCTGAATCGGAGTCAAATAAGGAAGAGGAGCTTAGTGTAAAAAATATATTTAGTGTTGTATTGGGGTTTGTTCTTGTGTTTGGTATTCCTGGCATATTTTTTATGAGTGTTTATAATAATATTTTGATTGAAACAAAATATCTTTATGTATGGTATGGGGTTGCCGGGATACTTGCAATTGTCATCGGTGGGTTTGGCCTTTCATTGTTTGTCTGGCTATGCTGGTTGTTATTCCCAGACAAAAATGATATGAATGGTAACATACAAGTGCAAACAGACAGCGCGTTGAAGAATCGAATCAGTATTAAGAATTACAAATACAAATCATTTGAAAACCTCATGCGTTTTGGGAGAAAGACCATTGCGACAATCGTTTCGATTGAATATATTCCGTCAATGGATACCGATATTTTGTTAGTGAATCATCATGTAGGGAAGTGCAACTGTTATGTTAAAAGTGATCCTTCTTTTATATTAAAATATAAGTTTAATCCTCCGGATGATGAGAGCGAGTTTGATCTGATTCATGAAGTTTGTATGCATACCGAGCCCCAAGCAGGATGTGTTCCTGGGGGATCACTGCCTATTTTGTATCGCATTTACAGAGATGACAGCGGTGAACATGTCGATAGTATGCCTTTTCCGCTTCCTCTTGACGCGCTGACTTCTCCGAAGGATGTGATGTATGTCGGATAGTAATATTATCTTTGACGTACAATGATCTATGATTCGAAAGGAAATCGACTCATGATGACAGAATCATCGCCAGCTATTTCGAATGAAAGGCAATCGCTGATAGATACACAGCCTCTTGAGGGTTATCGTATACTTCGTGAAATCGGACATGGCACGCAGGGGCATGTATATTTAGCCGAGCGCGAAAGTGACCATACGCATGTTGCAATAAAGAAGCTGGATATTGAGTCGGTCAAAAATTGGAAAGAGTACGAATTATTTCATCGTGAAGTCGCGGTTCTTGAAAAGTTGGATATCGATGGTGTGGCTAGATTTTGGGATGCCATTGAATGTCTTGATGCGGATCCGCCTTGTTCTTATTTAGTGCAGGAATATATTCCCGGGCGTTCATTAAATGAAATGCTGAAAGCAGGGCATCATTTTAGTTTAGATCGCGTGTATGCCATTGTGATTCAGCTGCTTGAGATACTGCGCCAGCTTCAGTCATACAATCCACCGGTGATTCATCGTGATATCAAGCCATCGAATATCATGTTAAAACCGCTGGAAGGAGATCGTTACAAAGTCTATTTAATCGACTTTGGTGCGGTAGCGAATCCTCAGGTACAGAGCGGTGGATCGACTGTTGCGGGTACGTTTGGGTACATGCCTCCCGAGCAGCTGATGGGTAAGCCTGTACCGGCGAGTGATATTTATTCGCTTGCAGCGGTGGCGGTATATATGCTTTGCGGTGTTTCTCCAGCCGATATTCCCACGAAAGATTTTTATCTCATTTTTGAACCCTATTTACAGAATATGCCGCATGCGCTTGTTCAGACGCTTCGGCAGATGCTGGAACCGGATACAGAAAAAAGGCTGTGTGATATTGATCAATTGATATCGACGTTTACGTCGTTTATGGATGGGCAATATGCCAACTATACAACGATAGATCACAATGATGCGACTTATAATGCCCGCCTCAAGGAAGTGACGAACTATTGTGAGAATGGGAATATCGATTTATGGCAGCAGCTTCCAGAAGAGAAGCCAAGACGCATTCCTTTAAACTACACAGCGGCCATGCAAACATGTATGTCTCAAAAAACGCAACTTGATTTGGCTGACGATGATAGTGGAATTCAAAAATCACTCGATACTTTATCAAAAGATAAACCTAGAACGGAGAGTACAGAGGTTAAACGTAAAAAAGTCATCATCGAAGTACCATTTGTTGAATTTATCGTATATGTCATGTTTTTTGTGATAGGATTGTTTATTGCTTTGTTTTCATCAAATGAAGATCGTATTATGGTTGGCGGGAGTATCATTTTATTATCCGTTATTGCTTTTGCAATCCATGTTTTTGTACTCAAACAGAAGTATAAGAAAAAGTTCAGTTCAATGGATCAACGATCTTTAGATGGGATGGATTATCGTACGGACGACGATATGATTAATCGTGACGCAAATCCTAAACACAATCCGCTTGCCAATCCTGTTAAATCTTTCGAGAATCTCATTCGTTTTGGTCGCAAAACGATAGCGACGATAGTATCGGTTCAATATATTCCAGTTGGTTCAAGACGCGTTCAAAGACGTACATTTCAAAAGAATAAATGTAATTATGAAGTGGATGCAGCTCCGACATTTTTATTAAAATATAAGTTTAATCCGCCGGATGATGAGAGCGAGTTTGATTTGATACACAGCGTGTGCATGCATATCGAACCTAATCATGCCTGTGTCGAAGGTGCACCGCTTCCTATTTTATATCGTATTTATAAAGATGAAACCGGGGAGTATGTGGACAGTATGCCGTTTCCGCTGCCATTGGAACAAGTGGAGTTTGTGGAAGACATGATGTATTTCAATTGATGTATTTATAGAATGGCGCGCAGCAGAAGCTTTCCCGCGCGTATTGACCGAACGCAGAGAGGGAAAAGCGCGGGAAGCCGGACGTATGCGCATCGCAGCCGGTAGGCTGCGGTGCGCAAAGGAAGGCGCCAGAAATCATAATTCAATGTCAGGCTGTGGCATTGCCGATGATTGCATCCTTGTTTCGGTTGAGCCACTGGACGAAGGGTTCGTGCGTTTCGCCGGCGAAATCGGTGAGGATCGTGAGATTCTCTTCTGGATAGTATTCGAGAATGGCGTAGGTGAGCGATTCGAGGGCGCCTTCGGTCGTAAATGCATCAAATATAATCATATTTGCTTTTTGTATATCACGTTTTTGTGCATCCGATATTCCGGAAACGTCTTTGTTTGCGATACGAAGGAATTTTTGTAGAGATCGGCGGCCTTTGCTATATTTTCCCCAGAAGAAAAGTATATCGAGACGAGCGATAAGGGCATATAGCGGATTGGGCGAGAGAATTTGTCGATATACTTCGAAGAGCGCTTTTTGGGCGAGTTTGTTTTGTTTGGCGTTTTTGACGGTACCTTCGATGAATCCGGCGACGACTTCAGACCAGATTTTGGCCTGTACGATATCTGGCACGCCGAGCGGTGTTAAAAAGTAGGAACCGGCAGTCGCGATGGGCCAGCTGAAGACATTTCGGAAGAAGTTTCCCCGGATGGCGTTTTTTTCGAAACCGCGCAGTGTATTATGCAAAACGAGATATAATCCGTTGGTAAAAGCGATTGTCCAGAATTTGATAAAAGTGAACCAGAATCCGGATTCGGCGGTGAGGTCATAAGTTCCCCATGTTTGTCCGCCGATGGTAAATGCGCCCCAGGTTTGGTCGAATGCGAATTTGGCGAAGGCGAGTACGGGTACAGAGAGTCCCGAGAAGAATTCGGAGGCGCAGAGGTTTTCGCGATCGATGTTTTTGATTTCCCATGCGGAGGGTGTGATACCGGATGCGGCAATGACATCGACGATGGCATTTCGAAAACCGGTCAAAACGAACCAGATGATGGCGTAACACAGTCCGAGCCAGTTTGAATCGAGGATGTAAGCGAGGCAATAATAGGTAGGTATGAAGCCGAGAATTGCGAGTATGAGGCTTCTGATATTGACGTTGAGGTAGCGCCAGAAACGCAGTGGCGTCATGGGCTGTGTATCCTCTTTGTTCATCGTCGTTTGTACGATTTGCGTCGATGAGAGGAGATAGACAGCTGATTTTTCGTTCTGGCTGAGTCCGTGCTGAATGCGGAGCAGTTCGGCGACAGGCTGTGGCACCATGGAATGATTATTTTTTTTGAGGAGTTTGAGAGCTTTAGGTGTGAGAGAATCTTCGTGTATGAATCCCATTCCCGGGATATTGGAAGACCATCCGACGGCGTCGGACGCGCATCTCATATAGAAGGGATTTTCTTTGATATAATCGATGATTGTCTGTATTTCTTTGTGCGATTTGGGTGCAAGCCGCCATTCGCGGAACAGGATTTCGATTTGATCGGGATTGCCATTGATTAGAGCGGTGATGAGTTGAGCGAATCGTCGGATTTCGCTGGTATCTCGCTGGATGGCGTCGACGAGGTTAAAGATTTCGATATCTGTAATATAGGCGTAGTTTTGAAAGAGAACATCGATGCCTCGCTGCGTGCCTTGAGAGAGCGGGTGGATAAAGACGATGTATCCGCCCGTTTTTTTTAGCAATGGCAGGACTTCATTTTCGGAGGTGAAAGCGGAGTCATAATCGAGTTGTTTTTGTGGTGCGATGTATTTTTCGGCGCAGAGCGAGGGGGTGAGTTCCTCGTAGACATGTCGTGCGTCTTCGTATCGTCTGAAACATCGGTCTGCTTCCCAGGAAGAAGAAGGATCATTTTCTGCGCGTGCTTTTAATGTTCGATATTGATTTTTGAGGTAGAGCACGCGTTTGAGTGCGACCGGCCGCATGGATTGGTATATGAGCTGTCCGAGATGGATTCGGTTTGCCTGTCCTTTTGCGGTGACGGTTTCGATGCTTTCCCATGAGAGCGGCTGCATTTGGAGTGCTTTGAGTTCCATGAAGGACTCGTTAAAGACTTCCAGACCTGTTTTATTGAAATTGTCGAGGAGGGAATTGACGGTAGCGTGCCTGCGGACGGCATTTTCCTGGAGTCCGTCGAGAAAAGGTCTGAGTTCTTCGGCCTTGTCATTGAGGAAGCTGTTGAGTTTTTCGAATTCCCAATCCTGTGGTGGGATATAGAGATAGTGCAGGCGATGGCATTTGAGGCCGACACTGAATTCGATGCCGATTTGTACGCGAATGCCGAGGATACGTCCTGCATGAAAGATTTCTTCGTAGGTTTGTCTGCCGGCGACATCGTAATAGGCGACGGTAATGCGAGACATACCTTTGATAAAGGCGTCGAGCACGAGTTGTGTAGGGGATTTTCGGCCCTCTGTCATGGAATCGTGGACGTGGTCATCCCATCCGAGCTGTAGCTGTGAGAGATCATCACCGGTTTCGGGGACTTCGAGCAGATCGAGTTCACGCAGCAGTCGTCGAATGACGCTTGCCTGCCCATAGGATGCGCGTGCGAAGTCGCTCATGAGTTCGAGCTGGGCACGTCGATTGCCGCGCATTTTGACGGCATTTTTCATGAGAGCGATCTGTACGCGCGCGGTATTGAGCGGCATGGAGAGATTTTTGGCGTGCCAAACATGATGCATGAGCACCTGGAGTGCTTCGATGCGTTCGACGTAACTGTCCGAATGGCTGTGCGAAATGAGCTTGATATAAGCCTCTGCGATGGTCAGCCTGCGTTTCGTGATGAGGCGTACGAATCCTGCGGGGTGTGAGATGGGGCGGAATTTGACGGTTTCGGGTGCGGCAATCTCGGTGTTGAGTACTTCAACGAGCCGCCGAACTTCCTGACTGAAAGAAACATAATCGACGAGACTGTCAAACAGCCTTTTCTTTTTAACTTTAAAAATGGTGTTTTCTTTCATTTTTCAGCCCTATCCTGGCGAAACACCATACATCTGCGATGGTGTAAAAGGTTATATTGGATCATGTGCTGAGAAAATCAAGAATTTGTCTGCAAAAATGTAACGATTGGGGGTACTACTCATCCGGGGGCTGAGCTTTTTTCCAAAGTCAATACAATAACAAGGCATGAGGCATGAGTTTGCCAAACACATTGCTCAGTCTGTATTCAGAAATCACACAATTTCCCTATAGAACACTTACTGCTGCCTTCAGCCTACTGCCTTCAGCCTAGGTTGACTCAGGTTCAGTTTTTTTAATTAGAACATGGTTGCA
The DNA here is from genome assembly GCA_002395385.1 of Myxococcales bacterium UBA4248. Taxonomy (GTDB): domain Bacteria; phylum Myxococcota_A; class Bradymonadia; order UBA4248; family UBA4248; genus UBA4248. Next base: position 19,703 of record DGWW01000216.1, read on the forward strand.
GAACAGTTACCAAAAAATCCATAGAAGACACTGATTTAGATAAAAAAAAATTGCAAAAGCTGATAAAGTAAAAGAGCGTGTTGGTGTGTGGTATGTCGAAATGGGAGCGTTTTGATGAATCAACGCATCGTGGCCAATCGATATGAATTGCAGGATGAAATCGGCCGTGGGGGTATGGCCGTGGTCTATCGTGCGCTCGATATGCGTTTAAACCGCAATGTCGCTTTTAAGTTACTTCATCCTTTTTTGGCTTCTCAGGAGACGAGTGCCGCGCGTTTTTTGCGCGAGGCAGAAGCGATCGCCAAGCTGCATCATCCACATATTGTCGAGATATATGATACCGGTACCGATGAGGAGACAGGATCCCAGTTTATCGTCATGGAGCTTGTTTCGGGGTTGACGCTGAAGGATTTTATTCAAGCGCACAAGACAAAGATCCCGGAAGTGGCGATAGCGATAGGATGTACACTTTGCGATGCCATTGAGCATGCCCATCAGAGCAATGTCATTCATAGAGATATTAAGCCGGAAAATATTATGTTTTCGGAGGATGGCGTTGTCAAACTGATGGATTTTGGCATTGCCCGAATTTTGGATGCGGATCGTATGACAGCATCGGGGAGTTTGGTGGGCTCTCCGGCGCACATGTCACCCGAGATCATAGAGGGTCAGCCCTATACCTTTTCGTGTGATATTTTTTCTCTGGGTACGGTCATTTATTATTGTCTGACGAATGAATTGCCTTTTCAGGGTACGACTCCGATGTCTGTTTTCAAGGCGATTCTGGACAATCAGTATACTCAGCCGAGCCGTTTGAATGCGACTATTTCCAAGCGCATCGACCGCATGATAGCCAAATGTCTGAAAACCAATTCCGAAGAAAGGTATCAGACTGCGTCAGCATTAAAGGAGGAATTGGTATCCATTCTGAAAGAGGTACGCCTGGAGAATTATGATGAGATTGCGGCAGTTTATTATCGCGATCCGGATCAATTCAATGAAGCGTATCTCCCCAAAGTGACATCCGTATTAAATGAATCCGCGCAGCTTGCGGTGCAGGCAAAGCATCTTTCACAGGCACTGGAGAAACTCAATACCGTTTTGGAATATGATCCGGATGATGTCAAAGCCAATGCATTGCTGAGGAAGCTTCGTACCGGCGATATTCACAAGAAGCGTATGATTGTCGGTGGCATTGCGGCATTGGTGTCGACTCTGATTGTGTTGTGTATTTTTGTGGTTCCTTGGCATGCACTCCTTGCTTCGTCGCCCAATGAACCGGAGCAATCCCAGGCAATCGACGCACTCAATCCATCCGAAGAAAAGGAATTGCAGTCGGACAACAGCATTGTGCAGTCCAGAACCGATGAACCTCCGATTGTGGAATTACCCCCTTCTACCCCAAATTTGGGAGATTTGGTGGCGCAGGAAACGCCAGTGGCATTGCAGCCGCTTACAGAGCCTCAACCGCTTACAGAGCCCCAACCGGTTGTAGAGAGCCAACCGGTTACTGAGCAGAATCCTGTGCAATCCGATTCAGAATTGACCGTCAAATCGGACATGCCAAGTATTCCGTCGACCGGTGCTCAGGATAACAAATCGGAGCGATCCAAGAATCAGCGCAAAACCCCAAAGAAAACGCATGAGACGATGGAGAACAATGAGGTAGGCTATGCCTTGGGGGAAGCTGTGGCAGAGCCTGCTTCGGAGACGCCGCCTGTCGAGGAGCAACCACAGAGGCCAGCATTGATCCGGGTCATTCAGCCGGTTTATCCATACGATGCATACGCTATCATTGGCGGGAAACGCTATAATGCGAATTCAAACGGTGATCTTGTCATCGAATTGCCGGAGGGTACGTATGGGATGACCGTGACGTGCAAGACCCGTTGCGTGAAGCAAAAGGTTACTCTGAATATATCTGCAGCAGATGCAGGCATTCCCAAAGACAAAACCATCACGCTGGATTGGGCGGATGCTTCTTTGCGCGTCAATTCATCGAACAGCGAAGAACTCAATTTTATTGCCGTTCGATTAGATGATCAGGGGGGCTTTACCCAGCAGATAGATTATCTCATACCCAATAAATCTAAATCCTACAATGGCTTTACCCCATTGGGCAATAAACCGATTCGGCTTGAGGTTTATGCCATTGCCAAATCGAAACATCTCAAGGGAATGACGAAATCGGTTTTGGAAAAAGAAAAGATGGCATCGACGCGCGTTGAGCTGTTGCCCGGGGATGACAAAAACATCATGCTTTAATTCGGAATTCGGAATTGAATGTGCGAAACTCAAGGTGCATTCTGAATGCCTATTTGAATTAGCAATGTGCAGTGTGCAATTGGCATTTTAATTCGGAATTCGGAATTCGGAATTACCTAGGAATTCTTTATGTTGCTTCTAAAGAATTGAGTCAATTTGACTTCTGAATGAGATCTGGGTTCTAGTCATTTAATTCCGCATTACTCATTCCGCATTGCGAATTAAAAACAATTCCGCATTACATCAGAATCCCCAGAGGACATGCATAGTTAATTGTGCCGGTTCATGGGTGAGTCCGAAAACCTTTTCAAAATCATCGACAATTGGGAAACGCACGCCCATGCCAAATTGGACTGTTCTAAGGGTTTTATCGGTCTCGAAAAAAGGTGCGAAGGATAGTCCGATTCCAGCGTGAGAACGGAAGATTCCAGCCCGGTGAGCGGCAATGAAGCTCTTTATGATCAATTCTGCATAGATCGCGGGCAATCGGGAGGGCAGGTGTGCTTCGATAACGACAGCAGCATCCACAGAGCCTAGATGCTGTCCGTCGATGACATGTTGGTGGTGGGTGTATTCAAAAGTACTATCGAAGGCATAGAACCAGGAAACGCCGAGTTTTGCATGGAGCGACAGGTATTGAATTGGCATCCATCCAAGTCCGATTGCGATTTCGATTTCATACCCATGCACTGTGCGTTCGCGATTGTTTTTGAACGCAGGCATGTCATGTGTTGCCGAGAGTTCCAGGAGGGTAGGCTGAACAGGTTCAGCCAGAGCGTGGCTGTAACAACAGAAAAAAAAGAACACCGCCAGAATGAACGATAAGAATCTGGCGGTGTTCATGTGAAGGCGATATGTAATCACAGGGTTACAGCACTGTAGCGAAAAGCACGATCACGATGATGATCAAAACAACAATGGCACTGACCATGATGGCGACCAATTGATTTTCGCCGGTAAACAATTCTTTAATTTTACCGGTAATTCCGAGCGATCCAGATGTTGGGAGCGTTGGATTTGTGATGGGTGCCGGTTTGGTTCCAATACTGCGTTCATTCTTGAGTTCGTTTGCAATTTCCTGAAGTTCAAGATTGAGTGCATGTCCGTCGGGGAAACGTTTGGCAGGCTGTTTTTCCATGCATTTGTAGATGCATTTGATGAGCCGTTCTGGTGGACGATATTCTGGGCGTGGGGTGCAAGGCGGTGTTTCAGAGTGAACCTGTGCGTACATGACATCCATGGGTGAACCATTGGGGCTGTCAAACGGGAGATGCCCCGAAATAGCCTGGAACATCATGACACCGAGTGCATAAACGTCGACGGCGGCAGTAATATCATCGAGTCCCATGGCTTGTTCCGGGCTCATATAATGGGGTGTACCGAAAGCGATACCAGCCATGGTGAGTTTTTTGGAAGCCCCCTGTAAGCGTGCGAAGCCGAAGTCGAGGATTTTGACATGCTCGACGCCGTCATCATCTTTGAGCATAAAGATGTTTTCGGGTTTGAGATCGCGGTGGAAGACACCATGTTTATGTGCTTCTCCCAAGCCAGATGCCATTTCGCTGAACCATCGCACCAAGGTAGCAAGTGGTGGTACTTCCTTGTGCAGGACATCGAACATAGTTCGTCCGACGAGGAGTTCCATCGCCATAAAGAGCGTATTGTGTTTTTCGTCCGGCGCGCATCCATACATTTTGACGATGTTTGGATGGTTGAGTGCCGAAACGACTTCTGCTTCACGGAAGAACCTGTCTTTGAGGGTTTCGTCTTCCATGTATTCGCTTTTGAGGATTTTTAGTGCGACGATCTGATTCGTATATTTTTGCTTGGCTCTGAATATTTTGCCCATGCCGCCCTCACCAATGAGGGAGAGCAGAATGTATTTACCATCGATGATGTCGCCGAGCATTTCGTCATTTTTAGATTTGCGCAAGTCATCAGCGTCGACATAAAAGCGATGGCATTTGGGGCATTCCTGTGCCAATTCGCCTTGTTCAAAACATTTTGGACATACAGCCATGTTAAATTCCCATAAAAAAATTACATTGGACTGAACACACTCAGTCCATACATTTTTATACTACGACGATTCTCAAGTATTGGCAATTGTTTAATGATTATACGTATTTCTATTCGTAATTCGGAATGCGGAATTGTTTTCTAATTCGTAATTCGTAATTTGGAATTCGTAATTATGGATGCAATCTTCTGGGTAATTGCTAGATTCGTTGAGATGGCTATGATTGGGTAATTTTTTTTACAAACGGATTTGTTCGCATCTAACGATGCTCACTATTTTAATTCGTAATTCGTAATTCGTAATTATGGATGCAATTGTATTGGTTGGCTAAAGTCAAAAAAAAAGTGCGCGTATTTGCTGCAGGCAAATAGCGCACTTCGCAAGCCGTATTGCCGCAGGCAATAGGCGCGCTTCCTAAAAAACTACCAGTTGGTAGGCTGATAAAACCAATATCGGAACATATTGATATCGCGGTCAGCGGTGAGGCAGGTTTGGCGCACTTTGAGGACGGTATCGTTGACAAAATAGGAAGGAATGACGAAGGGCCAGTTGCGCCATCGTGCGCGTCGATCGTAACCATCACAGCGTGAAATGCCGACATCCTGGCCGTTGGCATTGATGAGCAGTTCGTAATCGCCGCGGGCGTAATCCATCATTCGGATGACGCACAGGTGGGTATCGGGGATGACGCCTGGAATTTCGAATTCGGAGTAACCACCTTCGTGGGCGACGCCCGTATCTTCGATGAGTGCGCCGTCGGGGAAATAGAGGCGCTGTCGGTTTTTCCAGATATCGCGCGATTCGCAGATTCTGAATTTGTACCGTCTTTCGGATGCTTCTTCGGTGATGTTCAACTCGCCCATGAGCAGCCATTCGAGATCGTCGATTTTAAAGATCTGAGGCATTTCGGCTGACCAGACCTTGACGAAATCCCAGCTTCCGCCGATGGGATAACTTGTGGGGAGCGGTTTGGTTTGCCCGGGGATATAGACGCGATTGCTGTTTCCGATGAGTCGCACCATGTGTGCATAAGAAATCGAGAGTTTTTCGAGCTGCACGAGTGCCATCTGCAGTTTTTGCAGTGGCGTTTTGCCAGGTTCTTCGAGCAGCAGGCGGAATGCACGGCAATTATCCTGATGTCGTTTCCATTCGGGGCGTTCGAGTATGAATCCTTCGATATTGGCGGAGATGCTTTCGATGGCGAAGTTGTCGAGCATCTGGAAGAAATTGAGGATGCCGCCCAAAGCCGATTCTTTGAGTACGTTGGCTTCGAGGAGTTCCTGCATGATTGCGAAATTCTGGCTGAACAGGGCGAGTTCCGGTAGTTTGATGTGTCCGCCAAGCCGTTCGAATGCGGCACGTCGGTCGCGCAGCAGTCGCAGGAGCGTGTGGTGTGCTTCCATATCGATGGCGCGCGTGCATGGCATGTGCAGGCGGTGGCGCATGTCAATTTCGTTGGGGCCAGGATTGAGTGGATCGATGGGATCGGTAATCGCTTTGCAGTCGAGCGTAACGGCGACGCGGCAGAGTTCGAGCTGATTGTCATCGGCAGGGCGGTCGCTGACGATAAATCGGTAAGACTCGCGAAAATAGCGGTTTTCGATGCGTCCGTCCTTCATTCGCACTCGATCTGTGGCCATTTCCTGAAAGACGACTTTGAGATAGAGCGTTGCCGGCAGCTGGAATTTGTCGATCTCAAAAGTGGCGGTGTCGAGAGCGGGGACGTAGATGACGCGCCCCTGAATATCGGTACCGATGCCGGGTGTGATTTCGACTTTGAGGGATGGTGTGGCCTCGGCATGCACGAGTAGCGTTTCGTCTCCGTTCTGAATGCCTTTGCCATGCAGATTCGAGATGTGCAGACGTCGCTTTTGGATGTGATAATCGTGGCGCGCATTCCAGTCATCTTCCGTCAAAAAATATTTGAAGAAATAGACGCGCTTAAAGCCCTGTGCGCCTTCATGTTCGGTATTGTCCATGATGCTTAGAGCTGGAAAAGAGGTGCGGGGGCGGGGGTGTCATTGGGAACGGTCTGTGCGATCAGTCGTGCATCTTTGGCCATGGTTTCTTCGCACAGGTTGAGGAGATTCATGAGTTCATCTTTAAAGACGGCGAGAACAGTAGACATTTCGGCATGGTAGGTGCCGTTTTTTCCACTTATCTGTTCGAATTCTGTCCATTCATCGCCTCGTCTGCAGATGCCTTTAAAACCGAGTGCATCGAGGTGGAATGCGCCATTATCATCTTCGTCGTCGAAGCTGACGGCGCGCGATTGCTCGCCATTTTGTTCGCGTATGATGGCGGTACAAAAGCTCTTTTTTGCGTCTTTCTTGAGCATTTTCATCAGCCCCTGAAAGCACTCAAATGGGTCATAGTCGCGTCTTGGTGCATCCGCAGCGATTCCGGCAAGTGGGCTCTGCGCAGCTTTGAGAAGTCCTTCGAGACGAGCCGCATCATAGATAATGACACTGTATTTTTGCGCATATCGTCCCGTTAAAACGCTGATCGTATACTGTACGGCGTATTCCATCCATGTCCTCCTCGTCGCTCAAAGTGGCGATTTTTTTATGATTTGCGTGCTATTGGCTTTGCCAATACGCCCGCTTTTGGGCAGGCTATGGTGCTTGAGGCACCATACGCCCGCCCTTTTGTTTTGGGGATAAATCACCCCAGTGGGTTTGTCAATAATATGTAGAGACGTGCGATGTTAAATCTTTGTGCCGAGATCATCGCCGAGGAGCATGGCGAGTTTGTGGAAATCGCTGTCGGTATTGATGTAGCGCACTTCGGTGACGAGGGTCTTTTGGTCGACGAGCTGGCTGAACGGTACGAAGCAGTGATCGAGCTGTCCGACGGTCGAAACCATGTGTCCATCGAGGTCTTTTTCGACGAGGGCGATGTAAGCACCGACGCCGAGGCAGCTTCCGAGCATGACGTCAAATGCATGCGGTGATGCGCATCGTGCTTCGTATCCTAGCTGTACGCCGTTGACCTTGACTTTGGGCAGGTTCAATTCTTCGAGTCGTTTCATGATCATCTTGGCAACGAGGTGGCCGAGGTGGACATCACCGAGCGAGATGTGGCCATGTTCGTCGAGTGTCGTCGATTCGAGGAAATCTTTGGGGAGTTTTTCGGCGAGTCCTTCGGCGAGTACGACGACGCCGAATTTTTGTCGGCGGGCGCGTCGTGCGCGGATGAGCTCGACGAGACGATCGACGAGGACATGAATGTCGAGGAATCCCTGATATTCCTTGCCTGCGTTTTTCATCAGGTCGGGAATGTCTTCGACGCCGATGACGAGCTGAGCTTCACCTGCCATGGCAACACCATAGGCGAGCCATCCGGCTTTTCGTCCCATGCATTCGGCGATGAAGTATGCGGAATTGGCGCGAGCGTCGGCTTCGAGGTTGCGGATTTCCTGGGCCATAAAGTTGACAGCCGTGAAATAACCGAATGTGAAGTCAATGCCGTTGTAGTCGTTGTCGATGGTTTTGGGCAGGTGTACGACGCGGACTTTATCCTCGATATTGGCGTGTTTCTGATATTCGTACAATTTGTTGGCGGTTTTGAGTGTATCGTCACCACCGATGGAAATCAATGCGTCGACGCCGAGGCTTCTCAGACCGAGATAAGTTCTTCTTAAAGGCGCAGCTTTTTCGGGATCATCGAGATCTTCGGGGCAATTGATCATTTTGCCCGGGTTGGCTCGTGCAGATCCAATCATGATACCGCGTTTATTGCGTGCCCCGACGATGCGCGAGAAATCCAGAACGATGTAAGCATCGCCTTCGACGAGGGGCATTTTTTCTTCGTCAAAATTCTGAAGTCTCGAATAGCCGTGTAAAAAGCCGATGACTTCGATACCAGCTTTGACAAAAGCAAGTGCGGCGGATGAAATGACGGCATTTGCACCGGGGGCTGGGCCGCCCGCAAAGAGAATACCAACGCGACGAATACTCGATTTTTTTTCAGCCATTGTTTCTTCCTGTCTATGATGACGTGAATAAAAGAACTCTGAATTCGGGGAGGAGACTCCCTTCATTCGCATTATGAACTTGGAATGAAGCCTTGTTCATGAATGTACAGAATGCAGAGTTCAAAAAAAATGGAAAAATGCCATCTGTATGATGACGCTACAACGGGATAGATTTTTATCACAATTGTGGGTGTGTGGCTATGAAATCCGCAAGACTTTGTGGATCGTTGCAGTTCATGAGCGCGGGATGATCCGCTTCGATGCAGGTGCATGCATCGGAAAGAAAAAAATCGCGCAAAGAGGCAAAATCGTGGTTTCCATTTCGAAGAATTGTGGCTTTTTCTGGTGCGATTCTGAGGGGATGTCCGCATTTTCCGTTAAAGGAAAGCGCGGCAAATGGGGCGGGTGGTGCATTGAGGAGGCGAATCAGGTCCTGCGGATGCACGCCGATACAATCGACGGGCCAGTGTATGATTCCCCATTCGGGAGGGCATGCACGTATACCGCACGTGAGGGATTCGAGCATGAATGTGTCGGTCCACTGCGGATTGAAAACCCATTGCACATTCAAGTCAAGATGTGTTTGCATGACTTCGTTGGCCTGAGCGCCAATGACGACCGCAATTTGTGTTACATTTGCAGCCTGGAGCGTATGAACAATCGAGGACAGAAAGGTCCCGGACAGAGGCAAGCGGCAAAGTGCTTTATTATGGCCCATGCGAGTGCCGGCACCTGCGGCGCAGATGACGGCACAATAAGGCACGAAGCCATTGGAATCAAGCGTCGATGAATCAGGCACTATCTTCCAATGCGAATCAATTACTTGGCATCCGGTGAGGAGATGTCGAGTGTACCGTGTTTTTCTTCATACTGCATGATGCCGTTGGAGAGCGTGACTGCAAGGCGTTTGGCCTGTTTCGGGCTCATGATGATGCGTGAATGAACGCGAACGTTGTTCTGGCCGGGCTGAACAAATGCAAAGTCAAGAATGAATTCGCTGTCCATGTTGCTGACGATAGCGAGGTTTGCATAGAGACCCTGAGCGGTAGCTTCGCTAATCTGGAACTGAAGACCCTGTGGCTGTTTTTTTTCGTCTGCCATGATAAAATGTCCTAAAAAATGAAGGTTGACAAAAATTTTCCGTTAGGAAACGGCGTCGCATAGTTTATGCGCAGCCTGACGAAATGTAAAGAACTTTTCGAAAAGCAAGAGAAATGTGCGAGATGTTCCCATTCATCTCACGGAAATAATGAAATAAGCACCATTTGAAATGGTCAAGATGCCGTTTGAAAATTTTAGTTTTGTGGCTAGCGGTAAACTCTGAGCACGCCGCGAATGGAGCCTAAAATCTGAAAATCGATGTTGTCTTCCGGGCTAATGGTGATGGGATCCATCGAAGGATTGGAGGGGATGAGGTAAATGACGCCTTTGCGTTTTTCGTATCGTTTGACGGTTGCACTGCCGTCGAGCATGGCCGCGACGAGTTCACCGTCTTCGGCTGTCTGCTGTGAGCGCACGACGACGATGTCTCCCGGCATGATACCATCGCCGATCATGCTCGTTCCTCTGACGCGCAGTGCGTAGACATCGTCTTCCCCCCGGCAGAAGATGGAAGGATCGATATCGAGTGCTTCTTCGAAATTTTCTTCAGCAAATATGGGGGCGCCACATGCAATTCTTCCCAGAATTTTGAGCTGTTTGTGGAGCTCGGGCTGTGGCGTGTCGATTTTGTCATTTGCCGGGCTGCGTCCTGCAATACGCCCGCGTGTAGGTGCTTCTGCCGTTCTCCCATCGAGAATGCGTATTCCTTCTTCACGGTCGACCAGAGGGCGTATGGAGCGGCTTCTGAAGCCGTCTTTTTCGATAAAACCCTTGCGTGCGAGCGCCTTGAGATGTTCGACAACACCATTGGTCGACTTGATGTCAAAAGCGTCTGCAATTTCACGAACCGTCGGAGGATATTTGTTGTCAGTGATATAATCACATATATAAACAAATACGCCGGCCTGCCTTTTGGTTAATCTTTTGGTCATGATGCATTCTCCCTTTCCATGTTCAAGATTAAACAGATATGTTGTCGAATCATGTTTAGGTTTAAACCCGTTTACATGCACATTTCATCATTAAATATTTTTTTCTGATTTTGTCAATAGAGAATGCCGTTTTTAATGCGGAATTCGGAATTCGGAATTATGAATGCAAAATATTGGGTGTTGCTGGATTCGTTGAGATGGGATGATTTGGGTGATTTTTTGTTTTTACAAACGGATTTGCTCAGGCCTAACGGCCTTCGCGATTTTAATTAGCAATGTGCAATGTGCAATTGTTTTTAATTCGGAATTCGGAATTCGGAATTCGGAATTATGAATGCAAAATATTGGGTGTTGCTGGATTCGTTGAGATGGGATGATTTGGGTGATTTTTTGTTTTTACAAACGGATTTGCTCAGGCCTAACGGCCTTCGCGATTTTAATTAGCAATGTGCAATGTGCAATTGGGATGCAATACTCATGGTAGAGCCTGAAGCTATAATAACCTTCATTCTTCAGGAATAAATATGAGAACCCATCAATCGCTAATTGCTAATTGCTAATTGCTAATTGCTCATTGCTCATTGCTCATTGCTCATTGCTCATTGCTCATTGCTCATTGCTCATTGCTAATTGCTCATTACTCATTGCACATTGCATTCTGATCCGGGCGCGCCTGCGGCACACCCGGCTATTTTCTACGAATGAAACGCCTTCCAGGCGT
>DGWW01000350.1 GCA_002395385.1 Myxococcales bacterium UBA4248
GAAACGATTCGATTTAAACCAGGCGATATTGTCGAAGTTTACGATGGGTATAAAAAATCCTATTTGGGTTATGTCATGGAAGTGCCCATAACGATTGATGATGCCAATAAGAACAAACTTCATATGGATTATTCTGACGATTTGTACATGATTAAGACTGATGGAACCTTTGATCATGAGCACATCAAGTCATTGTATGTTTTTAATCCGCATTTTAATGTGCCCAAGCCGATCATAGAACGTTTTAGGAGAAATTACAGAAGTTATATTAGGGATTATGTAAAGAAATGGTTTAAGACCCCCTTGGAAGACTGGCAGAAAGATTGGATGCAGGCGCATGGCATGAATCCCGATGGGAGTTTTACATTATAAACCGCGAGCCGTATGCGCGCAGACCGCAACGCGGCGAGCACATAGGGAGCGCGGAGGGCGTATCGGCGGCGAAGCCGCCGATAGCCGAAGATAATGAGAGGCTACTACCTCTTTGCAAGCACCACTGGACGGAAAAAGCACTCGGGTAGCTAACAATTGGCAGATAGAATGCATTCCATGCGCCATAGGTTTGCAATTCTGCTATACTCGATACGTATCACTGCGCGGTGATACAGCGAATGTGATGATATATCAACAGCAAGCTGATTTAATCTATACGAAGTCCTTATCAACTAAGGCGCATGGGAGGCAAAAGTGGATAAGCAGATATGTGTGATAGAAGGCAGGAAAGCCACGTTACACAAAAGCAAGCGAGTGGGTTTGCCGCTGATTGTTCTGAACCATTATTGCAATGACGGCACAGCGATATTGGCAGAGCTGTTGGCGCAAGGCTCGACAGAATGTAATCTGCTCGTCGTGAATCAGCTTCGTTGGGAACATGATATGACGCCCTGGACCTGTCCACCGCTAGGCAGACATGAGCCATCCTGCAGCGGCGGCGCGGATGAGTATTTGAAACTTTTGAACACCCAGATACTCCCTTGGGCGAAAGAGATGCTCGTCGGAAAGCCGGCTTTTATTGGAATCGCCGGTTATTCACTTGCAGGTCTGTTTGCGCTGTATGCCTTGTACAAATGCGATGTCTTCACGAGAGCAGCGAGCATGTCCGGATCACTGTGGTTTCCAGAATTCAAGAATTTTGTCACAACACATGAACTCTGCAAGCGCCCCGATAAAATATATATTTCTCTTGGAGACAGAGAAGCTTATACAAAAAATGTCTATTTGAAAACCGTGCAGACGAATACAGAAGAAATTGTCGCGCATTATCGCAAACTTGGGCTTGATATCACTTGGGAATTGAACAGCGGCAATCACTTTAAAGATACAGAGATCAGAAGTGCAAAGGGTATCAAAGCCTTATTATATCAATGACGTAAATATAATATAATTTAATTGAATGGACATTGAATTGCGTTCAGCCGCGCAGACTGAACGCATTGAAACAAGTGCACGCTACGGATATTATTTTGCCAGATCGATGGGATCCCAGCCAAAATCTTTGACCTTCGTAATCGACAGATTATTCTTTTTTACATAATCTGAAATGAACTGCCTTCGGATTTTTTCGCGCGCCTCGGCATCTGAATTGATCTTGTGAAACTCATCATATCTGTCGCCAAAAATCTTTTTTGCACTTTCGAGATTGTCAGAGCCATCAGCGACGACATCAAACTTTGTGACCGTGTATGTATTGTCGGACTTTTTGAGATGCATCAGCCCCGGATGAGATCCGCCTGAACCTGTTTCGAGCATATCGCGATTGAGCTTGTACTGAAATACCCAGAAATCGCCCCATACACGGATTTCATTTGGATCGCTTTCATCGGAACCAACGACCGACATGCTCGGAATACAGACATCTGCCGCAGAATAATTCTTGCCAATTTCATGTACGAGATAATCTGCAATGGCTGTTTTTATTGGGTCGTCTTCGGGATATGTGTATGCAGGCAATGTGGTATCCTCTGGCTGATTTGAAGGCGCATCGCCGCGTTTTGCGTCTTGATGATCCTCGCCATTGGAGATCTCATTTGCAGCCGCATCCGCTGAAACCTCGGTTTTATCGGCATTTTTCTGCGCATCCGCAGCATCATCAACCTGTTCCGCCGGTGCAGACGCACCATCAGCAATTCTCTGATTTTCTGAACCAGCCTTATTGCATGACGTGCCCATAATGACTGCCAACACTGCCAATACAATAATCGCTATGTGATTTAATCTCATTTCTTCTCCTTAGATACGAACTTATAAAGCGTTCATCGAGAGCGCGACGCCCTTATACCACAAACAGGTTTTCTTACGATCAACTTATTTAGCGCGTCATTGAGCACTATACCTCGCAAGCGAATATTGTATTGGTGGTGACGTTTTGTCATTTTCTGGCAGATCCCCAGTTCTCTGGGAAAGCAAGACCATTGATGGGATGAACGTGTGGCAACAATCTAATAAAAACGCGAGCCGTATGCGCGCAGCCCCTATCCTCTAAATCCCCTTTCCCCAAAGGGGCAAGGGAACTTTTGGTGGCAAGCACATAGGCGAGCGCGGAGGGCGTATCGGCGATGTGGGCACGTGCCCATATTGCCGATAGCACGAAAGGCGAGGCGTATTGGCAAGTAGGCACGTGTCGCGACACGCGCTCTTGCCAATAGCCGAGCGACATAATTCATGCAAACCTATTAAGAATATGATACCATTTATATTATGGGGGGAGTGTTGAAACGCAATTTTTATGGAGGATGGTATGGCAAAAATTCTATTTATCGTGGGTTCACATCGTCAAAACTCATTTAACAAACAACTCGCCAATGAAATCATTGCAATGATTGGTGTGCGCGCGGAATGTTCAATTCTGGATTATACAGATGTGCCCATTCTGAATCAGGATGAGGAATATCCTGCGTCGGAGGCAGTTGCGCGTTTGCGAGCGTCGGTGGCTGCTGTAGATGCGCTGTGGGTGATCACGCCAGAGTATAATGCGAGTTATCCTGGATTGCTCAAGAATGTCCTCGACTGGCTTTCGCGTCCCGTCGTTCGCAATGATTATGCGACACCGACAGTAGTTCGCGGTAAAAAGACGACTATCAGTGGTGCGGCGGGTAAATCTGCCGCAGTGCATGCACGCAAAAAACTCGCTGAATTACTTGGATTCATGGGGGCTGAGCTGTTTCGTGATGAAGGAACCGGCGTGGCGCTTGGCGGAGAATCTTTTGGTTCGGATAAATTGATTATCAATGATGAGGCGAGGAAAGCTATTCAGGAACAGGTGGATGGCTTTTTGGCGTTTGTTGGGTAATGTTGGCGGGCTATCGGCTGCGCTTCGCTTGTCGATACGCCGCGCCTGACGGCCTATCACCCTGCGGGCGATACGGCCTTGTCCGCATCGCTATGTGCCGTGGGCACATACGCGGAGCGGCTTTTTTACTCGTTTTGGATGCATGAGATCGCTATACTAAGTGCGGCGTTATCGTGTCATTTTATGGCCAAACCGCCAGACCACAAAATGCGAGAAAAAAATATGCTGATATATCTTGATAATTGCTGTTATAATCGACCTTACGATATATTTAATCAAATCTTAGGCCATGACAGCAAGCTGTGTGCCGTAGGCATGGGCCGCCAACGCAATCAAAAAGTAAGTTGGGAATATCATTTAGGCTTTAAGCACATGAATCGCATGCAATGGAGGTAAAACCATGGACATGAAGGAAGTGATTAGAACGAGAAAGAGCGTTCGTACATTTGACGGCAGACCGCTTGCTGAGGAAGATAGAAAGAAACTCGTCGAATATGCCGAGACGATATCGAATCCGTACAATATTCCGGTGCGTTTTGTGTTTCTGGATGCAAAAGAACATGGGCTTTCGAGTTCTGTGATTAACGGAGAACATTTATATGTTGCAGGAAAAGTCAAGAAAGTACCGCATTGTGAGGAAGCGTTTGGGTATTCTTTTGAAAAACTCGTATTATTTGTGCGTGGTCAATTGGCATCGGCACCACGTGGATCGGCGGTACGATGAAGCGCGAACTGTTTGAAAAAGCTGCGGATACAAAAGAAGATGAATATATGATGATTGTGAGTCCGCTGGGATATCCTTCGGCAGAAAAGGCCGAGGTTGACAGGAAACTTCGGGAAATGGTTCATGGTGATGATCGGCTTGAACCCGCGGAATTGTTTTATGAAAAAGATTTTTCACATCCATTAATAAATGATATCCATGATGATGCATTGGAAGCAGTCAGATGGTATCCGTCGGCGGCAAATATGCAGCCCTGTCGAATTGTCAAAGATGGCAATGCCTACCATTTTTATGAGAAACATTCGGAAAGATATGTGAATCGTGTTGGATGGGATGTACAGGCAATCGATATGGGCATTGCTCTCTGTCATTTTATGACCATTTGTGATGGAAAATTTGTTTTGGATGATCCAGGCATTACAACGGATGAACATACAGAATATAAAGCCACGGTTATTGTATAAACAATGGATAGTTAATACATCGCGATGCGTATATCATGTACAGCGTAATTGACACAGAAACCGCATATTTGTTCGACCATGACTGGTTTACATGGGATTATACCGAAGAAGAAGGGGACGAATACCTTGATCGAGCGGACGCGCTTATCGAAAAATATGGCTGGACTGCGGTATTCGACCGATGGTTTGATTATTTGGTAACGAACTGCAAAACGCCAAGAACTGTGATTAGCTTTGCAAATCTTTTTTTTTGGTATGGAGGTCATGATTATCCCATTCCCAATCCGCATAGATTTCTCGCGTATTTCTATACGATGGTTCAATTTGATCCTGCTCCATACGACGAACAAGACATCTTAGACAGTCTCGCTTGTCATATTCTGAGTCGTGCGGGATTTCGCGAGGCCGACGAATGTTATAATCCATATTATCAGCCGTTGGATGATCCCAAAATTATAGATACGGCGATAATGTATTGGGGATATTGCCCCAAAGTAAGTGGATAACGGTTGCGTTGACATATAACTCACAATGATATAAATATTAACTGTTGTGGTTTGTGCGTTTTAGCGCATGAGGATGTTATAAAAGGAGAAATTATGGCAAAAAAACTACTTTTTATCATTGGTTCCCATCGTAAAAATTCATTTAACAGGCAACTCGCCAATGAAATCATTGCGATGATTGGTGCGCGTGCGGAATGCTCAATTCTGGATTATACAAATGTACCCATGTTGAATCAGGATGATGAGTATCCTGCGCCGGATGCGGTTGCGCGTTTGCGTGCGTCGGTTGCTGATTCAGATGCGCTCTGGATTATTACGCCAGAATATAATGCAAGTTATCCCGGATTGCTCAAGAATGTACTCGATTGGCTTTCACGCCCCGTCGTTCGCAATGATTATGCGACGCCGACAGTGGTTCGCGGCAAAAAGGCAACCATCAGTGGTGCTGCCGGTAAATCTGCCGCAGTTCACGCGCGCCAAAAACTCGCAGAATTACTTGGCTTTATGGGGGCTGAGCTGTTCCGCGATGAAGGAACCGGCGTGGCCCTTGGCGGGGAATCTTTTGGTTCGGATATATTAATTATCAATGATGAGGCGAGGAAAGCGATTCAGGAGCAAGTGGACGGTTTTCTGGCTTTTGTTGGGTAATGTTGGCGGGTTATCGTTTGTGTAAGAGACGTGTTGCTAACGCGTCTCATCGCCAATAGCCGGGAAAAATAGATTGAAGGGCGAGTTGCAAAAAGTCTAAAGGCGAGTTATGGAGGGACAGAATTGAGGAAATCTGGAGGCAAAACGTTGGAGAATTTAAGGCAAATGTAATGACGCTTGTATATTTAATAACTGGATTTATCGTTGGCATGGGGTTGTCATCGCAGACGGGGATTAATGGACGTTTGCGCAGATCGCTGGGGTCGCCATTTTTGACATCTTTTGTGTCTTTTGTCATTTCGACGATTTTTATCTTTGTATGGGTGTTGATACAAACGCGTTTTTCATGGGTGTCGATTGATTTATTCGATGAATTGCCGTTTTGGATATGGTTTGGCGGTTTGTTTGGATGTATCTTTTTGACGGGGAATATATTGCTGTTTCCAAAACTCGGCGCAGTGCAAACCGTAATATTTCCCGTGCTAGGGCAAATCATTGCCGGGTCTTTAATCGATGAATTCGGCTGGTTTGGTGCACCGGTTTTGCCGATGGGCTGGCACAAAATCGCTGGATTGGTGCTCGTTTTGGCCGGTGTGATTGGCGTCGTGTATTATTCACACTATAAACGGGGCATGAAATCCGGCGATGTAAGAAAAGATGGCGGTCTGTCCTTATGGTTTTGGCGCATTCTCGGAATATGTACAGGTGCATGCAGCACCCTGCAGATTACAATCAACGGTCAATTGGGACTCGTGCTGAAATCTTCGGTCAATGCGGCACTTGTTTCGTTTATCGTCGGGTCATTATCCCTCTTTTTAATGGTGTGTGTACAACGGCCCGAGTTAAAGATTGGTAAGCCGGATGCGGGAAAGAATCCGTGGTGGATGTGGCTGGGCGGCTTTTTGGGGGCCTTTTATGTGATTGGCAATGCCTGGATCAGTCCCCAAATTGGGACGGGGACAGCCGTGGTTGTTGGTTTGCTCGGGCTCATGAGCGCCGGTTTGATCATCGATCAATCGGGGGCATTTCACTCGCTGAGAAAGCCAGTGTGCTGGCAGCAGATTGTATCTTTGGCAAGTATATTTGGTGGTGTGTGCGTGATACGATTGTTGTCGTCTGGATAGTGAATAATTCTATTGACAGTTACAAAGCCGCATGATTACCTGAATTTAGGAGGCATTTGGAATGTCGTCATCAAAAGAGTATTTAGATTATATATTGGAACAGCTCTCGGATTTGGATCGTGTTTCATACCGAATCATGATGGGGGAATACGTGATGTATTATCGCGACAAGGTCATTGGCGGGATTTACGATAATCGGTTTTTGCTCAAACCGACGAAATCTGTCGTCGCCATGATGCCGGACGCAGCACGCGAAATTCCGTATCCTGGCGCAAAAGAAATGATACTTGCGGATATCGACGACCGCGCATTGATCTCCAATGTTATCAAAGCGATGTACGATGAACTGCCGGCGGCGAAAAAGAAGAAGCAGTGAATCGTCAATGGTTAGGAGAAAATAATATGGGATACGAGGTCAAAGAATCACGGCCTACGGGACCAGGATATGATATCAAAATGAAAGTATCCGTGGATGGAACCATTCGATATCTTTATTATGATGAGATCCCGGATCGATGTTATATCCGTGGCTGGAATGTATATGAAATTGATGTCTGGAATTATAAGAAGGGGAAGCAGGATCCTTATATTCGATATATTGGTTCGTTTCCCGGAGAGAACTTTAATCGTGCCAATGAATGGATTTATCAGGCATTGCGGGATGGTCTTTATATTCAGTCAGACTGGGATGTATGGAATGGTGAAATCCATCTTGTAGAAAAATTGGAATCATAAGGGGATCTTTGCATAATTTGATATTATCGGTAAGCGTAAGAGGGCGTATCGGCGCGTTTTACCTCACCCGGCCGCTAAAGCGGCAACCTCTCCAGCAGAGAGAGGGTTATGGAAATTCTATTATTGACGCGCCGATAGCCCGATGGCGAGGCGTATTGGCAATAGAGACGTGCGGCCTGCGCGTCTCTTTGCCAATAGCCGAGCGACCATACAGAATATGATGTTGTATAATATATATTATTCTTGAATTGTATCTATATTTTCGCGTTCTATTCGATGGCAAACAACATATTATTGTTGGGAAACAGGCGGTCATATCGAACGAGGCAGGGCGCGGGACAATTTATTTGAATTTTGCTGATTTCAGCCGTGCCTTTCCAGGTTCTTTTGTGCGCTTCAAAAGTATATTCTATGACATGCTCTTTTATACTATTTTCTTGTGCATTAGCTTCACTATTATTTTGCTTTATGTAACTGTATTGTATTGTGACCTTTGTGGTTTTCCACAGTGGATGGGCAACGAATTTTTTGATTCGCCGCCAGCGTTCTTTGCGAGGATTATTGTCGGCATTTCCAATGGTTTCGACGCGCATCATGCGATGGAAGTTGTTGTCCATTGCAGCGAATTTTTCGGAAATCTTTTGCCAAATACCATCTTTGGGATAGGCCAGAACGTGATCCAGGGATTTGCAGAGTTGAGCTGCGGTGGGGGGACGTTTGTCGATGTCTGCCGACAGCATCGAAGCGAGCAGGGCGGCCATGTTTGGGGACGCATCGGGCGCTTTTTCGCGCAAAATGGCGGGAATGTCGATTTGGTAAACCTGTGCAGATATTTCGCCGGGGAATATGCCTGTGAGCATGTGGAGCATCGTCGCGCCGAGTGCGTAGAAATCGGACTGAATGGCGATATTGCCGAAGATCTGCTCCGGCGGCATATAGCCGAAAGTACCGGCGACGGTCGAGCCGCCGTCGCGCTTTTGCGGATGGGCCACGGCACCAAAGTCGATGAGATACACCTCATGAAACTGTTCGTTGTATAGAATATTCGACGGCTTGATATCTCGGTGAATAATTGCTGGATCGTGATGATGGAGGTTTTCGAGAATATCGATGATTTGTATGGCCAGCGAAAAGACATTCTGAATACTGAATCGCACGCCGGATTTAATGGTGTCTGCAAGCGTTTTACCGCGAATGAGCTGTTGGACGAGGTAGGCGTGCGGCTGTTCTTCGTCGAGTTTTTCGATGGCTTCGTAAAACGTCGCGACGCCCGGAATGTCGAGCGATTGCAGTGTTTCGGCTTCGCGCCAGAAGAGTTCGTATTCTTTCCAGTTTTGGATGGAGTTGATCTGGAGAACTTTAATGGCGACGGGCAGACCGTCGGATTTACGTTCGGCGGCATAGACGCTGCCTTGCGTGCCCCGGCCGAGAAAGCGCGTGAAGGTATAGCAATCGGCGATATCGGCGGGGGTAGACCTCACCCCCGCCCGCTTTGCGGGCACCCCCTCTCCAGCTTGGAGAGGGGGAAAGGACTCCGTTTCCGCGAAA
>DGWW01000062.1 GCA_002395385.1 Myxococcales bacterium UBA4248
AACGGTGCTCATTTCGGCGCCTACAACCCCTGCACGTTTATTTTATGCCCATTTCATGCCCATTGGAACCCGCCCGTCTCACCATCCTGGCTCGACGGTCGGCAGCCGACATCGTGTCGTCTGTACATGATGAACTTAGAAAAAACATGCAAATATGCATGGTATAGTCGTTGTTTTTGCCTTGTATTTAGCCATATATTTTAGAATGCGACAGCCCTGGGATGCCCCCGCGCGGCTTTTGCCGTTGGCAATACGCCGCTTTGATGTGCGGTCATTCGGGATCGCGGTATTCGACGTCAGCACCAAACCAGTTGCACAGATGCATCGTGCCGTCTGGAGTTGCTGTTACCTTTGATGGGCAAAGATCGACTTTGCCATAGCCGTCGGGCAAATCGATGACGAAATGCGGAATGGCCAGTCCCGAAACGCGTCCGCGCAGATGCTGCATGATATTGAGTCCGCATTGTATCGATGTTCGAAAATGGTGTGTTCCCTGGGCAACGTCACACAGAAAAAGATAATAGGGGCGGCAGCCTTCGCGAAGGAGTGCCCTGTTGAGCATTTCGATGGTGCAGCCGTCGTCATTGATACCTCTGAGCAGCACGCTTTGGTTGCCCAAAATGCAGCCGGCCATGCGAAGATTTTCGAGCGCGGCAGCCGATTCGACGGTCATTTCGAAGGGATGGTTGAACTGCGTATTGACGTAGATGGGGGCGTTTTGCTTCAAAATATCGAGGAGTTCCGGGTCATTCAGTCTTTGCGGGAGCGTGCAGGGCATGCGCGTACACAGGCGAATGACATCGATATGCGGGATTTGGCGCAGCTCAGTGAGGATCCAGCCGATCGTGCGATTGTCGAGACTGAGCGGATCACCGCCCGAAATCAGCACATCGCGGATATTATCGTTCTTGCGGATGTGTCGAATGGCATCGGCAATCGCTTCGTTTGAGATTTGTTCTTTGAGTCCGACTCGGCTTCGGCGCGTGCAATGGCGGCAGCGCATCGCACATTCGTGCGTCGTATAAATGAGCATCCGGTCGGGATAACGCCGAAAGCTGCATGACGTGACGGCATGGCGATATTCGCCAAGTGGATCTTTCGACAGTTCCCGGTGCTGTTCAAGTTCGCGCAATGAAGGGATGCACTGCATGCGAATGGGGCAGTTCAGCCCCAGTTCCCGTCGAATGAGCGATACATAATGCGGGCTCACGGCAGCCGAAAAAATCGGCGCAACCTCCCGTATTGCCTGTATTTCATCGGGGGCAAGGTCGATGGCACGGGCGATATCATCGGCCGTAAACAGTCGATGCCTCCACTGCCACTGCCAGGAATCCCACTCCGTCTTAGAAATATTCTGCCAGCATTGCGGTCGGCGATTGTAACTGCTTTCGAGCGAAGTCATGACTTGCGGACGTCGCTCGAGTGCGGCGGATTCCCTGCTATCCATTATGCTTTTCGGTGTCCTTCGAAATCGACATATTTGCCGAGGAGCAGCTCATATTTTTCCTTATGGGCAGCTGTAATTCTGGCCGGATCGGTAATCAGCGCAAGGGCGAGTGATGAGGATGCGGGGTTGTTTTTTTCGGTTCCGAGGGGAATCATCGGAATGAGGCGCTGTATGACCTTATGGACGTTGGCGACGTTGTTTTTCATGTGTGTGACGACTTCGTCGACGGTCACAGCCTGATCGAGCCAGCAGTCGTAATCGGTCGCCTGGCAGACGGTGGCATAAGCCATTTCTGCCTCAATGGCGAGTTTTGCTTCGGGGATGGCCGTCATGCCGACGAGATCGGCGTGCCATGAGCGATAGAGGTTGCTCTCGGCTTTGGTCGAAAAAGCAGGGCCTTCCATGCAGACGTAGGTGCCATGGTCGTGTGTCGTGACACCTTCTGTACGGCATGCATCGATGAGAATCTTGCGCAGCTGCTCATTAAAAGGGTAGGCAAATGAAACGTGTGCGACAATATCGTCAAAAAACGTGTCTTTTCGATGGCGCGTGCGATCGATGATCTGATCGGGAATGCAGAAATGCTCTGGTGCAATGTCGATGTTGAGGCTGCCGACGGCCGAGAAGGTAATGACCCAGAAAACGCCGAGCTTTTTGAGTGCCCAGATGTTGGCTGCATACGGGACGTGCGTTGGCGGGATGCGGTGACCGTGGCCGTGGCGCGGCAGAAATGCAACGCGACGCCCCGAGTATTCGGCTATCGTAATGCGGTCGCTCGGTTTCCCAAACGGGGTATCCATTTCGATTTCTTCGAGGACGTGCATGCCCTCGATTTCGCTCAGTCCACTGCCGCCAATGATGGCGATTTCTGCTTTTTTATCCATGAGATTTGTCCTTCGATCCGTGGGTTACGCTGCGCTTTACCCACCCGTGGGTTACGTTGCGCTTCACCCACGGTTATTTGCTACGAATGATACGCCCCTCCGGGGCGTGTCGATTATTATGGATGTCATACATTCAGCATTATGCATTCAGCATTATGCATTCATTCTGTTCCCGGTCTTATAAAATTCAATTTCTCGGTGCCAGTCATTTGTTTGTGGTTGCCGCCTTGTCGGGCCGTTGCAGAGACTTGTGCATTATCGGTAATGATCGAGCCGCATACTGCATCGAACCCGTAATCCCACAGGATAGGATGCAGGGGGACGGTCGGGCCGACGATCATTTTGAATGCATCGTGTCGGCATGAATCGAGAATCTGCTCTGTTGCATGGGTAATGATCGTCGAGGATGTCATGACGACGATGTCGGCATTGGGCAGGTATTTGGGAATCTGCGAATCAGGAAGATCACCGGGCTCGCATCGGCCATCGAGTTCATAGATATCGAGTTGATGACCGAATGTGCGCAATTCATCGGCGAAGTGAAAGTGTCCGATGAGTGCGATATGTTTTGGCTTTGCCATGCACAGCGTTTCGAGCAGGGTCTGCGCTTTTCCTGGAAAAATCTGTCCCGTCATCCGGCTGGCAGGGAAAGATGCAGCTACCGCAGCATTGGCGAGTGAGCGTGCGGTGAGGGATGCGCTGTCGTAGAGGGAAAATAGTTCAGAGACAGGCATGCCTTCGAGGCGACCGGCCAATGGAATGATGGCTCCGGGGGGATCTTCACACCAGCGGTGTGCCGAAGCCGATATTGCACTTCCGTATTGTGTCTGGACGTAAGTCCAGAAAATGCCGATGGAGACATCCTGAAGGATGGCATCTTTCGGGACGATTCCCGAAAGAGCATCGAAAATCCGCATATCAGGGCGTTTCATCAGTCTTATTCGGCAGGCGCTTCTTCGGCAGCAGGTGTTTCTTCGGCAGCAGGTGCTTCTTCGGCAGCAGGCGCTTCTTCGGCAGCAGGTGCTTCTTCGGCAGTGGGTGCGGCTTCATCTACGAGCGCTTCTTCGCCCTGTTCTGATTTGTCGTATGTCGAGCATGCAGAAACAATGGGGGCATACGTCGAAGCATAGGTTTCGTCGTCGAGTTTTTCGTGAGAAACGACGGTGGAGCAGCCAAAGGTCTGGAATGCGAGCTGGGCATAGCATTCACAATAGGATGCGGCCCAATACTGATCGACCTCACCGAGATCATTTCCATCCTCGTCAGTCATGTGAAGTGGCGTGACGCCGTCTTCTTCGAAGGCAATGACTGCGTAGCAGCTGTCGGCCAGCTGTTGCATAAATGCATCGCAATCGACTTCATTATTTGCGGATGCAGCAGCTTCGTCAGCGGCGGTTTGGGTTGTCGTAGTCTGATTGGATGAACCGCAGCTTGCCAGGATTGTCAATGCAGAAAGCGCTGCAATACCAAGTAAAAATCGATGCATAATGAAACTCCTCATAATGGTTGAAGATGTCGATTGCTTCCTCTCCGAACATACGTGAGTACATATAGCATATTTGAATCAAGAATAAAAAAAAAGCCTAAAGTGAAATCACTTTAGGCCAATCGGGGCGACAGGATTTGAACTTGCGACCTCTTGCACCCCATGCAAGCGCGCTACCAGGCTGCGCTACGCCCCGTCATAAAGATGTTCATATCGGGGCGACAGGATTTGAACTTGCGACCTCTTGCACCCCATGCAAGCGCGCTACCAGGCTGCGCTACGCCCCGAGAACGGCGCGGCTTTTAAATGAAAGATGGCTGTTTGTCAACTATTTATTTTACAGTCATGCTTTTCCATTTGCCTTGTCTGAATCGCAGGAAGAACAAAAGTCCCATGAGCATGACGGTCAGTGAACTGACGGCCCATGCGCCATAAATCTGCCAGTCCGTGAATGCATCGACGATGAAGACACATGGTACCATCAGTCCCCAGATGCATATCAGCATGATGATCATGGGGTATTTGGTATCGCCAGCACCACGCAGTGCGCCGGCTGTCGTGACACCGAGTGCATCCAGTACCTGGTAAACAACCAGGAAATAAAAGAGATTTGCCGTAATCTGAATGACTTCGGTGTTGTCCGAGAATGCATACGCAATGGGGAAGCGGCACAGGAAGAACAGAATCCCGAGGCTGACGAGGCATGCAACGCTCATATACATGCTGTATTTGGCGGATTGTTCTGCAGAGGCAATATTCTTGGCCCCCAAATACTGGCCGACGAGGGTTGTGGCAGCAATCGAGATGGCAAGGCCGGGCATCCACGCAATGTTCATAAAAACCTGGACAATGGCATTGGCGGCCGACTGTTCCTTGGGGAGTGAACCAATGTAAAAACCGTAAATGAGCCAGCCAAACTGTTCCATGGCCCAGCTCAGTCCGATGGGAAGACTGACTAGGGTGAATGATTTGATGACAGACCAGGATATTTTGGGAAAAAGCCGCGTGCTGAACAATTCTGCATTCTTTTTGCCAATCACTGTAAACAGATACATCAGCATTTCAAATGCCTGCGCGATGATGGTGCCGATGGCGGCCCCCTGAATGCCGTAAGCAGGAATGGGCCCCAGCCCAAATGTAAAGATGTACGTCAGCGGAATATTGATGAGAACGACGAAGAAAGAAACCAGGGCTGGGGTCTTCATGTCGCCTATCCCGCGCAAAAACGAGAGCAGGGCATACGAAATGAATGTCCATGGGCAGGCATAGATTCGGATATTCATGTAGCCGTAGACACCGTCGAAAATATCCGGATTGGTCCCCATGAGCTGCAAGAGCCAGTACACGAGTGGACTGAGGCAAAATGCAGACAGAATACCAAAAATGCCTGCCATGAACAGGACATGCCATAGAATACGGCCACACTCTGACATGCGTTTTGCACCATAGTACTGGGAAACGAATGTCGTCAGGCCGGAAATCATCCCCAGAAAAATGGAGCAGATGGAAAAGACACTTGGGCTGCCAATGCCGACGGCAGCCTGTGCTTCGGGGCCCACCCAGCGCATAAAGAGCGTATCGACCAGGCCAAGCAGGGACATCGAGGCCATCGAAATAATGATCGGGAATGCCAGACGCCAGACTTCACCCATACTCGCTTTGCGCGTAGAAAGCTCATTGATACGGGAGAGTGTCGCGGACTGGGTCAATTGGGCCGCTTCGGCATTTTGGTGCGCTTCTTCTGCGATTTCTGTGTTTTTATTCTGATTGAACATTGTGTATTGTGTTATGCGCCATGCGTCATTCGGAATGCGCAATGGGTAAGGTATTCTGCGTATTTTGTTATTACTCAGCCGGGGCTCTGCCCCGGACCCTGACCTCACCCACCCTGTCAGGCTTTGCCTGACATCCCTCCCTCTCCGAATTGGCGAGGGAGGGAATTTAAGGAAAGGCGCTATGCGCCTATATATGGGCATGATGCCCCAGGAACCCGCAATCTTTATATTTTGAATGTTTTACTTTTTTTCAACCTGTGCGAAATGGGGCCCCTCCCCCCATTCCGACCGATTCCTTAACGTTTTCGTATGTTTTACGCATTTGAATACACATTCCTGGATGAAAGTCAAAGGAGGGGCTGAACAGTTACACATAGCCTGAATTATTGTGAAAATAGGGTGTAAAAAAATGTTATAGTGCAAATTGTCAAGCGTCAAGGTGATACTTGCACCTTCATGTATGTATAATTGGTTGGATAGAAGATCAAGGCTCAGATGAAAAAGAAGTCGCGATGAACGTAACTGTTCAGCGCTTGAGTACATTCCTGTTTCACAAACTATTTGAAATCTCTTTAATTCATAATG
>DGWW01000347.1:0-2773 GCA_002395385.1 Myxococcales bacterium UBA4248
GGTCTATTGGCCGCAGGCCAATAGCCCGCGCGGCGAAAGCGTATTGGGCGCGCAGCGGCCAATAGCAGAGCCATTCCATCCAAAAAAAAAGACCGCGAAAACGCGGCCTTTTGTGAGAATTGTCTGAGTTTACGTCTTGATGGCGCTACTCATACTGAAGATTGGCAGGTACATACCGATCAGCATGGCACCGACGAGGAATGCGAGCAAAACCATCATGATGGGTTCGAGTTTTGCCATAAGTCCTGCGATGGCTTCATCGACTTCTTCGTCGTAGAAATCAGCGATTTTGTTGAGCATGGTATCGAGCGCACCGGTTTCTTCGCCGACTCGGATCATCTGCACGACCATGTTTGGGAAGACGCCAGTGACCATGAGCGGATCGGCGAGTGTTGAACCTTCGGCGAGTCGAGAGCGTGCAAAGAGAATGGCTTCCTGGACGGCGATGTTCGAGACAGAATCGCTGACGATCTGGAGTGCATCCATGAGTGGGACGCCGGATGAAACCATTGTACCGAGCGTTCGGGTGAAGTTGGCGACGGCCGATTTTTTGATGACAATGCCAATGGCCGGCATGTGGAGCATGGCAGAGTCGACGGCTTTTTTGATGGGTCGTTGTTTGAGTGCCAGAATGATGATTGTCGGAACGGCGATGAGAAAGAGAATGATCCAGATGAAGTTGTTTTGTACCCATTCGGACAGGTCGACGAGGAGCTGTGTCAGTCCAGGGAGCTGTCCGCCCATGGATTCGAACATGTCTTTGAAAGTCGGGATGACTTTGGCGAGCATGAAGATGAGAATGGCGATGGCAACGATGAGTGTTCCGAGCGGGTAGGTGAGAGCTCCCTTAATTTTACGGCGCAGTGCATCGGCCTTTTCGAGTTGTACGCACAGGCGCTGCAGGATGGTATCGAGCACGCCGCCGATTTCACCAGCGGCAACGAGTGAGCAGTAAAGTGGGGAGAATACGGCCGGATGTTTTTTGAGCGCATCGGCAAAAGTCATACCGGTTTCGACATCGGCTTTGACCTCGCGCTGAACTTTTTTAAAGTAGTAGTTGGGTTCCTGGCTGGAGAGCAAATCGAGGCATTGAACAATCGGCAGACCGGAGTCGATCATCGTGGAGAGCTGTCTTGAGAAGATGACGAGTTCACGATTGGAAATACCCGTCGTTCCTGGGATTTTTAAGGGTGGGAGGCCTTCGGGTTTTGGCTTTATGTTATGGATGACGAGTCCGTTTGCCTGTAGTCTTTGAGTGGCCGCTTCGGCGGAGACGGCTTCGATTTCTCCGCGGGTTGATGTTCCAGTGGCAGTGATGGATGCACGATATTGGAAAACGGTCATAATAACTCCTTACGGAATGCCGACGATTTGTTTGAGTTCAACAATATCGCTTGAGCGTGAGAGCGCTTCTTCGAGTGTAATTTGTTTTGAGAGGTAGAGGTTTGCCAGAGACTGATTCATGGTGAGCATGCCGTTTTTGTTTCGGCTGGTTTGAATGGTTGAATAGATCATCTGGAGTTTGTCTTCGCGGATAAGGTTTCGGATTGCGGGTGTTGCGACCATGATTTCGAGTGCAATGGTTCGGCCTCGTCCGGATGCTTTTGGCATGAGCTGTTGACAGACGACGCCTTCGAGCACGAAAGAGAGCTGCAGACGAATCTGGTCCTGCTGAGAGGCAGGAAATACATCGACGATGCGGTTGATGGTCTGTGCGCAGCTGTTGGTGTGCAATGTTGAGAGGACGAGGTGCCCTGTTTCAGCCAAAACGAGTGCGGTTTCAATCGATTCCCTGTCCCTCAACTCGCCAAGGAGTACGACATCGGGGTCCTGCCTGAGGATATATCGGATGGCCGTGTGATAGCTTTCGGTATCCGTACCAATTTCTCGCTGGTTGACGAGGCTGGAGTGATTGTCGTGAATGTATTCGATGGGGTCTTCGACAGTGATGATGTGCTTCGAAAAATTGTGATTAATATGATTGATGAGTGTTGCGAGTGTCGTGGATTTTCCCGAGCCGGTCGGCCCTGTAATCAGCACGAGACCTCTCGGCAATTCGCACATTTTACGCATGATATCGGGCAGACCGAGTTCCTCAAAGGATCGAATTTTGGTAGGGATGTATCGGAATGCGCCGGCAACAGCACCTCGCTGCAAAAAAATGTTGCCACGAAATCGCGCGAAATCATCAAGTCCGAAAGAAAAGTCGAGCTCATTTTCTTTTTCAAAACGCGCACGTTGCTCATCCGTGAGAAGACTTAGACAAAGGGCACGTGTTTGTGCAGGTGTGAGCGCGTCCGATTTGAGCGGAACGAGATTGCCGTCGATTCTGAGTTCAGGGGGAGAGTTGGTCGAAATATGCAGGTCACTTGCGCCCTGCTTAACCATCAGCGTAAGCAGCTGATGCATTGTACTTCTGATCGAATCCATATTTTTTTTTCCATAGAAAGAGTGAGGCAAAATTTGCCCATCTGATTATAACATGGATTCATGTTTTGGCAGTAATTTTAGAGCGTATTGTTGGCGTCGCTATTGGGCGCTGTACGCCCAATACGCTTTGCCGCGCGGTCTATTGGCCTGCGTCCAATACGCCCGCGCCATTTTAATTCGGAATTGTTTATTCATTCGGAATTCGGAATTCGGAATTCGGAATTGAATATGCAAAACTAAAGGGAATGGCAGAGGCTTAGTGATAATGGCGTTCTATTGTTACGGCCATGGTTATCGACAGTAGAGGCATGTGGCTTATTTGACAGTGGGGCATGTGGCTTAC
>DGWW01000347.1:2878-13492 GCA_002395385.1 Myxococcales bacterium UBA4248
CTTGACAGTGGGGCATGTGGCTTATTTGACAGTGGGGCATGCCCCACTGTCAAACCATGTATTGTCATTATCTATGTCCAGCACAATAATATTCATTTAGGCGATGTTTAACCACCGTGGATATGACTTGTTCCGATAGCTAAATCATTTCATTGCTTTGAACTTTGAGCTTTGAGCTTTGAGTGACCAAGCCATTCTCTAAGCTCTAAGCTCTAAGCTCTAAGCTAGGATGGACGTTATCTGTGAAAAAAATATCCACACTTGTTGAACAGAGCCTTCATTTAAATAGGGTAAAAATGCATGCTCTGGTGCGCGTCTGCGTGGTCGTGCACAGCGAGCCGTTTTCAATGAAAAAACAAAAAAACGCCCCGACTGGGGCGTTTTTTGTGAACGATTGTATGAGATTATTCACCCAATGCAGTGGAGAGGTATTTGTCGAGGCCATCGGGAATGACCGTGACTATTCTGGAACCGGCTTTAATGGCACCACGGCGGTGAAGTTCGAGTACAGCAGCGATATTTGCGCCGCCGGAAATACCTGTAGAAATGGCATCCAGATGAATGAGATCGCGTGCCTGGTGAATGGCTTCGGAGGTCTCAATGCCGATGGAATCGTTGAGAAGCGCAATATCGAGAACTTTGGGCACAAAGCCAGCCCCGATCCCCTGGATACCGTGTGGGCCGGGTTTGATATCCTCGCCTCTGAGTTTTTGTCCAATGACGGGTGAGGTAGAGGGTTCGACTGCAATGATACGGATATCATTATTGAGTTCTTTATAAAAACGTCCAATACCCGTCAGTGTTCCGCCGGTTCCAACGCCGGCGAGAATGATGTCGACATCATTACCGAGGATTTCGGCAATTTCAGGCCCGGTCGTCTCGTAGTGGGCCCGGGCGTTTGCAGGATTGTCGAACTGCATTGGCATAAAATAATGAGCGGGATTTTCGGCAACAATTTCATTTGCCTTTGCAATGGCCCCTTTCATTCCAGCAGCGCCAGGCGTGAGAATGAACTTGGCATCATAGATAGACATGAGCTTGCGGCGTTCGATGCTCATGGTTTCTGGCATGACGAGAACGACAGGAATTTTGAGCGCTGCACCAATGGCGGCCAGTCCAATGCCAGTATTTCCGCTCGTAGGCTCAATAATTGTGACATCCGATGAACCCGGTTTAAGAATTCCGCGATCTATCGCGTCTTTGACCATAAAATAGGCAATTCTGTCTTTGACGGAGCCCGAAGGATTGGTACGTTCCTGTTTGACGAAAACATCAGCACCAACGATGGAAGAAATACGTTCAAGGCGTGTCAAAGGGGTTTTGCCGAGGCTCAACACATAACTATTATTCGACATTTTTCATCTCCTGCACCAAGCTGGGTGCGGTCTAATTTTTGCGGAAACATAGCCTCCCTTTCATGAACCGTTCACAAAAATGGGCAATGCTCCAATTCAAAAGACGACAGGGTACTTTCCCTGTGTCAGACGGTGAGAGTTTAGCGCTTACAGGTAGGTGAATCAATATTTTTTGTGATTTTGTTATGACAGCGATTGAATTCGAAACCCTCCGTAGTTGAAGCGAGTCAAAAATCGGGTATGATATGTGATGGGGGATAAGAGGAAATATGTAAAATTCAGATTTGTTCTATGAAAAACATCATTTTTATTTTGAGCATGTTCGGTATGGGGTTGTTTGCCCTTCCTGCGTTTGCCGATATTTACCGTTACCAGACGAAGGATGGAGAGATCATACTGACAACTCAGCCGAGAAGTGATTTGAAATTGCTGGAAGTTATTAAAGATTCCGGTAAATCCAAGCGCTCAGCGGGTAGTCGTGCTGATAATTCATCGGATAAACCGAAATCCGTGAATGCCAATTCGGGAGATGCGTCTCAGAATTACGATCTTATGATTCGTGAAGCTTCTGAAAGTTATGGAATTCCGGCCGCATTTATCAAGGCGGTGATAAAAATAGAAAGCAATTTTAACCCGCGAGCCGTGAGCCATGCCGGTGCCATGGGGTTGATGCAGCTGATGCCTGCTACGGCAGAACACATGGGGGTGACAGATCCTTTTGATCCGAGGCAGAATATCATGGGGGGGACCAAATTTTTGAGACGGCTTTCGGATCGCTACGATGGAGATATTAACCTGATTTTATCGGGTTATCATGCGGGGCCAGGCAATGTCGAACGGGTTGGCGGCATTCCTTTTGAGAAGACACAGCAATACGTGCGCAATGTCTATAGTTGGTATGTGAGATACCGAGAGAGTGAATGATGAATGTATAATGCATCATGCAGAATGCTGAATGGGGGACTCATAAGATCCGTACGTCCTGCATGGGCGTTCTATTTGCTGCAAGTCGCAGTGGATGTGGCTCACGGATTGGGGTGAATCTTCATGGGGTAGAGAGCCCCGCAAATTTGGTAGTAATCATGCCGGATAAAAAAAACATAGAAAATGAGATCATTCATCCCGAGGCTGTCGAGCTTGTAAAAGGGATGATGCTTTCGGAAGATGAATATAGTGGCATTGCCGGGCTTTTTAAGAATTTTGGTGATACTACGCGTGTTCGCATTTTGCATTATTTGCAGGGGGGAGAACTTTGTGTGTCCGACTTGACGGCGTTATTGGGTGTCACCAAATCGGCAGTATCCCATCAATTGCAGGCACTGAAATTATCTAAACTTGTCAGATCCAGACGTGATGGGCAGATCATCTACTATAGTCTGGATGATGACCATGTGAAGCTCATTCTAAATATGGCATTGGATCATTTGAGAGAAGGATGAGTGTGAATTTGCAATGTGCAATTAAATTGCAACTCACAAATAGAATCGACATGTCTGGAAGGCGTTTCATTCGCAGAATATAGCCGGATGTTCCAGAGGCGCCCAGATCGGAATCAATGCGCAGTGGATTGTGGGTAATTCGGAATTAGACGGCATTTTATAGGAAAAATCCAAAGAATGAATTGAGCAAATGTCGAACTGTATTTGTTGAATAATTGTTCAATTGATAAAATGTTAAATTAATTATGGACATCCTAAACAGAATTGTGTAAAGCTTAATTTAGAAAGTTGAGTGATTGTTCAACTTTTTGAATAATAGGGAGCTGAACGATGAAAGAAACCTTCATTTTAAAAGGTCTGGATTGTCCGAATTGTGGATCCAAAATAGAGCACGAGGCATTGGATATTCCTGGCGTGGTCACATCCGAGCTCAATTTGATCAAGCAAAAACTCATGCTTGAGCTGGATGAATCTGCTGACCTGGAGCAGGTTTTTGTTCGATTAAAAGCAATTGTGCACGATCACGAACCAGATGTGGATGTTTTTCACAATGAATTTACAAAGCAACCGGATTTCTCGTCCTGTATAGCATGTCCTCATTGTGAAAGTTGTCATCGTCGTGAAGAGGAAGAGGATTCTCCGTGGCGTTTGAGACGTTTACTGATTGGTGGGTTTCTGGCTTTGGGATGTATTGTAGCTTTATATTTGCTAAAGCCGGCGACGAACTGGATTTTGCCACCGCTCGTGGTTTCGTATCTGATTTTGGGCGGTGATGTTCTGTTGAGAGCAGGGCGGAATTTATTGAAGGGCAATTTTCTGGATGAGAATTTTTTAATGGCATTGGCTACCGTTGGGGCATTTGCAATTGGCGAGTATCCGGAAGCCGTTGCAGTTATGTTATTTTACCAAATAGGGGAATATTTCCAGGATCGTGCAGTGGATAAATCTCGTCGTGCGATTTCGGAATTGATGGATATACGACCGGATCGTGCTGTTGTGATTCGTGAAGGTGAGTACCGTGAAGTTTCGCCTGAAGACGTTGCAATTGGGGAGATGATATTTGTCAAGCCGGGAGAAAAAATTCCTTTGGATGGCGAGGTTGTCGAAGGTCATTCGCTTTTGGATACGCGTGCGTTGACGGGAGAATCCGTTCCCAGGGATGTTCATCCTGGCGATTTGGCGCTTTCAGGATGTATTACACAAACAT
Organism: Myxococcales bacterium UBA4248; assembly: GCA_002395385.1. Lineage (GTDB taxonomy): Bacteria > Myxococcota_A > Bradymonadia > UBA4248 > UBA4248 > UBA4248. The sequence goes on from DGWW01000347.1 coordinate 6,880, forward strand.
CGGCTCTAACCATAAGAGTCACTAAGATTTTCTCAGAATCGACATCATCTAAGATTGTGGATCTCGTTGAGAATGCTTCTTCGAAAAAGGCTCCTGCTGAACAGTTTATAACCAAATTTGCGCGTTATTATACGCCGACGGTTGTCGTTTTGGCATTGTTGCTTGGCGTGATACCACCATTATTTGGCATTGGGGCATGGTCTGAGTGTTTGCGACGTGCCTGTATCTTCCTTGTCATTTCTTGTCCCTGTGCTCTTGTTATTTCTGTTCCTTTGACATTTTTTGGCGGTATTGGTGCAGCTTCCCGTCATGGTGTGCTCGTCAAAGGGGGGAATTATCTCGAGGCGCTGAACAAGATTGACACGATTGTCTTTGATAAGACGGGAACTTTAACTTTGGGGAATTTTAAGGTCGTTCAGCGTATACCTTTTAAAGATCATACCGAATTGGAGTTGATGACGGCAGCTGCCCATGCAGAGGCCCTTTCGAATCATCCGATTGCGCGTTCTATTCTGGAGGATACGAAGCGCATGGCCATCGAGGTGGATGTGAATGCACTCGTGGATTTTACAGAAATTGCGGGGCAGGGTACGAGTGTACGCTGGGGAGCGACGAAACTGTATGCAGGGAATGATAAACTCATGACGGCCCAGAATGTAGATTTTGAGGCATGTTCGGAGGTTGGAACCAAAATATATATTGCCGAGAATGGGGTGTATTTGGGGTGTATTTTGATTGCGGATGAACCTAAACCGGACAGTGCTGCAGCAATCGCAAAGCTCAAATCACAACAGATTAGCAAAACTGTGATGCTAACGGGGGATGATTCCGCCATAGCTCAGGATGTGGCTAAAAAGCTTGGAATTGATGAAGTATTTGCAGAGTTGTTGCCTCAACAGAAAGTGGAAAAACTTGAATTGATCATGAATCAGCCCAAAAATGACAAGGGTGTGGCCTTTGTGGGCGATGGTCTAAATGATGCGCCGGTTTTAGCCCGTGCCGATGTGGGGATAGCGATGGGCGGTCTAGGTGCAGATGCAGCAATTGAAGCGGCGGATGTGGTTTTAATGACCGATGAGCCTGCAAAACTCGTGGATGCGTTTGAAATTGCCCACAAGACTCGCACGATAGTGATGGAAAACATTGTGTTTGCCATCTCTGTAAAAGTCCTTTTCCTGTTATTGGGTGCCATGGGAGCCATTGGCTTATGGCCAGCTGTATTTGCCGATGTTGGTGTGATGGTCCTGGCCGTCATAAATGCCATGCGCATGCTGAGGGGAGGCGTCGCACCAGTGGTGGAAAACGATTGAGCATAGCTTAGAACTTTGAGTTTTGAGAATACAGCCATTCACTCCAAGCTCTAAGTTCAAAGCTCAGATCTTATCAATACGTTCGCCATACAGAGTCTGGATTATTGTGGTTTATCTTTGGTTGTTCCGTTAGGATGTTTTGAATCCAGTTTTTTGAGGTATTTGACGGCATGAACGAGTTTTTGTGCAGATGCTGATCGTCCTTTTTTTTTGAGATTGTGGCCGCCCATATTGTAGGCAGCGATGACATCATCGAAATTTTTGAAGGATTCCTGCAGATGTTTGATGTATGCGGCAGCAGCACGCGTAGCGCTTTCGAGATCATGTGGATCCGAGCATCCGTAGTGTTTTGCAGTTGATTTGACCATTTGCCAGAATCCTTTGGCACCTTCGGAAGATTCGGCATTGATCGTACATTTGGATTCGGCGACGAGCAGGAAATAGTAGTCGAGCGATACTTTTTCTTCAGAGAGAATGGCTTCGACCTGCGTTCGATAGGGAGCGCATTGAGCGAGCCATTGGAGTTTATCAGCGTGTGCCTCCTTGTGAATGAACTGAGTGAGTGAGAGCGTTGAGATAAAAATCACACAATATAAGAGCGGTTTCATGATTCGTATGTGTATGGGCACATTGGGGCATCCGTGCAGCAACGTTGCCTAATCAAAAAGGCTCTCGTACCGTAACGTCCTTGTGTATATGAGATGCGTGCGTGAAAAAAAAAGAAAAACGCGCCGCGTATTTGCGCAGCAAAAAGCTGCGCGAAATGGCGGCGTATTGGCAAAGCCAATAGCCGCAAAAAAAGAAAAAATCAATTGGTGGCACAATCAGCGTGATTTTCGACAAAGGCGCGTCGGTTTGCATTCGAGAGAGAGAAAGTTTCGGTCGTTCCGCCAGATAAATAGCGATGTGCACATGCTCTATAGGTCGAATTTGGTGCAGGACTAATGACCTGGTATCTAAAATAGACCGGCCCATTCCAAAGGCCGCTAACATTATCATTAGCTATCCCGAGCGCAGCCCATGCATTGACATCGGCACCGGTTGGTTTTTGTACGGAGCGTGTGCCGGCACTGGTCGCCCCGGCGTTGTATTGACTGCTACCTGTAGCGATGTATCTGTTCCACGAGGAAAAATAGGCTTCCTCTTTGGATGCGAGATCGGCGAGTGTCGTTCTGGCCTCGGAGCGCGCAGCCTCGTCGACGTAAGCGTGGTAAAGCGGAACTGCCGTTGCTGCCAGGATACCAATGATGGCAACGACAATCATGAGCTCGATGAGTGTAAAACCATGGGCTTTCATAAGTATGTCTCCGAAGTGGGGATTGAAAATTCGGTTAGGGCTTTAGCGTCATGGAATTCATGACGGTATCTTCGAGACGGGCATAGTCTGGAATTTCGGTTGCATTCACAATTGGCGATTCGATGCCGGATCCATAGACGATGTAACGATCGGCTCCATCGATATCTTTGTACGCGACGATGATAAAACCTTCTGGTTTATCGGTGGCGTTTACGCCCGCGAAATGTCCAAAACAAACTTGATATTGCCAATGATGGAGACCGTTGATGAAGAGTCCCAGTTTTTGCCAGTTGGCAATGGTTATGCTCATTTGCCCAGCGCCGCTTGTCATGTTGGCATCTGGCGGGTTGACGCCCAGACATCCAGAGGGGATTTCGTAACTGGCGTTGGCTCCGACGCCCCAGGTCGTAATCAGTTCATTGGACTGCATATAGAGGTCACTTAATGTGGCAATTGCTTCCTCATCGTACTGAGAGACTTTTGCCTGTTTATAGACAAGTACTGCGATTGTGGCCAAAATGGACAGAATACAGATGACGATGATGAGTTCGACAAGTGTAAACCCATGTGAGTGTTTGTTTCTGTCTGGATTTGGCATATTCCCTCCACAGAAGCTAAAAACCAAATGAATTATAGCGTTAAGTGTGCCTTAAATAAAGCACAGACAACATTTTATCACAGAATGCAGATAAGAAAAAAATGTTTTATGTCGAAGTGAACGAGTTAAAGCGCTATAAGGACATGCGTTGTCATTCCGTAAGGGAGAATGCGATCGTGCGTAAGGACGGATGTTCGGTTTTTTTATGCATTTGCAGACAATAAAATTCAGGAAGATATATGTCAGAACGCATTTTTTTATCGCCGCCGGATATGTGCGGTTTGGAAGAGAAGCTGGTTTCAGAAGCATTTGCGTCCAATTGGATAGCGCCATTGGGGCCGTTTGTAGACAGGTTTGAGCGCGAATTGGGGGCTTATTTGGGTGGAAAACATGTGTGTGCACTTGCTTCTGGTACGAGTGCGCTTCATTTGGGACTACTCGTTCTTGGTGTGAAATCGGGTGATCGGGTTTACTGTTCGGATTTTACCTTTAGTGCCTCGTGCAATGTGATTCGATATTGTGGTGCGGAACCCGTGTTTATCGATTCGGAAAGCGCAAGCTGGCAGATGGATCCCATTTTACTGCAGCAAAAACTCGAAGAAGATGCCCGTGCCGGTCGACTTCCCAAAGTCGTTGTTGTGGTCGATTTGTATGGCATACCCGCGAATTTTGAGAAGATTGGAGCGATATGTGCTCAATATGACATTCCCATTCTGGAAGACAGTGCGGAAGCATTGGGCTCGCTTCGAAATGGCCGTCTCTGCGGTACATTTGGACGTGTGAGTGGCTTTTCCTTTAATGGAAATAAGATCATCACCACTTCGGGTGGCGGGGCACTCGTTTCGGAAGATGAAGCTCTCGTATTGAAAGCGCGTTTCCTTGCAACACAGGCTCGCGAAAAACGGCCTTATTATCACCATGAAACGATTGGCTATAATTATCGGTTGAGCAATCTTCTTGCGGCAGTGGGCTGTGGCCAGATGACAGTTCTCGGGGATCGCATTGCCAAACGCCGTGCCATTTTTGCGCGATATCAGGAAATGCTTGGTGATATTGAAGGCATTTCCTTTATGCCGGAACCAGAGGGGGCTGTTTCGAACAAATGGCTTTCGGTGATCGGCATTGACTATTCTATTTTGAAAAAATCGCCCGAAGATGTCCGGCAGGCGATGGAGTCGTTTAACATCGAAACACGCTGGGCATGGAAACCGATGCATTTACAGCCCGTTTTTGAGCGGTGTGATTGTGTGGGCGGCAGCGTATGTGAATCTATTTTTAATCAGAGCTTGTGTTTGCCATCGGGCAGTTCTTTGTCCATGTCGGATCAGGCACGCGTTTGCGATGCATTGCGTAAAATTTTGCTCAATACATAATCCGGCATCCATGCACAGTATCATAGATGCTCTCAAATCCGTTTGTGAATTAAGGCTCCAATCAGAAACGAATCTATGACCCCGAGAATAGAAAAATACCGTTCACGAAACACCATTTTGAGGATTTGTGTAGAATTGGTGTTGCTTGCCATGTTTTTTGCGGTGGCATTCTTTGTTCGTTTGGATCTTTCATTTGACATGTTATGGTTCAAACGAATGTGCATACATCTGCCTTTTGTTGTGGCAGCAGAATATGCAGCACTGGTGCTGACGGGGGCAACCAAAGGTGCATGGCGTTTTGTTTCGCTATCGGATGTTTATCGCATCATTTTGGCGTTAGTCCTGGCGCAGATTCCTTTTGTGATTGAGCGAGTGGTTTTGGGCGCGCTGAGCGATAGTTATGTGTGGGCTCAAAATGGCATCTTGCCGTGGGGCGTGCTTTGCATGAACCCATGTTTTGCCGTTCTTGGCAGCGTTGGTATTCGCGTGGTTCACCGCATGCGTTACGAACGTTTTCAGAACCAAACGCATGAACTTCCCAAGCGGAAAGGTACACCCGAGAGGACGCTCGTCATCGGTACCGGATCCGGCTGCAAAATGATTTTAGAATCCATTCGCCTTCATCCAGAACTTGGGATTGAAGTGGTTGGTTTTATTTCGGACGAGCTGACTGCGGATGGTGAGCGCGTGTTTGGCATTCCCGTACTTGGAAAAATCGGGGATTTGGGACGCGTTGCCCAACAACATGAGGTGACACAGGCAATCATTTCACAATCGGATGCAGATAGTGAAAATTTGAACCGCATTTTGGATTCTCTCTCGGAAGTGTCGATAAAAACCCGAATCGTCCCTCTGATGACAGATCTCTTGTCGGGTGCAGTCGATATTGGGAAAATGCGCGAAATATCCGTAGAAGATCTGCTTCATCGCGATCCGATTCAACTGGATAAGGAAGAGATATCGAAGTTTTTATCCGGACGTCGCATTCTGATTTCTGGGGCAGGCGGGTCTATCGGCAGTGAAATGTGCCGTCAGGTACTTGCATTTGAGCCGTCTGAACTCGTTCTTTTGGAGCGCTGTGAGCTGTTTCTCTATGAAATTGAGCGTGAACTGAATCAGATGAGGACGGATAAAACCCGCATCATCCCCCGACTTGCTGATATTTGTGATGAGTCGCGGATGCGCGAGATTTTTGAGGAATGCAAACCAGAAGTCATTTTTCATGCGGCTGCATACAAACATGTCCCCATGCTCGAATATAATCCCGGTGAAGCCATTCGCAACAATGTCGAAGGCACGGCCTGCATTGCCAACTGTGCAGTTGAGGCGGGCAGCGATGCTTTTGTGATGATTTCCACGGATAAAGCGGTGAATCCGACGAGTGTCATGGGAACGAGCAAACGAATTGCCGAGCTTTACATTCAGGCTATGTCCGGGCTTGGAAAGACTCGATTTTGTGCTGTGCGTTTTGGCAATGTGCTCGGTTCGACGGGCAGTGTGCTGCCACTCTTTAAATCCCAGATTCAATCCGGTGGTCCGCTGACGGTGACGCATCCCGATATGGTGCGCTATTTTATGACGATTCCGGAAGCGAGTCAGCTGGTGATGCAGGCCGCTACGATGGGGGGGAATGGAGAGATTTTCGTCCTGGATATGGGCAGACCCGTAAAAATTGTCGATCTGGCGCGGGATCTCATTCGTCTGAGCGGGAAAACCGAAAGAGATATTCCCATTGTTTTTTCAGGTGTCCGCCCGGGTGAAAAATTATTCGAAGAACTCGGGTTCAATGAGGAGCACATGGACCGTACGGGACATCCCAAAATATATGTAGGCAAGTTGCAAAAAGTCGATTTGGCTACGATTTCTTCGGCCATCGAGCAGCTAAAAGCCTATCGTGACAGCCAGGATAATGCAGCAGTGCGTGCAGCCATGCATAAAATTGTCCCCGAAATGATGGCGCCCGAATCGAATTAGCAATGGATAATGGATAATAACTATTTAGTCCTAGAGTACGCTCCTGTTTCCCAAAATACTT
>DGWW01000186.1 GCA_002395385.1 Myxococcales bacterium UBA4248
ATGCTCACGTTTTGGTTTTGTTTTTTTTTACAAACGGATTTGTTCGCAACTAACGTTGCTCACGATTTAAAAACGCGAAGGCCGTTAGGCCTGAGCAAATCCGTTTGTTAAAACAAAAAACAAACAGCGAAGGCCGTTAGGCCTGAGCAAATCCGTTTGTTAAAACAAAAAACAAACAACGAAGGCCGTTAGGCCTGAGCAAATCCGTTTGTTAAATCATACAAAAAAACTCACGCGAAGGCCGTTAGGCCTGAGCAAATCCGTTTGTAAAAAACTATACATTCTTTTGTCCCCATTTCGCCTCGAGTTTGGCGATTTCTTTCTTGAGTTTGGGAGGAATTTCATCGTCACACTGGCAATGGCATTTCATGTCGAGTGTGTACATGCGGCCGATGCAGTAATTCGAGTGATTGCAGCCACTGACGGTATTTTCGTCGCCATCGCGAAGTTTGTTGACAAAATCGGTATCGTGCACGAGTGCGCGTGCCATCTGGACGGCGCAGAAGCCGGCGTCGAGGATTTCGTCGATGATTTTGCGGCTGCAGGCACCGCCGACGTAAATGAGCGGCAGTTTAAGTTCGGCGCGGAATTTTTTGGCATCCTCGAGGAAATAGCCATCTTTGTAAGGCACGGGCGGGACAATGATATTGCCAACCATATTCACGCCAAACTTGAGCCACCAGAATTCCTTCATATCCATATAATAGGCCATGGTTTTGATTGGCATATTTCCGCGCATGACTTCCATCGGCGCTTTCGAAACGAACCCGGCAGTCAGGACGAGCGCATCGACGCCCAGTTCCTCGAGTTTTTTGCAGACCTGCAGACATTCGTCATACTGCATACCGCCCTTAAAGCCGTCGTGCATGTTGACCTTGACGACTAGCCCAAGTTCAAGACGCGTGCATGCCTCGCGAACCGCCGTAATGACGCGCACCATAAAGCGCATGCGGTTTTCGAGCGATCCGCCATATTCATCCTTGCGGTGATTGGTATAGGGCGACAAAAACTGCGAAATCAGATAGCCATGGCCCGCATGAATTTCGATGCAATCGAAGCCAGATTCCTTGCACAGCTCGACGGCATGCACAAAATCCTTTACAAACTGGTCGATTTCCTCAACCGTCAAGCCGCGCACAAACGTCGGGCTGTACAGATTAAATCCGCTCGATGCACCCACGGGTTTTTGGCCGCACGTCTTGCGATGCGTCATGTTGCCGCAATGCCCGACCTGAATCGACGCCTTGGCCCCCTCGGCATGAATCGCGTCGGTCAGTTCCTTGAGTTTCGGCACGGCTTCTTCGCGCATCCACAGCTGCCCTTTGAACGACAAGCCACTCTGGTTGATCGAGGCATAAGCCACCGTCGTCATGCCGATACCGCCGCGCGCCACGGCCGTATGATAATTAAAAAGTGCCTCGGACGGACCGTTATCGACACACATATTCTCGAAAGCCGCCGAACGGATTGTGCGATTGCGAAGCTCGACGGGACCGATTTTTACAGGAGTAAACAGTTGTGATGCCATAGATACCTTAAGGTGACGTGTCACGACATAGAGATGAGAGAGACGTGTCACGACACGGTTGTACGTAGAGATGAGAGAGACGTTCCACGGAACGTCTTTACAGGGGAGATTACCTAGAGACATTTCATGGAACGTCTTTACATAGAGTTTTTGTTTATTTTGTGTATTTCGGCTATCGCGCCTGCGGCGCGATACGCCTTCATATCGCCCTATTGCGTTTTACGCAATACGGGCGATTATCATGATTGTTGCAAGCGATACGCACAGATGCCCTATGAACGAAGCACCGCGCAATTCAAGGGAAAACGTTCATCTCCAAAATTTGTTCAACAGTTCGAAAAAACTGCATCCGGGGATGATGCAGGCGGTTATTTGCGATCAAGTGGCAAGGCATGCATGCCACTTGCAGTCACAAATACGGCATGCTCATTTTGCCTCCCGCATCACACACCATTTTTTACAAAAACACACGGCATAAGCTTTCACCGTGCGGGCAATCGGTTCATCATCCAAAACTGCTTCTATATATTCATGATCATGAATCTGTTTTGCCGCTTCATCCAGTTTGATCGCCATCATAGCTTTAATTTTTGCTCTATCATTATCTTGAATACCAGCATTCTTTAACGCCTTCGGCGTCACGCATTTAACTTCTAATATCACCCCCGTATCTTCAGCCAATGCGACAATATCCGGGCGTCCCTCGCCATATTCGTCGTTCGAACGCACAATAGCAACGTTTCCAAGCAGTCCCACGAGCATCCCATGATAAAAGACTTCGTTATAATCAAACACGCTCGTACTGTCGCTCAATACTAATTTTATTTCACGTTCGGCATTCGGAATATCGCCACAAATCAATGCACGGAGCAAAGCATGTGCATCGTATCGGGCAAGTTTTATATTTTTCCACCAATGTCGGAGCGATGCACGCATCACTGTTTTGATCTCAGTATTTGGAACCGTCACATCTGCTTCCAATAAATCATCTTCATCTTTTGCAACACGCAGAGCCTTCAAATAACCTGTATATAATAAAAAGCTCCATATCGCATCAGGATTCACTTTCAAATCGCGGTAAGAAATATTTTTGTATATTTTTACTTTAACGGCTTCATCAAGCATCATTTTGGCCAAAAGTTCCCGATGCTGCGGGTTGCGTTCGATGACATCATCAATAATATCATTGCCGCTCGTCATCACCCAATACGCTTGAATGGCATCCTCCCCCTCGCCATTCACCAAACCGCGAATTGCATTGAGCAAACTCCAGGGATTAAAGACTTTTCGACCACCGAAATTATAACCATCATACCATCGCTCTATCTCGGGATACTTATCTTCAATATGATAATAACGAAGCATCTGCATGACTTCTTCTTCGGTAAAGCCCCAGTATTCATCGGGAAGTATTGTCATCACATCGATTACGCCGGGATTGTTCATGCCAGTAAAAATAGATTCTTTTGCGACACACATACAGCCCGCGATGATGCCATAAGCGAGGTTATTATTGGATTTGAAACCGCATGATATAAAATTACCAACGAGTTTTACAGTCTTTTCAAATAGATCCGTTCCTGGATGATGGTTGTCATAAATCGCTGCCTGCTGCAACGGCACATCGTATTCGTCGATGAGAATGACAGTCTTACTGCCTGTGGCTTTATAAATCCAATTGCAAAGATTGCCAAGCGCCGTTTCTAGTGCGCTTTGTTTCTCACACTTATCAAGTATTTCCCGGAACTCCTCACGCTCAGCCTCGCGGAGAGAAGGATGGTTCAGCAAATAGGCGTGCGCATCACATGCAGAAGCCAAAGCTGTGCGCAGTTTATCGGCCATCTCCGCCAAAGAGTCGTTGCGCATTTCTTTTAACGACAGCGATATCACCGGATACTGCCCCATTTCTTTGAGCACATCCTCGCCGGCATCCATGACCTTGAGGCCTTCAAAGTACTGACGGTTATCCACGGGCACGCCGTCTGCATCGAGACGATATTCAAAAAACGTCTGGAGTGTCCGCAACATCAGGGTTTTGCCAAATCGACGCGGGCGAGTGAAGACGCATATTTTGCATTTTTGCGAAAGCAAAAATGGTATAAACCCTGTCTTGTCAACATAATATATGCCTTCGTTCTTTAACCCCCGAAAGCTCTCGGGAATTTCCCCAAACGGTTTTAATCTTTTTTCCTGGCTCATTGCATCGCCTCCGTTGTATGGCGGAACTCGCTCGCATCTACCGCTCGATGAGCCGTGTCACGACACGGCTCGGCATCGACGTTTCACGAAACGGCATCGACGTTTCACGAAACGGCATCGACGTTTCACGAAACGGCATCGACGTTTCACGAAACGTCTCTACGCATTCACCATAACTCGCCAAATCACATAAAGCGAGGGATTTTTTGATGGGGGCTCGCTTTGACACGTGTCACGACACGTGCCTACAGCTCGCTACGGCCTTTTGGCCGCCTCGCTATCGGCAGCGGGGCATGCCCCGCTGTTACCGATACGCGGGCGACGTCATAGCAAGTCTCCCCCGCCGGGGGAAATTTAGAGGTGGGCCGCAAAACCGCGCCATTGCTTGATTTGCGTGGTGTGATTTTTTTTAATTTTTATGGTCGAAAAGAATTGAATTTTATTTTTTGATAATCACGCCATACCTTAAGCATGGCTATTTTACTGGGTTTTGTCAACCCATAAAAAGTGAGTGTCCAAAAATTTGTACAAATATGACACGCACCTCGTTCTCGACCCGTATCAATAAACGAACGAGAGACACCCCCTTGTACAAATTTATACAATAATTATTAGTTTCGTGCGGTGGCACGTTCCAATGGATCGTAATCAATATTGATGCGAACCGCACAATCGAAAGGCACCGTCAATGCATAGGATAATGTATTCGTCCACATTACATTTCGGCGAACAGAGCAGAAGAGCAATGCCATCCGCTCATTGACATGGTAATGGCAATTTCACTCACCTGCTTCACCCTTGCAGTCTTTGCTGTCTTCGGCAGTTTCCACTGATTTCTGTGTAGTGGGTTTCATTTCGACTTCGACACGCTTGTTCTGACACTCACCCTCTATGCGTTTGACACCGAACGATCATCCCTTTGCAAGTGACTTTTCAACCGAGCGCATAAAATATAGGAAATTCCAACAATGAAACCGCCAATGATAATGACCTCACGAACAGAGTCATTCAAATGCTGAAAGTTGATCACGACGGAAATCATCAATGTGGTCATAATCACTACTATAACCCATCTACGAGATACGCATTCTCCGAGCTTTGCTATTCGTTCAATCAGTGGAACGACTATGAGCAGGAATGCGAGTATTGCGAGAGTTATCCATGTGGCCATATAAGCATCCACAGAGGTTGCAGTCGATTCGCTCAAGTTACGTGTGATTTCTTCCATCATTTCACCACCTCCATATCGCTCGTTCATACTGTGCAGGACGACGCAAACCTCCCTGTGACTCATATTCTGCCTATGTGAAAAGAGCCAAGGTGTTTGAAGCACTCAACAAATAACGTCGAACGCGTTTAGCACTAATACAATAACAGGCAGCTTCATGCCGCCTGTTTGTATATGTTTGCGAATCTTTATGATGGGATATATTAAGTCATGTGTATAGGTAAATTGGAATCGAGATCAAGGCATCTCCTCATAGGATAGTGTGTGTCTGTGACAATCTTACATGCCTGCGCTTACATGCTCTTAGTCCTGGTATTGCTGGTGATTTCGTCCGCTCGAAGCTCGCTCTCTCAAGCCTGTGCTTACTTGCGCTCATTCTTTTTGCTGATTGTCGTATCATCGCGTTTCTCCTTAGCTAAGTGTGCCCACCACATGTGTACACAGCTTTTTGATACGACGGAGAGTTCGAAGCACCTCAAAGAAATCGCTGCAATCCAGAGTACAGAGCACAGCCCGCTTAATTTGACATTTTAATTTGTTTACAAATTTCTTTCCATTTTTCAGACAACCTTGGATTTAGTTTGTGAAACAATGATTCACTTAAACGAATACGATAGTGTGCCTTAATACTTTCATATTCAATGCAAAAGTATTTTAGCCACACTCTCTGAGATGCTGATGTAATGCCTATAGTAATCAACTCATGATAGGCCTCTGCATATAAAGTCTTAATTCTTTGGGTGAAGAGTATGAACCTGATAGCACCTTCAATAACTACTGCTGAAAATGCTGTTTGAGCAACAATGAGTAGTATGTTGTTGTTGGCAACGAATCGGCACGTAATAATTAGAACTACTACTGCGACTATCAGTTTAATGACTGTGACAAGAAGCATTTTCTCGCTAATTTCTTTTGTGAAGAAAGCGCTCTCAAATAGGTTTGTTGCATATGAGATGTCAGGATCTCTTACTTTGTTGTTGTAATACTTTTTAGTCTCATATTCATCTAATTTAACATGATACGCCACTTGAATGCTATTTTTCCTTCTTGCGCTCTCAGCTTGAAACCACAAAATTCCATCATCGATTATAGATATAGCCATATAAAGAAAGGCTATTATAACCAGGGCCAATGTAAGGTAAGAAATAACATTACCGCCGACACAAGCTGCGATCAGTGAAACTACAATATCAGTAGCAAAAAACGCATAGCGCACTTTCTCAAGAACTTTAGATGTCTGATATAATTTGTTAATATCATCTCTTTCACTCATTATTAGACCTCCGGAAAAACTTTTTTAATAATATCCACGGCCAAATGTGAACGACCACATCTTTCTAAACGTAGTGATTCGTCTATATAGTTAATGGTTTTACTAACGCGTGTATAATTTGTTGCATATTTAATTTTCTCAAGTGCATATCTCAAATAGTCCGTATATGAGGTGCAGTAAAAACATGCATACATAAGATCATCTGCCAACAATTTCTCAAGCTCGTAAGACTCAAGCTCTCTATAATTCTTCTGTATATTCCAGTGCTTTAGAATTCGAACGACAGGCTTCACCTTGTAATTGTTATTTTTGTTGCATTCTGTTAGTTTTGAATAGAAGCCATCTGGATCTGTATACATCCATTCAGAACCATTCTTTGGAATATTATAAGTTCCATAGGTGGTATAAGCAGGTGTCAACTCAAACTTGATGTGGCATAATTCAAGAACGATCGTAGGGCTTGACTGACAGATTTCTGACCTGCTGTAGTAATGTTCCGCAAAATCCTTAAGTTTATTAAGAAATGTCTGTGGAATATATCCTTTGGGGTTACTAAAAACCACCATCAAGTCCACATCTGAATCTTCGTCAGCTTTCCTGGGAAGTATTGTATCGCGGAAATATGAACCATATAGCTTTTTCTCAGTTACGTTTGTTCCGAAATAGTCTGTGAGGCGAGATTTAATTGTATTCACAGATGTGGATATACTCGATTTTTCAGATGAACTCAGAACCAAAGAGCTTCCTAGGTCTTGTAGATATGTGTTTACAGACATAAAATAATCCCCCCTCACTCCACGCCCAGCGCTTTAAACACTGCGTCTTCAGCGCTACTGTAAAAGATGAGATTAAAGCAACCGAGCAAATCTGCCGGAACCGTGCCGATGTCTGCCGCTGAAGTAATGGGCAGAAGGACTTTCTTTGCACCGCTATCGAGACAGACTTGCAGAGCATTCGCCAGCTCTTCGACCTTGATCATGGTTCCGCTGATGCTTATCTCTCCAAGAACCGCCATAGAACTCAACGTTGGCTTGCTAAGAGCAATGGAACACAACGCAATCAGCGTTGGGAGCGCCAGTTTCCCGGTTATTCCGATTCCCTGTAAATCCTGGTAGTTGATGATATAATCCTTGGTGGTCGTGCTGATAGAACCACAGATTCTGTTTCCATTCGCTTTGAGGTAGTTGAAAGCTGTGTTGGAGGATTCCTTCGCCTCTCGGTCGGTGCCGATGCCCGTTCGTTCAAATTTTCCGTTGCCTGGAAGCATTTGGCTTTCCAAACGGAAGACACCAATCATGCCAGACTTGCCGTGACTGACGGTATAGACCTGTCCAGGATTGCACAATCCCTCTGGTATCAGTTTGCCGCCGCCTTGCTCGGGGACAGAGACGAAATGCTCCTCAAAGGTTTCGTTGTCTATGTACGAGAAATTCACGTCATAGAACTCCATACCGCCCAGCTTCTTTAGCTGTTCTTTGACACGGCGGCGCATCTCCAATGATAGCTTCAGGATTTCTTCCAGCTGTTCTTTGGTGTATTCGCCATCCGGGTACAGCAGTTTGATGAAGCCACCAACCATCTTGCGCACAGCAATGGTATCGCGTTGATTCAGGTTTTTCCCGAGGTGGAAATAATGATCCAAGGCATCGCCGTACTGTTCCTTGCGCAGCTCACGGATAAACTCTGCCAGATAGTCTGTTATAAAGCCGTAATCATTCGTAAAATGCTCCGGGCGGAATTTCGGAATCTCCCAACCAGGGATATAGCAGTGCATACGGTCGAGGAACGCAGTATCGGTGCCCATCTCGGGTGGAAACGGGTCGAACAGGCTGCTGGTCTTTAAGAGTACGTCCACGCTCTGATTGATGTTGCCGACAAAAACCATCGAAGCACTGGCGGCTTTCTCTTCTTTGCCTCGCGCAAACGAGCCCGATGCCATGTAATCCTTCATGATCTGGACGCCGTCTTTGTCCTTGAAGTTGATGCCAGCCACTTCGTCGAAAGCCACACAATCCCAAAGCCCAACGAGACCAACTTGCTTCCGCGCCATGTTGTAGAACAGGTTTGCCACCGTCGTTTGCCCACCGGAAACGAGAATGCTGTTGGGCGAAATCTCTTTGAACAGATGGGATTTTCCCGTACTTCTTGGCCCAAGTTCGCATAGATTGAAGTTGTTCTCCACCAATGGAAGCATACGCGCCAGCAAAAGCCATTTTTCGCGAATGGACAGCGTATCTGGTTCCATGCCAATAGAGCGTAGCATCACGTCCATCCATTCTTCCTTGGTAAACGCTTTTCGTCCACGTTTCAGCTCATTGATGTCCACATGGGGCATCTGAATCGGCGTCAGCTTCCGAATCTGGATGGGATTGCCGTTATTCTT
>DGWW01000265.1 GCA_002395385.1 Myxococcales bacterium UBA4248
CGCAAAAATCCTTAATAATATGGGGGCAAAAGTTGAGATATAATTATATTAATTTTTATCAACACATCGGTATGACAGCCCATTGCCATCATTGGGATGTTCAAAATTCTGATTAGGATCTTTGCATTCGCAGGTATATCCTGTTGCCGACAGTGATAAAGCATGCTCAGGATCGTAGATACATTTTCCAGTTGTACCTCTTCCGGCAGTATTGTCTGTACAATTGCGATATTCGCTATATTGTCCCTGATCTCCAAAAACAATTTTAAAGCATTTTTCATTATGTGTAGTTAAATCAATACATTGGAAATTCGTTTTTGTGTTCCACGGGCGGCAAATTGTATTATGATTTTCTGCGCAGAGATAGGAATTTGTACCTGAGTTGCAGCTTGTTGCATAACAAACTCCGCCGTCACATTTGGTGTCAGCCCTACATGCATTGTCATGCGTTCCGCAGTGTTCATCCGTGTCTGCCTCGCAGGATCCATTGTCCAGGAGGTGGCCATTCTGTGTGCAATCACAGATACCATCTCTTGTACATGTACCTGTAATGGTATTGTCTGCACAAACAGCAGTCACATTGGAATTCTGAGGTGCACATTCCCTCTCTGTATTTACAACACAAGCCGTCTTATGTTCGTTAAAATGATAATTCTCACGGCATTTTTCAATCGAGCATGTACCGTCATCGTTGCATTTCCCCACGAGGGCATCATTTTCGATGTTGCAATTTTTAGCTTCGCTTGAATCAACCGGGGCGCATGCATTATCTTTATTTTCCACACAGGCCGTCTTAGTTTCGTTCAGATGGTATCCCTTCTGACATTGCAGGATGGTGCAGATTCCTGCTTCACTGCATTCGGTTTTAGCTGCGTATTCTATGGCTGTACAATCTTTGGCATCACTCGAACTGACAGGAGCACACGCTTCTTTCAAATTCTCAATGCAGTCAGTTTTATCAGCATTGAGGTGGTAATTGACGTTGCATTCTGTAAATTCACAAACGCCTATGTCAATTTTACAAAAACCGTCTTTTGTATGTCCGTAGTCTTTGCAATTCATACATTGCATTCCGC
Organism: Myxococcales bacterium UBA4248; assembly: GCA_002395385.1. Classification (GTDB taxonomy): domain Bacteria; phylum Myxococcota_A; class Bradymonadia; order UBA4248; family UBA4248; genus UBA4248. Next base: position 1,077 of record DGWW01000265.1, read on the forward strand.
ATTGTTCATTTGTGTTGTGACAATCATTCAGGGAACATGTATTGTCAATACAGCCATTGAGGTGACGGCATAACCCGTCACCGCACATGAGTCCTTCTTCGCAGACGGCACCCTGGTAATGATCACTTTTGGCGTCTTCGGAATTACAATCGCCTTTTGCACCACAATGGGTATTGCTCAAAGACGGGTTAATGCATTCTTCTCCGCATTTAACGAGGCCTTCATTACAGACACATGCTCCATCTATGCATTCTGCACTTTTGTCACATTTGATTCCCTGATAATTTTCGCTGGTCATATCAGGATCATCACATGTTCCTTTGGCACCGCAATAGTTATTGGACACCTTGCTTTCAATGCATTTGCCTTCGCGCATAGCGTATTCATCCACACATACGCAGACGCCCGAGACACAATTTGAATTTTCTGTGCAGCTGATACCGTCAACGCCCTCTGAGGCACCACAGTGTTCATTGCTGTTAGGATCGACGCATGTGCCATCTACTTTTACATAGCCATCCGTACAAATACATTCATTTCTTTCGCATGTCGAATGAGGGCCGCATTTTTCGCCGGGAATACCTTCCTGTGCGCCACAGTGTTCATTATCCGTAGGATCGACACAGATACCATCTATATTGACATAATCGTCAGTACAAACACATTCATTATTCTCGCATTTGGCATGATTTCCCATCAGAGCGATGCAATTTTTTCCGACATAATTGTCACTCGAAGGATCATCATCATTGCATTTATGTTTTGCGCCACAATGGTTAAAGTCATTGACGTTGATTTTCAGGCATTCTCCAGGAGGGGCCCTGGGCTGTCGAGTTCTAAAATTGCTTGACATTGAGGATAAGCGCAGGAAACGAGATAATTGCATTATAATCGCCCTGAAGGGGCGAAATATTACAGCCCGGGGTGAGCCCGAAGGGCGTACCCCCGGGAAAAGGGATTTCATCCATAAAATCACCCTGAAGGGGTGAAACAAAAATGCAAGAAAAAATTGAACTCGACGACCCTGGGGCAGTGCCCCGGCAGAGCAGTAACGGGCTGAACGATTACTGGATTTATACGGTTGAGGCTTCTTTGGGATTCGACTATAAATGCTGTTGTTTTACTGGCATTTTTAAGGAGGCAGTATATGAGACGATCAGTTTATTTCTTATCCATCCTTGCATGCAGCGGCATTTGGTTCACGAGCTGCAGTGATGATTCTGACTCTGGCAAGAATTCAGGGGATAACGGCACTTGTCAATGTACAGACGGACAGGTATGTAACGACAACGGCGAATGTATCGATGATCCGGGCAAAACAGGTCCGGATGAACCCCTTGGACCGGATGCATGCGATAACAAATGCAATCCGGATCAGACCTGCAAGGATGGCAAATGTGTCGATGCTGAAAGCCCAATCCCGGATCAGTGCAAACCGGGATGTGGTCCGGATCAAACATGTACAGACAGCGGATGTATTGACAAATCAAAGATATGCGACCCAGCCTGTTCGGGAGATCGCGAATGCGTTGACAACCAGTGTACGTTCACGTGCGATGTCCATTGCGGGGATTCGTGCTGCGAAGAAGGGCAGGCTTGCGATACCATCACCAACACATGTGGGGGACTTTGCTCGGAGGGTGTTCCCGAATGCAATGGATTTTGCTGTGATGAGACACAGGAATGCCTGGACAACGTTGGATGTGCCGTTGTCTGTCAGGAAAGTGAACACCGATGCGTCAATGAACAGTCTCAAATGACTTTTTGCTGCCAAAGCAATGAACTCTGTGACCTGGATGAGATGAGGTGTGTCCTTGACTGCGGTTCGAACGAACGATGTAACGAAGTCTGTTGTGGCGACGGAGAAATCTGTCTTGATGAGAAGGCATGTAAACCAGCATGTCTGGAAACACAGACGAGATGCGGTGAAAATGAAGATTTATGTTGTAACAATGATAATGAAATATGCATTTTTAATAAATGTCTGACCAAGGGAACTGCATGTAAGGATTCCAACGAATGCAATCTGGACGAATTCTGTGATCCGGCGAGCAATTCCTGTGTCAAGGCTTCTGAATCGCCAAATGTCTGTGAATATCATCCCGAAGTAGGCAAATTCAGCCCGAAGGTCAAATGGCATTGGGAAGGCCATGTTTATGGCACGCCTGTCGTTGTCAATCTGACCGATGATAATGGGGATGGCAAGATCAATCAAAATGATATTCCGGAGGTCGTCTTTGTCGATCTCGATAAAAATGCGCTGTATGCTTTGAGCGGCGATACCGGCGAAGTCATTGCCGTGAATGATTCCATGCCCTTTAATCCTCACGATGATCTTGGGGCAGCGGATATCGATAATGATGGCCTCGTGGAAGTACTTGTAGATTCTTACACAAAAACGCCTGAGACATCCGGCTTATATGCATTTAATATCATCAAAAATGACGAAAATAAATATGAGTGGAAGGTTAAGCGATCTATTTTAGGTGGTGCTAAAATCACGGATATCGCCGGGTTTATATGGTCAAATATTTATATGGTGGATATGCACCCGCAATTTGTAGATATCGACAGCAATGGTTCTGTCGAAGTCGTTACAACGCGCGGTGTGCTGGCCGGAGACAATTGGGATAGCTACAAATGCCAGTTCACTTTGCCTGCAACGTATGGTGCACACGCTTACCTTCCTGTCGTTGCAGATTTGGATCGGGATGGAAACAGCGAAATCATTTCCTATAAAACTTTCGATAAAGACTGCAATCTGTTGATGGATGAAGCCCTTTCGGCGGATGGAAAACCCGAAAACTGGTATTATGCTGCAGTTGCAGACCTCATCCCGGATGACAAAGATCCCGAGCATCCGGGTGAATTGGTACCCGAAATTGCCCGCGTCAGGAGTGGCTACGTCAGTGTCTGGAAAGTCTATAAAAACACGGTAAAAGACGGTGACAAAGAAAAGGTCGTATGGTCAGAAAGACAAGTCTGGAAGTCCCAGATTGTGGACAACAAGGGGAATCCAGGCGTCGGCGGCGGTAATCTCGTCATTGCAGATTTCGACGGCAACCATGAGCCCGACATCGGTGTCGCAAGCCGCGATTATTATATCGTGTTTAATGGCAAAACCGGTGAAGTAATATGGACGACCAAAACACAGGATCATACCAGCGACAAAACAGGCTCAACCGTATTCGATTTTGACGGTGACGGCACATCCGAAGTCGTATACCGCGATGAAACGCGCCTTCGTATCTATAGCGGTCCCGGCGGAGAACTCGCCGAAGGTGACAAATATAAAAGTGCCAAAATCCTTTGGGAAACACCGAATTATTCGGGCACAATCATCGAATATCCCATCGTCGTCGATGTCGATAACGATGGCAAAACCGAAATCGTAATGGTCAGCAACCGCCATGTCGAAGACGGTAAAAACATCGGCGGTGTCACGGTCTATTCAGACACATGGAACAACTGGGTTCGTACACGCCGGATCTGGAATCAGCACGCTTATCACGTGACCAATATTAACGAAGACGGAACGGTTCCACAGCACGAGCAGGCCAACTGGCTTACTTACAATAATTATCGCCAGAATATCCAGCCAGAGGGGGCTTTTAATGCACCTAACTTTACCCCCGGAAATCTCGATTCCGAAGCAGTTGAATGTGATTTAATTAAACTCACCGCACATGTTAAGAATGAAGGTTCCTACGGTATCAAAGCGGGATTGCCAGTCAACTTTTATGTCGTCAATCCCAACGGCAAAACCGGAAACTTCTTAATCGGCACGGCCTACACAACCGCAGCCCTGCCGCCGGCAGGCGAAACGACCGCCATACTCGAGTGGAATCGAACAGTTACGGTTCAAGAGGAAACTATCAAAGTCGAAATGCCCGCCGATATTTTCTTTCACATCGATGAAAAGACGGACGATACACCTACGGGCATGTATGCAGAATGTAATGAAGAGGACAATCGCTCTGAACCAGTCCAGGCTCTCGGATGTGGTATCAATTAGCCGGGTGCGGGGGTTCACCCCGCACACCCCACAGATGCTGAGAATAATGCAAGGGACTGAATCGTAACATTTTTAGTAATTATTCAACCCTAGAGTACACTCCTGTTTCCCCAAAATACTTAAAATCTCTTTAATTCATAATGCTGAATTCATAATGCTAAATGGTTTTGCAAAACCAAAAGGATCGTCCAAGTCCTCTGAGCATAACATTTCATTATGCATTCATCATTATGCATTGTGCATTAAAGAATAATTTGAGTTTTTGAAGAAAAACAAGCATAAGGACTGAATAGTTACCATTTTTAAGGTGAAATACAGGAAAATACAGTTATATCGTACACTGCTGCGCAGTGCCTGACGTTATGTTGACATAGCCAGCAGAAACATATCCAATGCCACCATCATATTGAATGACATACCACTGATTGGTTCCGTTAAGGGTTTCACCAATGACATAGCCAAAGATTGAGACACTTGAGTCATTTTTAAGTGAACCCAGTTTTGTAGAAGATGACGATGCCGATTTTCTGACATTGAGGGTTCCGCTGTGAACTTTGCCTGCAATATCAGCGCCTACACACCGATCGCCACAATTTAGCGATTGGCTGCTGCACACACGCTGACATTGACTCTGCGAACAACTATAACTCGATGCATTGCTGTCATAGCATGAATGATTGCAACTGCCGCAATGTTCTGTACTCTCGCTCGTATTTACGCAGGTACCACCGCAATCTGTAGGGAGGTGGACTGGACAGACGCAGGTTCCATTCGTGCATACTTTACCCCCCGTGCAATGCGTCATTTCATCCCCGCAATGTTCATCGCCATCGATCTCACAGGCATCTCCGCTGCCGTTGATGTGATAATTGATATCACAGTTCGATAATTTACATGAATCCACGACACATGTGCCGTTCCCATGCTCGTATTTCTTAGTGCAATCACCCTCATTGCCGCAGTTTTTATCTGTATTGGGTTCGCATTGGCCATGGTCATTTGGATGATAGCCGCTGTTGCAACGATCTAAAACACAAGTGTCCGCATCACACTTTCCTACACCATTGGGATATTTTACGGCGCATTCCGCGGCATCACAACCTGATCCGGTATCGGCAGTACATCCGCCATTGCCATCCAGATGGTAATTGTCCACGCATAGCTTGGCTTTACAACCCCCATGGTCACAGGTACCAGCCGATACATAGGGAAGCTCGTTGCAATTTGTGCACGAAGGTCCGCACTGGGTGTCGGTGTTTACACAGACGCCATTGTCATTGCACTGATCATCGCAATTGGCTGGAATTGCCGGATCGTCGCCTGTACCCGGATCGTCGCCAGTGCCAGGATCGTCGCCCGTACCAGGATCATCGCCGGTTCCCGGCTGTTCCCCCGGATCGGAAGATCCCGTATCGACAGCCACACATCGTGCATCGACGCATTTCTCAGTTGTTTTGCATCGAACCCCCATGAAATCATCCGACGTGGGGTCTGCCTCATTGCAATCCCCTTTTGCGCCGCAATATTTGTGGTTCACCGAGCCATCGATGCATAGCCCGTCGCAGACAGCAGTTTCTTCGGGGCACTGCATGCAATAATAATCCCCCCTCGACGAGAGGTGGCACGAGGGGACTTCGCCCGGGCATGTGCTTTGCTCAAAATGGCTGGCATAGACCGGGCAGTTATCGGCACCTGAGCAAAGGACGAGATCGTTTGTGACGATGAATTTCAGGGTGCCATTGTCTGAGCCCGGGCAGAGTTCGCCCCATCCTGTTCCGGCAGGATTGACAGAGCTTTCGGAGGAACAGCCCATGAGGGCACAGAGGAGAAGGGGGAGAATGAAAAGTTTATGTTTCATGTGGGAGGCCTCCTAATTTGTTAATTATCAACCAAGGTTCTGCCCACATCCAAAATCTCAGAACTATTGTTGTTAAACATAGTCTGAATAAAGTGGGTGTTTGATGTTTAATCAATAGCAGAGGTGATTAATGAAGATTTTATTTGTTTAGCGAATTTCACCTATAATAAAGTCTGTTCAGCGTGAGTAAATAATTTTAACCATTGCTGCAATAACCATTACACGTCAATTTCGTGCCACCACATGATTTCGTTGAAAACATATGTTGGGTCGGATCTGTACATTCGCAGGTCCACTCACCCCTTATCGCATGCTCAGGATCGTAAACGCATTTGGATGAAACGCCTCTGGCAGGATATATACCTTTTGAACAATCAATATCACTTCCGTATGTAAAGCAAACTTTCGAATTTTTATAACACTTTCCATTTTCACATGAAGTCGATCCTGATGGGCAGCTAAAATTATTAGATCCGCAATGATCGAGTGTATCTCTTTCACAACTATTATTGTTTTGGTGGTAATTATCATTACAGCTTACGAGTTGGCATGTGCCACTGTTGGTATCACAAGCAGCATTGCCTCCCGAAATAGAACATACATTACCATGTCTGCCGCAATTTGAATTATTATTTGCTTCACATTCACCACCATATTCATGATAACCGGTGTTACATCCTGCCAATTGGCAAGTACCTGTGCTGACATTACATATACCTGTTCCCCCCGTGTAATTACATATTTTGCCATGTTGACCACAATTTGCTTCACTATTAGCTTCGCATGTACCATTATATTCATGATAATTGGCACTACACCCTTTGAGCTGGCATGTTCCTGCGCTCACGTCGCATTCGGCAATACCTCCCTCAATGGAACATGTTTTACCATGCACTCCGCAATTTGAGTCGGTATTGGGTTCACATTCTCCAGAAAATTCATGAAATCCAATGGAGCAACCTGATAACTGACAAGTTCCTTCAATGCACTTACCGTTTCCAGAAGATATTTCTTTAGTACAATCTTTTGTAATTTCAGAGTTCGTTGGTGCGCATGAAGTCGATGTATTGCCTATACATCCTCCCAAACCATCTAAATGATAATTTTCCATACATATTTTGGCGGTGCATTCACCATTATTACACTGACCGGATGCGACGTTAGGTATTACGTCTGTGCTATTACAATTTTTACATGCTGGACCACATGCCGTTGCATCATTGATAAGGCATGTCCCATTATCAAGTCTGCATTGTTTTTCATCACAAACAGCGGGTTTGCAAATTCCATCACTGCATGTTTCATTCGTGTCACAAACATTGCCACATTCACCACAATTATTTAAATCAGTTTGAAGCCTTGATGTATGAAGACAATTAAAGTAGCCTTCATTTTCACATTTATGATATCCATTGTCTGTGTCACATTCAAAGATACACTCACCGTCCAGACATGCCGACACAAGTTTTCCTTCCTCTGATGGCGTGCATTCCCTATTGCAACCACCGCAATTATATATATCGGTAAGCAAGTCCTTACATACACGGTTATTATCGTTATCCGTGCATAATTCTTTTCCGGCTTCACACTGTTTTAAAACACATTTGCCCGCATTGCATCTTTCATTTTCTGTGCAGGTGAATCCTACGAAATTATCATCATTTTTATCATCTGAGTTGCACAGACCTCGTGCTCCACAGTGTTCTCTATTGCTATCTGGATTAATACATTCTTCACCACATTTTATATAATCATCATCACAAGTGCATTTGCCATCTTTGCAGGAAGAATGTGCACTACATTGCACACCTTCAAAATGTCTGCTTTCAGGATTTGTACTGTTACAATCGCCTTGTGCACCACAATAATCCGGATCTGTGGCAGGATTGCGCACACAATCCCCCTTACAAATAATTCCATTGCACTGTGTAACAGTACAAGTGCCTTCCTCACATCGTTGATCCGAATCGCACTTTTTACCCCAAAAGTCAGGACTATCAATATCACTACTAATACATTTACCTTTTGCGCCGCAATGATCGTTTGAATTAGGATCGACACACTGACCATCACATGCCACCTGATTATCAGAACATTCAATGCAATAATATTGTTCATCGAAAGTTTGTTGACACGTTGAAATATTTGGGGGGCAAACATTGAGTTCAAAACTCTCTGCGTATTCCGGACATTTTTCTTGATCGCATCTTGTTTCGCTGTCTACCTGAATAAATGCCAGTTTTCCATCTTCTGACTGCCCTGGGCACGGCTCCCCTCTATCAGGAATACTATCCAGCGTACATCCCGCCACGCCGCATACCAAAGCAGCGATTACAAATGCCCATTTTTTATGCATACTTTCCTCACAGCAGATGAGAATGGTCAATCATTAGAAATTCCGCCGTTTTGAGGTGACGGACATCCCCTGGGAAAGTATAGCGAATTATTTAGGTGATGCGCAGTTTTTTCTTTATTTTGGGATTATCTTTAACTCTGTTTAATGGAGTTTTTTTACAGACCAAAAAAAAACCGCAACCAAGGTTGCGGTTTTTTTAAACATTAACCGTAAATATTAGTTGTTGACGGCGTCTTTGGCGTCTTTGGCAGCTGCATCGATGGCGGCATTGGCAGCATCTTTTGCAGTATCAGCAGCAGCATTGGCAGCAGCGTTGCCAGCGGCAGCGGCTGTTTCGTCAGCATGTTCTGCAGCGTCTTTAACGGCATCAGCGGTATCTTCGGCAGCTTTGGCGGTTGCATCAGCAGCATCGGCACCAGCTTTGGCGGTATCGGCGGCGGCATCAGCAGTCTTGGCAGCGGCATCAGCGGTGTTGCTGGCAGCGTCGGCAGCATTGCGAACGGAATCGGTAGCGCCTTTGCAAGCAGTGAAGGTAACGAGAGCGGCGGCAACAGCAGCAATCACGAGAAGTTTTTTCATTTTTTTAATCCTCAAAAAAAGTGGTGTTATTTGCTGTCATTCTGACAGACAATGATCATCATACCAATGGCCACGGAGAACGCAAATTTTTTGCATTTTCACAGAGGCGGCGGTTTTATGGTACATTTAGCCCCCAATGTCAAGGGGTAATGCCAAAAAATCACAGCTTTGCGCGGCGTATTGCCTAAAAGGCAATAGACGCGCACAAAAAAGGCCGTATTGCCCGCAGGCAATAGGCCGATTTTCAATTAATAATGCATAATGCACAATGATGGATGCAATCAAAGGGCATATCTAAAAAATTGAGGGCGCATCAGACGATGGGAAAGATGCAAATTTATTAACCTTTAGACAATCTTTTAACTTTAGCATTCCAATTGCATATTACACATTGCACATTGCTAATTGATTAAGCGTTTTCTTTTGCAAATTTATCCATGAAAGCGATGAGGGCTTTGACGCCGTCGATCGACATGGCATTGTAGATGGATGCGCGCATACCGCCGACGAGACGGTGACCGGCGAGGTTGACCAGACCGGCTTTGGCGGCTTCGGCAACGAATTTCTTATTGATAGCGGCGGCTTTGTCGGGATCGGTTTCTTTGGTCAGGAAGGGCACGTTCATCAGCGAGCGGCTGCCCTTGTCGACGGTGGCATGATAATAGTCGCTGTTGTCGAGGTAGTTGTAGAGGAGATCGGCTTTTTCGGTATTGCGTTTGAGCATGCCTTCGGCGCCGCCGTTGGCTTTGACCCAGTCGAGAACGAGGCCCATGACATAGATGGAATAGCAGGGAGGCGTATTGAACATCGAGCCATTCTTGGAATGGGTGTCATAGCGCAGCATTGTGGGAACGGTGCTGGGCAGGTCTTCGCGGATGAGGTCTTCGCGGATGATGACGAGGGTCACACCGGCAGGAGCGAGGTTCTTCTGAGCACCGGCATAGAGCAGGCCGAATTTGGTGACATCGAGCGGTTCACTGAGGACGCACGAAGAAATGTCGGCGATCAGAGGTGTGTCGCCCGTATCGGGGATATAGCTCCATTTGGTGCCGAAAATCGTGTTGTTCAGCGTGATATGAACATAGTCATAATCGCCTTTGATTTCATGAATTTCGGGAATGTAGCAGCAGCCGCGGTCGCGCGACGAGGCAACGACATCGACCTGATCCATAAAACGCTTGGCTTCGTCGATGGCTTTCTTGGACCAGACACCCGTGTCGACATAGGCGACTTTGCCGCTCTTTTTCAGGTTGAGCGGAATCATCGCAAACTGGAGGCTTGCACCGCCCTGCAGGAACAGGACTTTGTAATTGTCGGGAACGTGCATGAGTTCGCGGACTTTGGCTTCAACACCTTCGATAATGGGTTTGTAGGCGCTCGAACGGTGGCTCATTTCCATGACGGACTGGCCGGTGCCATTGCAGTCGAGCATTTCTTTGGCACAAATTTCGAGCACGGATTCGGGTAAAGTTGAAGGACCAGCTGAGAAATTATAAACGCGACTCATGATTCACTCCTTACATGAGCAAAAAAATGTACATTCCAAAACCATTCCGGAATGCCTTGTAATGTAATTCATTGTTCCCAATTTGCGATGTGCAATCGGGAATGCTTTTTCATGGCACGCAGTAAACTCAAGATGCGCCCTAATGTCAAGCACCATTTTGCAGGAAAACCGCATAAAACCTAGGGCTCGTGTAACACTCTGTGGTCAAATGTGGTGCCATGTGTGCATTCTTTTGAGGGACACCGCTATCCTTTTGGGATACGCGGCACGAACGCGCCTATGCCTTTGGCATACGGCGCTTTTGTCGGCCTATTGCATACGGCCGACGTATCATCAACTGCGGGTTATGCTTCACTCACCTACTGTGCAAAAGAGCCAAAAAAAACTTTTCCCCACATTGCCCATCAAAAAACTACCTGTTATATTTCGCTCACGTACGAAGGCACGATGAAATTTAAAGAAGTACCTGTACATATTTTACTTTTTTGAAAAGAAGGTCTTGTTATGAAAAAGTGTACTCTATTTTCACTAGTATTGTCTTTTGGCCTCATCATGGGGTGTTCCGATTCTGATTCCAGTTCTGACTCTTTGAAGGGCAAAAAGTGTACTGAGAATGAAACGATAAAGTGCAAGTCAGCCGATACACCGAATCTGGCGTATCTATGTATCAACGGAAAGTGGACTGATGCCGATTTATCGAATGTCGCAGATATAGAAGCCGATGTCTGCGTCGTAATTGATGGAAAAGACGTGGAAATGCCTGAGTGTCCGGCGGACTCAGAGGGAAGTCATGCGACGTTTCTTCCTCATATTGATCCGGTATGTGCCGTTGCCGAATGCGCGAAGGATTCACGCGGCGTTCTGTATACCAAAGAATACTCGCTGGTTTGCAAGGATGGTGGCGGTGAAGTGTCTGGGAATACTTGTGTTTGCGGAACGGAGGATGAATAACGAATTGGATTGGCGATAGTTCCCCCCCAAAGGGAGCTTTATCGCCAGTCAGCATCGGCAGTTTTACCCGACTCATCCATTTTTTCGAGAATATACTCGGCGATGCCGACATCTTCGCGCTCTGTGTTGACGATGCGCCTGGGGAGGGATTGGATATCGATCATGCGCTTAAAATCAGGCGATACGAGTGCTGTAACCTCTGCCGGACCATTGGGAGGCAAGACAATCTGCACATAGCCGCCGACGGGCGGTGCCCCCAGGAGGCTGCGCGGTCCAGCCCCAAGGGCAGGTGCAGCAACGGTACGGAGTTCGCCGATATGCCCCGAATAAAAGATGTGATGGTGGCCCGAAATATAAATCGTATTCGGCGTTTTTTGCAGCATATTGAGGAGGCGCTGGCTGCCGGCGACCTCCCAGAACTGGGCATAATTGACCGGCGCAAGTGGAAGATGCCCCAAGACCAGGGTGGCACGCGGTTTTTCAGGAGAGCTGAGAACGGATTCGAGCCAGTCGATCTGCGGATCATCCTTGGCGAGTGAGCGCGTGATATCGAGTGCAATCACGCGAACATTGCGGATGTTGACGCCATAATAGAACGGGAAATGGCTGCCTTCGATGAGTGGTGCTTTTGGGTGACGATTTTCGAAGGCACGAGCATACGCAATGCGTTCGACCGCGTGCGATGGATAAATCGAAGCATCGTGGTTGCCCGGTGCAAAGATGAATTCGAGATTGTTGTCGAAAAAGACGTCATCTATCTCGTAGTGAAACGCCTTCCACATGGCGGCGTAGTCGAGCCCCTGCTTTTGTCCGGCGACCAAATCCCCTGGACTGACGACAAAATCGTAGCCTTTTGTGATGATATCCTGAACGGCGGCTTTGACTGTAGGCGAATACCCTACAGTACCATAGCTCCCATTGATGTCCGAAATGACAGCAATCTTGAGGGTATCCGGTGTATCGGGCAATTGGGGAGCCGGCGGGTAGAGCGGAACTGCGGGCTGCGGTTGTTCAATCGTCTGGATTTCCTGTGCCTGAGGCAGTTCGGATTCCTGCCCGGCAGTGATCTGCGGCATCTCTTTGGACTGACAGGCCACGAGCATGAAGCCGAATGTGAGGATGAGGGCGTATAGTTTAAGGATGCGCATGGAATAGGGGGGCAAAACTAAAGGTGGAATCTGAAGCTAGTGGTGAATGACGTTCAGAATGAGCAATGAGCAATGTGCAATTGAATGCAAAACTAAAGGTAAAGTCTAAAGCTAAAAATAATCGATTCTTTAGGAATAAACTTGAGAACCCATTAATTAGCTAATTGCTAATTGCTAATTGCTAATTGCTAATTGCTAATTGCTAATTGCTAATTGCTAATTGCTAATTGCTAATTGCTAATTGCTAATTGCTAATTGCTTTTCGTAGTTTGGTGCGCCACATGCCGGCGTGTTCCGGTTTTTCTTTGGCTTCGTAGTATTCGACCATTGATTTGAGGAGTTCGGGTTGTTCGCCAATGAGCTCCATGGCCCGCACCAGGTGCTGTTTGGCCGTCGAGTGGCCTTTTTCGGGCTGATAAAGTCGGGCAGCAGCTTTATGAAGTGCGCCTAAAATCAAAGGTTCCCAGTGTTCCTGTTCGGCGATGAGGATGATATCTTCGAATTTTTTGGTACCTTCATAGCGACGTTGTTTCGAGGCGTAGATGTGCTCCAATTCATCGATGACACTGGGTGTTCGTGTCGATCGATCGAGCAAAATGGCACTGGTATAAGCTTTGAGTGATTCGGACAGGGCACCTTCTTCGATGAGTTTTCTGGCATAAGCGAGGTGATATCCGGGAAAACTCAAGGCACCGGCGGACGCTTTGGCCCATTGGGCTGCCGTTCCCATGGGCATGCCATGATTGTCGAGATGGGACATGATCCAGGTCGCTTTGGAGAGCTCTTGCTTTTGGCTGAGGTTTTGCAGGCATGTTTGGGCTTGCCTGCTGTGTTTGCGCCACAGAATTTCACAGCGTGCACCTTCGAGAACGGGATCTTCGAATGTCAGATGATGGAGTGCAAATGCACTCGGGCTCAATCTGAGGCCAGCACGGGCACGGTAGAGATTGGCAATGACGAAATCGACAGCAGAGGCGCGTCCGGTATGGGCATCCTGTTCGAGCAAGGCGGCAGCTTCATCCGCTTTGCCCATTTGGGCATAGATCATCGCCTGCAAATAGATGGGTTCCTTGTAGTCGGGGTGTGCCCCAATGACAGTCCGAATGAGACTCAATGCGCGTTCATAACTGCCCATTTCCGCTTCAGCCAGGGCTTCGTCCATGATAGTCTGAATCCCCTGAGACCCCAATTTGGTATGGTATTTAAACAGAGATTCCGAGTATTTCCCATCGGGTTCGACGATGCCGGTTGTCTGTGCATTGTCCATCATGCGGGCGGCCATCATATAGCCGATATTTGCAGGGATTTTCTCATTGAGCGCATGCAGTCCGCCCCAGTTAGCGATGCGTTCCGATTGGGACAAAATGGCCCTGAGCAAACGCGTGCGAAGCGGATGCCCTTCGGGCAATTCAAATGAACGATAGAATGCAACTGCACGATCGGGTTGTTGTTCGTGTAATTCAGCCTGAATGACAGCCTCAATGCGGTAGTAATCGCCGCGCGCAAGCGACTTGGCATTCTCGAGCATGGCGATGTCATGGCTATCGATCTTGCCCTGGGTACGGATGGTATGAAAGATATTGGCAATGACACAATACTCCGCATATGGGGATTTTAAGCGGCCAGTCGTAAATGCATTGTCCAGCTGCGTTCCGGAACGTGCCAGTGTCTCGTAAGCGCAGGCAGCCAATTTGGGGGGCGTTTCGAAGGATTCAAAATGCTGTTTGTACCGCTGCTGAATATCTGCCTGATCGTTATCGAGTGCCAGCACCCCAAGTTCTGCCAATGCAAAAGGTGCCAACGGCGTTCGCAAAAGCATTTCATATTTGGAACTCGCATTGCGGATATCCATAGCAGCCGCATCGAGTTGTGCTTCGCTCCACAGTTTAAAATAAGGATGCTCGCGCCATATCGATGGTTCTACGCTATCGAAATGCAGTTTAGCCCTCGCCAAATGTCCACGATGCACTTCCTGCATGATATATGCGGCATGTGTCGAGCTGTATTGCCCCAAAAATGTTTCCGAATCCGGATCGATTAACTGCGTGGGTTCTCCTTCGTAATAGAGGCCTTTCCAGACATCGAGAAACTGTTTGTAAGCATTGAGCCAGGATTCATCGACGAATTTTTTGGATGCATTCAGGGCTTCCTCAGAAATGGTTGTTCCCTGATCTGCAGCACTGATCCAGGATTCAGAAACGCCTTGAATTGCGCGTTTTTGAAGCACAGGTTCTGCCGTTTGCCAGGTGATAAAGGCAATCATGGCCAAAATGCATGCAAAGATGCATGTAACGATGGCCTGAGGCGTAAACTTGAACCGCAGGGGATGACGAACGGAATAGGGCTCAACACTCGGGGTATCGCTGAGTGCAAACGTCGTTTCGGCGACCTGTTCCATGGGTGTCTGTTTTGGCCCAAGTTGGCGCATGGCATCTTTTTTGGCCATTTCGCGCCATTCAGATTGCTCCTGAGCAAACGATTTAAATTTGGTGAGCGATGCATCGAACAATGAGGCTTTTGGGGGTTCCCGCACGCTGTTGTCAAAATCGAGAATGACGCGATCTGCCGCAGTATCGGCATAATCGCTTGCCTGAGTCTGGGCGTGATGCGTGCGTATGCGGTCGAACCGTCGAATGCCTTCGGATGGGCAGGTGTCCGTATTGCGCGAAGTAAACTCGTGTCGTTCATAGGCCAAATGACCGACTTCGGCTTGAATCGAAGGCATCCAGACTTCGTTCGGCAAAGCAGCCGGCGCAGGTTCCTGAACTTGAACCTGGTCACATATCTGGATTTGTTTTTCGCTTTTGGGTGCAGCTCTAAAGAAACCGGATTCTGCGGCAGTTCCCGAGTACTCGGCGGCAACAGCCTGTGGCATTTCCGTATAATTCAGCGGTTGCAAATAGGACTCGGAGGCATTGAATGTTTTCATACATTCGATGCAGTAGGCTTCGAAACTGGCTTCGAGCTGGCGTGCCAATTCGGCTTTCCCATGTGCTGCCAATGCTTTGTAGAGCCTGGCACTAAACGATGGATAGCGCGTAGCAAGTCGGTGGATCTCCTCTTCGTAGCCGGGAACGAGAATTTCGGCCAGGAAATCGATTGCCTCTGGTTGCGTTTCCAGAAACTGCGGGTTGTTTCTCAGCGTATTGACAATGGTAACAACTGCGCGGCAAACATCTCCCTGTGCCGCATTCCGCTGGGCCATTCTCAAATACAGTGCGGTTTTCTCTGCCATCGCTCATCCATGCGTCAACAAACCATCCTTGGTTAAGGCACTGCCTGAGAGACGTTTATCACATTATGGCAGGAATATCAAAAAACGTCACTGCCCTGCTGTCAGGGCAGCTCCAGTCTGCCACATAGGAATTGCAGGATGCCCCTCTTATTCCATGTGATTGACGACTTTTTTTGATTTTTCGATCCAGTCGCGGACGACGGTCAAATCGGGCTGTACGCCGGTGATGTTGTGTTCCCGGTTCACACGCTGCAAAACCTCGAGCAATTCCGTAGGAACGGATTCGGTCAACGCTTTCAGACTTGTAATTCCGGAGAGCTGCAGCAACGTTGCTGCTTTGGGACCGACACCGACGATCTGCATCAGCTCAAGCGTTTTGGCGAGTTTTTCGACATCCGCTTCGGGCATGCCGTATTTTTGTGCAAACGCAGTACGGTCGGCCTTTTTCATGAGCATGGCGAACAATTCTTCGGTATTGCTGATTTTATCGGCAACGAGTTTTTGTGAAACTTCTGCCGGCACAATATCGATATCGAGAATATCATAATGGCTTGCAAAAGCATTCGGGACGAACATGAAAACAAATGCAATCGTCATTAAAAGTTTCATTTTCATTGGCAATTCTCCATCTGGGTAAAAGCTATGAAAACCAGCGCGGTCTATTGTATGACGGTTTATGGGGATTTCGTCAACAATTTGCGTATTTGTGTTTTATCCCGGGCTATCGGGCATAGCCCGATACGCCCCGGGGGCATGGCTATGCAAGCATACGCCATGCCATTTTTAAGATACTATTCAGCCTCTATGCTTGTTTTTTTTTCGAAAGCTCATACCATTCGTTAATGCATAATGCATAATAATGAATGCATAATGAAATGTCATATACTCAGAGAATTTAGATGATACATTTGGTTTTGCCAAATCATTCAGCATTATGAATTCAGCATTATGAATTAAAGAGAATTCAATGATTTGGGGAATCTGCAGTGTACGCCAGGGCTGCATAGTTACAAAAAAGCGGCTGCGTATCGCGGCGCGAGCCGGGATAGCAGCCGCCCGCAGGCGTATGCCGCAAAGCGGCATAGACAGCGGATTGTCCCAAACGGCTATCCGCCATGAATCACGTAAGCGTCGCCCATATCCGTTCCGCACTGTTTCAATTCGGAGACGGTGATATCGATCTTTTGTCCCTGATTGCCATTGGACCACCAGCCGCCGCTGTAAGGATCGTTAATGATGGCGCGTTTTTCACCGCCCCCCGAAGTGTAAACGCCACTCGTACAGACATAGTGCCCGCCCGAGCTGTATCCAAAAGATCCGGTATGATTTTTGGTGCTGATTCTGTGAATCGGCAAGCATACGGCAGAGAGGCTGGAATGCAGCAAATTGTAGAAGTTGTCTATGGAATAGCTATTGACGACGGTGTACCTGTAGACGTTTGACCCAATGAAGTGATTGAGTGCATTGACGAGCTTATAGACATAAGTGCCATCGCTGGAGTTGGTTTCGGCTTTGGCGGCGACCTGAGCTTCGGAAATGTTGAGTCCCCGAGCGGCGAGTGCCATCGCGCCGGATGCAGCGCCACAGTTGTAGCTGGTATTTTGTCCGTCGATGGGAACATCGTAGGCGATACCTTCTGCCCCTTCGGGAACAGCACCGCCGCCATCGACCGTAACGACTTTGTTCGTCCATTCGGAACAGCACCATCCCTCCTTGCCATCGTAGACAACGCGATACCAGCCGTTCTTTTCTTCGAGAACGGTCAGGCGCGTTCCGGGCGGAATCGTAACGAGGACGGTAGACCCCTCTGCAGGCGTCGTACCACTGCCCGGTTTATCGCGCAGATTGAGGTAATCCGTCGTCACGATGTCAAACTGCTCGAATGCCGGCGGCTGTGGCTCGGGTTCGGGCTCTGGTTCGGGCTCTGGCTGTGGTTCGGGAGTTACAACGGGTTCCTGGGGCTTGTAATTTGTATACTTGGCACAAACCCATCCATAATCCGTTCCATATCCAATTTTGATCCACTCGCCATTTTCTTCGTAGACGTTGACGGTTTTCCCTTTGGTGAGCCCACCGATACGAGGATTATCAAGTCCTGGGCCACTTCGGACATTGAGCGCACCGCATGTCACGGTCGCAGTTCCGATGGGATCATCCTGTTTGACAATCGAACCGCCAGGTTTGGGCTTGCCCGTCGAAGTACCGGGTCTTTTGGGTTTCGCAATGGCGGATCTGGCGGCAGAAAAGGCTTGCCGGGTTGCTGTCCCTATCGCTGACGAAGCCGATTTTCCTGCGTTCGCAGTTTTTCCCATGCTCTGACTGGCATTGTTCTTTTCGAACATGGCGTTTTTATTGAGCAGGGATGTAGGCTTGACTTTGAGTAAATCAGACAGCGTCTTGACTGCGGACATCTGGTTTTTTGTAATTGCCATGGCGTCCTCCATACCAAAAGAATGTGAAAAATAACTCAGTATTTAAGGATGAGAAATAAAACTGACAGATTAACCACCGTGAATCACGTAAGCGCCATCACCTTTATCTTTGGCAGCCTGATGGAAATCGGAGGCGGCCATGGGGAATATTTTTCCTGTCGCAGGATCATTGATCTTGGCGTACATTTGGCCACCAAGTGTATAAGCACCAACGCAGCAAACGTAGTGCCCATTTGAGCTGTACCCAAATGTGCCCACATAATTCTTTGTTGTGAGGCGTTCGATGGGCATACACGTGACGGAGAGGCTTGATGTCAGCAGATTGTAAAACTGGCTTGTAGAATAGCTCATCGTATCTGTGTAACGATACACGTTCGAGCCAATGAAGTAGTTGAGTGCGTTGACGAGTTTATAGACGTAAGTCCCTTCTTCTGCGGTAGTCTGTGCAGCAGAGGCGACATCCCACTCGGAGACGTTGAGCCCGCGCGCGGCGAGTGCCATGGCACCGGATGCAGCACCACAGGTATAGTTGGTATCCTGTTTGTCCATGGGGACATCATACGCAATACCGACAGCACCTTCGGGTAATGCGCCACCGCCATCGGAGATGACGACCTTTTGGGTATAATCGGCACAACACCAGCCTTCCTGGCCATTGTAAATCACCCGGTACCAGCCGTTCTTTTCCTCGAGGACTGTCAGACGCGTACCGGTAGGCATACAAACAATGACATTCGAATCGCCTGCGGGTGTGCCGCCATTGCCAGGCTTGTCGCGCAGATTGAGATTATCTGTCGTGATGATATCGAATTGCTCAAACGATGGCGTTGGCTCGGGTTCTGGGGTCGGCTCGGGCGTGGGCTC
>DGWW01000141.1 GCA_002395385.1 Myxococcales bacterium UBA4248
GCCTCGGTATCAGCCTCTGACTTGAACGACGGGCACCGCGCGGCGTCCCCGGAGCATCCGCACACCACGGCATCGGCCTGCGACCGGCACGACGGGCAGTGGGATGCCTTGTCAATGCCAACGATCAGGTCATCCCCGTCGTAGGCGCAGAATCCGATGGCTTTTTCAAAGCCAATCGGTTTTTATCATCTCACAGTATCAAACCGTTCATCCCGCGCCATCGTCCTTTTTGGGGGATCGAAACAAAGGGTACTATCCTGCCCGCATGCTATTTCCGAAGCTTAGAGGTTGAATCATTACAAGGCAGTAGGCATGACGCAGAAGTTACTCAGACACAAAGGAATGTTTTTTTTATAGAAATCATACCATTTCCCCCATAATTCTTTCTGTTGCCTTCTGCCTACTGCCTTCTGCCTGGGTTGACTCAGCTTCGTTTGTTTACATAAATCACAGGGGGCTGAATCGTTACCAATGCGGACGTTGCAGCAAGAGGGCTTTTTAACATATACAGGAAACGCCGCGTATCCCAAAGGGATAGCGGCGTTCATGGCCGGGCGTATCGCAGATAGCCCGGCGTACCAAATATAAAAATACATATTTAATACAAATGTGTATTCAATCCCCAGGGGGTATCCGCCGGTGAATCATTCAGTGAATTGATTTTATCGTATTCTGTGCATACATCCGCGCCCGAAGCGTCATGTTTGCAGTTGACGTTGCCGCTGGCTTTGCCGCCATAGATGTTTTTAAACGAATAGGTCACGCCCGATGCGCCTTCTCCGAATTGTTCAGTACGATTGTTGATGAGGTGCAAATTCCTGATGGCCGATGCAGACAGATGCCCTTCGTGCAGGACATTGTCCTTTATACAAAACCGATTGACGTACGTCAGCTGAACCCGTTGATTGGGGAGATCATTTTCGACAAAGAAACTCGGATATTTCTGCTGTGTTTCGTCGGGTATAGTATTTTTGGTGTAACCATACGAACAAAACAGCTGATTGCTGCACCCCGTATTGGCAATATATTTACTGACCTTATTCTGGTAAAATATATAAGTCGATGTATTGGCTCTCGTAATAAACGGACCGTCCGTCATATAAGTACGTTCGCCAATATCAAACAAATTACGTTCGATAAAGGTCTGCTGCCCATAGATAATCAGGTCGCCGTTGACATTATCATTAAAAGTATTGTTATCGACGATGGCCCTGTAAATTTTGCGCGACCGGCCGTTCGGCTCAAAATCAATGCCAAATTCCGGAGACCCGCCATTGGTATGATGGATATGATTGTGTGAAATTCGGATACCATCCATGCCGACGATGGCGATGCCATTGCGGTACGCGTCATCGATCTCACTATTGGCAACGATGATCTCCTTGGCGATCGTTTCCTGATCGTTCGGAGTATAATCCAAAATGAGTATGCCGTCCCCGTGTACCGATTTAATCTTTACCCCATTGACAAAGACATGGCCGCTGTCAAAGATCTGCATGCCGCCGCATTCGGAATTATAGCTCTTATTAATATGTTCATATCTTTCGCCGACAAGATTGCCGCCTTCGATATATACATTTTTCTGTCCCTTAATCGTCACGAGCCCGCAGTCCCCGCGGTCGGTCGGAATCATCTGCAAAGTGACATCATTACCCATGATGACAGCGACATTGCTGCCCGGCGTAATGCCCTGATCGGTCAGCGGATAGTGTCCCGGCGGAATCACAATGCGATGATAACCGGCTTCTTTATATTCCTGGATGGCCTTGTTCAAACCTTTGGTCGTTTCGTCGGCCTTCGCAACATCATATACCGTCGAAATATGATATTTCTTAGTATCGATCGTCACTTCATAGCCATACTCGGGCAAAGCCGGGTACTCGATGACGTGGTGTTTGGGATACTCCCACTCCGAGCAGCTGCCGGATATTTCCTTGATAGGAGGCAATGTATGATTCGGGACGATGCGCACAGGACAATCCGTACTGCCATCTCCGTCGATATCTCTATCTTCGAATTTGCAGCCGCACACGCCGGGTTCCGTCTTGATGCTCAGATCGACACACTTGCCATCTGCATCGACTTCCGACTGTGGCGGATCATCGGGATTACTGCCGGGCGTCGGTTCTTCGGGATTGCCGCCGGGCGTCGGATCATCGGGATTGCCGCCGGGCGTCGGATCTTCGGGATTGCCGCCGGGCGTCGGATCATCCGGATTGCCGCCGGGCGTCGGATCATCCGGATTGCCGATTTGGGGATCAGTGTTTTGTTCGGAATGGGTACCGTCATCCGAACAGGATGTAACCAACAGCGATAAGCCTGCCAAAGCAGCAATCCAAAGGAATGGCCATTTTTTCATCGTTAAACCGAGCTCCAATGGCTATGTTTAACCACCGTGGATATGGATTGTTCTTTAGGTTTCGTCTTTTCATTGCTCAGAGTTTTGAGCTTTAATGACGAAGACCTTCTCTAAGCTCCAAGCTCTAAGTTCCAAGCAAGAATTGCATTTTTTAGCGAACCAAATATCCACGTTCGTTAAACAGAGTCTTAGTAATTATTATATGAAATCTTTTTCCAGATTAAACCACTGTCTGCGGGCCATTCTCCAGCCTCTGTCGCATGGGGAGTTCCCGATTTTCCAGGGGCTTTATCTGAATTCAGAATGAGTTCGCAATTGGCAGCAGTCTCGGGAGTGGCAAAAGTCGGGCTCACTTCGAGAGTTCCCTTGGCATTGAGTTTGATTTGATTGAGGTTGGGATTGTCCTTAAATGTCGTACCCGCATTGCCATTCTCATCGAAACCGATCTTCGTTGCGGCCGAAAAAGCCACGGATGTCATTGCCGTTCCGACGAATACATCCGTCTGCAGGGTTTGTACTTTTTTGGCCGTCAGTGAGGTGAGGCTTTCGCACCCGTCAAAGGTGCCGCGGGACAATTGTTCGGCAACCGATAGCGTGACTTTGTTCAACAGCTTAGAATCCTTGAACATATGGATGGAGGTCGCCTGCAATTTGCCAAACGATACCGTCTTGAGGTTGGGACATTCCGCAAAGGTCATGCCTTCGCTGCCCTCGGAAATATCGACCGTCACAAGGGCACCCATCGTGACAGTTTCCATGCCGGTCTTATAAAAAGCCTTGTCTCCGACTTCCTCGATATAGGATGATTTAAATTCTTTAAATTTGTCGTTCCCATCCTTGTTTGTAATATTTTCGAACCCGGCAAACGCCGCTTTCCCGATCTTCTTCAAATTGGGAAATGAATTGAGATCGCTCAATCGAACGATATCTTTAAATCCCTCGTCCGGTCCGGAAATTTCCGTGACGACATCCGCTTCGTCCGCGCAGACGCGCGCATCGTGATTGGCATCGAACTGTTTGATGGCATACGCCTTAAAACCATCGTCATTAAATACGATGCAGCACGATCCTTCGGAGCAGGTATGGTAGCTCTTGCAGGCCATGGCGTCACTGCAGCCCTTTGTTGCACCACAATATCTCAGGTTTTTCTTCGGGTCGACACAGATTCCGTCGCAGAGCACATAATCGCCTGCGCATGCATCGTCAGGCTCTGTATAGGCTTTTTTGCACACGCCAAGCACGCAGGTTTCGCCCGACTCACAGACCTGATAAGTCGAGCAGTCGTCCGATGCACCGCAATAAGCCGCGTCAGACATGGGGTTGATGCATGTCCCATTGCATAAAGTCGATTGGATACCATAGCAAACCGACGAATGATCGTGGTTATCCGGATTGGGATCCTGGGCAACAGCAGCACGAGACAAAGAAATAAAAACCGCCGCAGTCGCCATCGATGCCATCACAAAAAAGCGCAATTTCCTAATCATCTGAGTCGTGTCCATTCGGGTCTCCTCAAATATACTGTAACTATTCAGCGGGGCTCTGCCCCGGAAAAGTAGATAAGGTATTCCTGTCAGTAACATCTGATCTCATATACGGTTCGATGTGTACGACGACATCCACGATATTGGGTGAATCCCTGATGATTTCTTGTTCAACTTTTTCGCTGATTTCGTGGGCATCGAGGACATTCATCATCGGATCGACTTCGATATGCAGATCGATAAAATACCCCTGACCAATCTGGCGCGAACGGATGGCGTGGGCATCGCATACGCCGGGAATCGAAGCGGCAATCGTGTGGATTTTAGTGTACATATCCTTGGTGGCGCCGGCGTCAGACAGCTGAAACAACGCAGGAATCAGCAGCTTGAGCGACATGACGAACAACATGGCCGCCACGATGATGGCACCGATGGCATCGATAAACGTCACATCGGGATATAGGAATGCAAACAATATGGCCAGGAATGCAGGGATCGAAGACAGCGCGTCGCTTCGGTGATGCCAGGCATTGGCATAGAGCGCCGATGACGAAACCTGCTTGGCTTTTTTTGCCGTCCACTGAAAGAGCAATTCCTTGGCCACAATGGAAATCGCCGCTGCGATGGCCGCAGGCAAACCTGGCGCAGACTGCGGATTGCTGAACAGATAGATCGCGTTTTTGGCGATAAAAAATGAAACGACACCGATGAGCACCGCAATCAGCATCGTCACCAAAGTTTCGATTCGACCGTGCCCATAGGGATGGTTGTTATCGGGTGCAGCGCTCCAAAAGCGCACACCGATGAGGATGGCCGCATCCGATATCAGGTCGGACAGGCTGTGTATACCATCGGCAATCAAAGTGGCACTGCTGAACAGCAGCCCAAACAGCAGTTTGATGCCCGACAACACGAGGTTGACGCCTACACCAACCCAGGTCACTTTCGAAACGACTTTTGCTGTATCAGATAATTTATCGGACATTATCCAGACAATCCATCGATATAGAAACGCGGACTTTTCGAGTACATCAATGCACGCACTGTCCGCCCTGCCCTATCGCCATTTGCGACAGGCACACAGATTTTAGAATATCCCCGTGAATGAATCAATCATGATATGCACGATATATAGGGCAGAGTGTTACTACTCAGCCCTTCCCTTGACTTTCATAATGGAATATGCATTCCAAAACGTAAAACGTATGAAAACGCTAAGGTTTTGTTCGGAATGGGGGAGGGGCCCCATTTCGCACTGGTTCATGAAAACGATAAGTAAAAAAACAAAAAATATTGTGGGTTCCAAGGGTCTCAGACCCTTGGCGGGGTCCAGGGCAGCGCCCCGGCTGAGTAGTAACGGCTGAGTCGTAACAAGATAGCGGTGCCCATCAATATCCATGTTGACAATTGGTGCAACCTTCCTCACAATAGCGCCCAACGTGGGCTGAGAGACGCCTTTTTGGAAAACTATTTTGAATGGGAACCGCACATGAACGCCGACAAGACCGTACTGACCAATTGGACCAAGAAAGACCAGGACCGCCAGAACCTCCATCTGCAGCGCATTCTCGACAGAATTCACGTCAAGACGAAACGCCAGGCCTCCTCTGTCGTCATCTTCGACCTGGATGGAACGCTGTTCGACAACCGTCCCAGAACCATGTACATCTTTCGCCAGATTGCCGATCAGTTTTACGACCAGGTGCCTCAGCTGGTGAAGGCGGTCGAAAACGGCGAAATCAACAACCTGGACAATTACCCGTATGGCCCGGAGGATTCGATGGCGTGCCTGGGCGTCACCGACGAAAACGAAATCAAGCTGATCAAATCCGAATGGTCCAAACGCTTCTTTACCGACTACTATCAGCAGTACGACGTGCCGCTTCCCGGGGCGAAAAAGTTCGTCTGCGACGTCTATGAAGCGGGCGCCACGGTGATTTACCTGACCGGGCGCGACGTCAACATGCTTGTGGGCCTGACGCAGACGCTGCGCATGTGCGGTTTCCCGGTGGGCGTCGTCGGCACCATGACGATGACCAAAAAGGACTTCAACCAGGACGATGGCATGTTCAAAGACGAAGTCGCCGCCTATCTCGACCGCCTGGGCGAAGTGGTGGGCATCTTCGAAAACGAACCGGCCAACAGCAATCTGTTCCAGAAGAATTTTCCCGGCGCCACGTCGATGTTTTTGCTCACGCAGCACAGGCCGGATGCGCCCGCCCTGGACGACGGCATCACGCCCATCCGCGATTTCCGCATCCTCAATTAGGATTTTTTGGTGCGCTCGCCTAGAGACGTGCGGACCGCCCGTCTCTACGACTCGCTGCTCGCCTATGCCTGCGGCATACGGCTCGCCTTTCGGGCTATTGGCGCAAGCGCCAATACGCCCTATTTTGTTATGATTCAAAAAGAGGAACGCCGTAGGCGTTCAATATTGAACCCCGCTGGGGGTCTATGGATTAAGGTCACGCTCTGATCCCCCGGTAGTCGCCTTCGGCTCCAAC
The DNA here is from genome assembly GCA_002395385.1 of Myxococcales bacterium UBA4248. Taxonomy (GTDB): domain Bacteria; phylum Myxococcota_A; class Bradymonadia; order UBA4248; family UBA4248; genus UBA4248. Next base: position 6,348 of record DGWW01000141.1, read on the forward strand.
CGGGGGCTATGAATATAGAAGCCCTAGCGGGCTTCCTAATACAACTCTCAAAATTATCATTATTTTCAGCACTTCTTGTATTACCGCTAATCAATATTGAAAATTTGGGTGCGAAACTTGAGATATGATTATAAATGCTCCTCACTATTTTACAAACCGCTTAATCTCACACGTATGTTCATTGGTCTTTTCG
>DGWW01000315.1:0-133 GCA_002395385.1 Myxococcales bacterium UBA4248
TGAACTCGCCGCTCAGGAATTGGCCGAACAGCAAGCCGCTGAAGAACAAGCTGCCGCTGAAGCCGAAGCTGAACAATTGGCCGCTGAAGAACAAGCTGCTGCCGAAGCTGAAGCTGAACAATTGGCCGCTGAA
>DGWW01000315.1:234-6136 GCA_002395385.1 Myxococcales bacterium UBA4248
ACAATTGGCCGCCGAAGAACTCGCCGCCGCCGAAGCTGAACAGCAGGCACTCTGGGATGCTCAGCATGCAGAACCGACTGCCATGGAAATGACACAAAATGCTGAGCGGGGACGCGCAGACAATATTCAGGAAAAAGCCGCAAAAGCCGCTAAAAATGTAACGGCAGCTGCGGCTGCAGCTGTAATGGCAGCTGTGGCCACTGAGCCTAAAGCAAAAGAAACCAAGAAATCCTCTTCAAAACGCGCTTCTTCCAAGACCGCTAATGTCGTCGCACAAAATGAATCTGAATCCGAGAAACCTAAACGACGGGGTAGATCTAAGAAGAGTGATTCGTAACTCATTCATGATATTGTGCTGACAATAATTATTAGAAACAGCTTTCTCCTCTCATGATTAGAATGGAGAGGAGGAAGCTGTGGATATTGCATTCTAAAATAAATTAACTCTAGAAATCGCAAAAGCTCAAAATGCTTTATCATAACAGAACCTCAAAAGCTTCTACTCTGCTTACTATCATAGTTGGTAGCATCGTCGTACTCATAGGATGTGTCATGGGGGCTACCGAATTTATGAATAATTCTGGGTGGGAGACAGTCAATGTCACCTATAACGTATCAGACTGCGAAAAGCATAATAATAGAAAAACAAAACATTATGACATCCAATGCACTTATATAGCTGAATATTCTTATAAGAATAAGAAATATTCCAAAACGCTACATTCAGACGACAGAAGACCAAGTATTTTTTATATAGATACTGCAGATCCTAATAAATATTTGCCCTATCCACCGGAAGGTGATTATACAATGGCAATTTTATTTATTGTCGCAGGTGTTGTGGTAATCTCTATTGGAGCTATCCAAAGATACCTTAAGACCGATGAGAGAAGATGGGAACAAAATGTAGAGGTATGCGCAAAAAACATGCCAACGATTCGCAAAATACTTTTAATGAATCGCAGGAATACAATATCAGTGATCTGCGAGAATTCGACGACCAAAACTTGAAATAATAAATATTTTTTTCAGCTTAAACACCTCAATATTAAGATATCAAAATCATGACATTATCCAATACAAAACCGAAGCGACGTTGGGTTCGTATCATTATAATACTCGTCATTTTGATCGGCATTGTCGGCATTGTCGCATCATTAAACCGTGCAACAGTTTCCCGGCTGACCCACGGCATGATATTTGGAACAAATATCGAAACGCTCTCAGAAGATGAACTGCTTTCCGATGGAACCATTGCTCCGGTGAGCGATGACCAGAGAGCTGCGTTTAAAAACTATGCGCAAAGCGTCTACGATGAGCGATATCGTAAGCTCAATGAAGAAAAGCGCCAGGTCGTCGATGAAATGCGTGCCGTCAACCGGCTGCTTGCCCGGGCAAAAGCAGGACAAATACAGCTCACACAGAAAAATGCCGAATCGCAGTTCCAAAAAATACTCGATGAAATCAAGAGTGACAGCGGAAATAGTTTTTGGAGCCGATTCATGCCATCGGCATGGGCTGCCACCGTCGTTGATGCACAGGCCATCGAAGCAGTCACACTGCACAATATGGCTGTCGGCATGATGCTCGATGGTCACTACGATCTTTCATTGGTTTTGGCTTCACTTGCGGCCGCCGAAAATCCACAGAATGCTTCAACTGCAACCCTAATCGCTAATTTACTGCGCCAGAGCGACAATGATTATGACGCACTAAAAATGCTGCTTTTTGCGCTGCAGCAGGAACCCGAAAATGAAGCAATTCTGGTGACGCTGGGCATGCTCTACCTCGATCTCAATAAGATCCCCGAAGCACGCCGTGCCTTTAATAAAGCCCTCAGAATCAGTGGCGGCGGTGGCCCTGCCAACCAGGGCATGATGCTCGTTTCATTTGCAGAAGGAGACATGGGCGGAGCCTATCTTTATATGCTCGAAGGCGCAAAAGAAGGCTATACCTCACTCATTACCCAGGCATACAACCGTTTTATTCGATTGGCTGGTGGTTACAAACAATACCTCGATTTTGCCGGCCCCATTCTGGATCAATATGGCTACGAACATCTGACCGATTTTAAACGCACACGACTGGCATTCGATCCAACGCTCGATACCGTCGGTCAACAGATTATGGCCGATCGCACACTCGTTCTGCCGAATACAGCACCGCAAGTCATCAGCTCGGCTGGCATCGCATTATCGGCAGCAATCGATCACATGGCTTTCATGTTCAAAACCATGTTCAGCGACATCGACCTCGACAGCGTCGTCACCGAAAATGGCATCGACTTTGATAAATTGTTCTCGAGCGAGTCGTTCCAGAGCATGTTCGAAGGAACCGGGATTGATCCCGGTAAATTGTCCAAGGGGCTGCAGAATCTTCAAAATAATATTGACGAAGAAGGCAATATCGATGTCACGGGCCTGCTGAACGGACTCATCACCGGCAGCAACGATGGTAATAATGCCGAAAAAGTGACTTATGGTGAACAAAATTATGAGCAGGAAGTCTTCTGGTTAAATATATTATATGATTATACTTTTTATAAATACAACAAGCTCACGGAACAATATTATTTAAAGCCCGCAGAAAAGTATTTTAATGGTGCCATCGAAAAAAGTATGGATGAGCTCACCAGGAAGACTGATGCTTTTGCGAAAAAATTCGAAGCCAATCCCATTGGCGGGCTCGTTGCCATGCTCACCAATATGATGGACAATGGCAGCCCCATTGCAGACAAAAAATATACCGAAGACCAAGTCAATAAAATGAGTGAGCGTTTTTGCCCGCTCAATCCAATCCTAAAGCAAGGTTATAAAGAAGCCATCATGCTCGCCGAGCATTACTGGCTCGTAACAAATAACATCCTTGGTTTGATTGCAGACAATAAAATATATAATACCCAACATGCTCGCAGAAATACATTGGCCGCAAGTGTGCTGAGCTATTTTCCGATGGCTGCGGGTATCAGCAATGCCATGATTGGATTGCTGTCCAACTTCTGGGGAGGATTGACATTCAGCGGGTACATGAACAACACCGAGTTCAAAACCAGCCTCGAGAAATATGTCAAACAGGAAAATGCCACAGCCAAATTCCCCAAAATAACCGAATTCCCAATTACAGGCATGGGAAAGGAATTAAAACCCAGGCTGATTGTACGAATCGATGTCCCGAGGCCGCAGGACGTCGCAGCGACGGCACAAAAAGTCTACAAAGAGAAAAAAGGGGATGATGCGGCACAACCCGGCGTACAGGATGATGATGCCGGAATGTGCATCGTACTTCGGCCCGGTCATGAAACGATGGCCGATGTTTTTTTGACGGATGATATGGATCATGACGGACAAAGTGTCATGCCGGATCAGCCTGCTGCAGAGCCCGAAAGCATTACGACGCTCGAAGAGATCGACGAATCCGTTGTCAAACCAAGCATTAAAGTTAAACTCAGCAAGTTGTTCACCCTGAAGCAAGATGCCACCACCGGTAAAACAGAAATCGGAATTGGTTGGTTTGTCGGCGGCATCAAAGGCGGATTCGATCCCCAAAGCGGAGATCTGTACTTATATGGTCATGCAGGTGCCGATGGTGCTTCCGATTTGGAAGCTGGGGCTGTCAGCGTGCAGGGTGCCGGCGGAAAACTCGGTTTATTCCTCAAAGGTACGGTCAATGTCTATAAGATGTCCGTCGAATCGGCTGATATTGGCGGAGAGATGGAAGTCCACCTGGGTTCGACTTCGATGTCCACGGCAGTGAGTTACGACCCCATTCTGAGTGTCAAACGCGACACAGCAACGCGAGTCATCAATGGCAAGGGGCAAAGATTGACCACCGAGACGAAGATTTGAGTCCATCGATTGGGCTGCGCGTATGGCGCCGCCATAGCGCAGCCGGCCTGCCGTATGCGCAAAAGCGCATAGGCACGGCCACCCAAATCCAATCTATGGCACCTTATTCAGTTTGCCAGAACTGATGATTTTGGCGATGGCCGTTGCTGCACTATTTAAGGAACTGCGCCCCGGATAGCCGGTCATGACGACGATCCAGGCCTGATTGTTGCGCGGATCGAAGATGTAAGCGTTGTCGGTGAACCAGTCTTCGGAGAAACCGGGTTTGGAATAGAATTTGACGCGACTGTCATTAAAGACGGCGTTGAAGCGATCGACCATTTCGGTGCCGCGGACGCGTTCCTGACTGCGCATGGCGCGGCGAAGCATGATGAGATCTTCGTGGCGCAGATTGAACGATTCTTCGGGTGGAAGCTGTTCCTGAAGCATGAGGCGGCGCGTCGATTCGGCCAAATCCTGTAATGACGTGCAGGCGCCCGACGAACAAACTGCCGTCGCTTTCGAGTTGGCAGCCGGAATGTTGTGCGTTTTTTTGCCTTCGGTCAGGCTGATGGCCGGAGAAATGCGCAGCGACGGATCTTCGCCGAGACTCTTCCAGCGAGAAAGTTCATAGCCGCGATTGAGAGCGGTCTGGGCAATGCCATAGCGAGATGTCAGGATTTCCTTGTGGAGTTTTTCGAAAGACGCGAGCTGAACGACGCGGTTATAGGCGATATTGTCGCTGTTGATGATGGCGGCCTCGACGAGCGCGCTGACTGTCGTCGAATACGTCGATTTGCCGTGAAATGTCACTTTGGCTTTCGAAGTAAAACCGAGTTCCTCGATGCGTTTGAGGGCACCGATGGCGGCAAAGATCTTGACCGTCGAAGCGGGATTCCATCCCGTATGGACGCCAGAATTCCCGTTATAATCGAACGCGCGTTCTTTGGTAATGACCTGGCGAGTCTGATCAAATGTGATTTCGATGATAAAGGCCCTGAAATGCTTTGGCGGCTTAAAGCCTTCGGCTGCCATGAGTTTGGGCAATGCCGACGAGTTGACGCCTTTGGTTTTCCACCATTTGCCGCGCGTTGGAGTCGGTGCTGCCGGGACGGTGCTATCCTTTTCTTTGTCTTTGGCTTCGACGAGTGGCTGGATATCGTCGACCGATTTGGTTTCGCAGTTGGGTATGAGCAGCTTTTGGCCGATTTTTATCTGGTCATTGGTCATGCGATTGGCTTTTTGAATCTGCTCAATCGTGCAGCCGTGCTGTTGGGCGATTCTGCCCAGGACATCCCCCGAAACCACGACATAAGCCTTAGCCTGAGCAGCGGCAATGACTTCTGGGCTGGCATTTTCGTCGTATTTGAGCGGCGAATCGATGATCTTAAACCGGCCCAGCTGCGGTGCTGTCGCCCCTTGAATCAACGGCAGTTTGGCAAAATCGACCATCGCCGCAGAATTCGTCATAGCCTGTTGTGATGGGACATCCTTGAGCTGAGCCGCCGGTGCGGCTTTGCCTTTTTCGTCGGGCTTGACATCGGCAACCGGAGCATTGGGATCCGTCGGTGCATCGGCACCTTCATCATTATCTTCATCACTGTCGGGCGCACCCAATTCCCCGAGGGGCGCAAAATCTTCACCCTCTGGAAGCGCTGACGCATGCACTGCAATCGTCCGATCATCGGGCAATTCCGGTTCATCATCGCGACGATGAGACAGCACAGAAACCACGATACAGACAATCCCAAAGGCTACCAAACCAACAATGATCGGCCCCTGGTAGGATTTTCGACGCCTTTTGGAAGGCCCAAATAAAAGTTGTGAATCACGACGATCGAGCATGAAAACTCCCATGCAATACTCTCAAAACCACTAGCTAATGCAATGTGAGATTTTTGACAACATTTTATCAACCGTTTGAGCGCCACCGTCAATGGATTGCCCCGAACCGCCTTTTTTGATAAAAAGCCCTTCCGCTCATTCTCGTTTCATTGAGAATGAATTGATAAGATATCATCGCTTTTCTTTTGGAAGGGGGCGTGGGGGAAACTTTTTCTTTTGGCACAAAAGAAAAA
>DGWW01000142.1 GCA_002395385.1 Myxococcales bacterium UBA4248
GCAGAGTGTTTCCTGTGGTCGCCATCTCGCCGACGCTCGTCGGCCAAGAATAGCTTTGGGGGCGCGGGGCGTATTGGGCGAGATGTTTTGGCGAAACATCTCTCGCCAATAGCCACGCGCAAAAGCGGCGTATCGGCAGCAGGGGCGGCTTGCCGGCCTTGCTGCCGATAGCCGCGCAGCCTTGCCGTATGCGCCAACGGCGCATAGGCATGGCAAAAGAAAAAAAAATGCGATAACATATCGCGTCTTTTGGTTCGATAGGAGGCGTTATGAAAAAATTGCATCTGGCACAGGCTTTGGGCGACGTTCGGGCTGATTTGGTTTTAAAGCACTGCTCGCTTGTCAATGTCCTGAGCGGTGAAATCGAAGAAGATGTCGAAATTGCGATTGTCGGCAATGAAATCGTCGGTGTAGGGCAGGGATACGAGGGTGAGCGGGTCATCGATGTCGCGGGAAGATATGTGTATCCGGGGCTGATCGATGCGCATATTCATCTGGAGAGCACAAAGCTGACGATTCCGGAGGTGGCGCGCATGATGGCGCGTTTTGGGACGGCGGCGGTGATTACCGATCCGCATGAAATCGGCAATGTGGCCGGGCTCGATGGCATCGTGTATCAGATGGATTCGGCCAAAAATAATGGCTTTATCGATGTTTTGTTTGTTGCGCCGTCGTGTGTGCCGACGCTGACCGATGCGTCGATCGAGACTGCGCCGTCGGTGCTCGGTGCCGATAAACTGCGCATGGTTGCAGAACATCCGGATGTCGTCGGATTGGGCGAAATGATGAATGCAGCGGGCGTTTTGATGGGGGATGCGCAAGTGATCGAAAAGGTGCGCGATTATCGGGCGCGCGGACTCGTCGTCGATGGTCATGCCCCGATGATCGGTGGAAAACCGCTCAATGCCTACATTTATATGGGCATTCAGTCGGATCATGAGTCGACGCAGCTCGAAGAGGCGCGCGAAAAACTGCGGCGCGGCATGGTGGTGATGATTCGCGAAGGTTCGAGCGAAAGAAATCTCGATGATTTGCTGCCGCTGAGCAATGGGTACAATACCGGGCGGCTGATGTTTGCCTCGGATGACCTCGATCCGACGGATTTGCAGGCACGCGGCCATATTAATCATTTGATCCGGCGAGCGGTGGCGGCTGGGGTGCCGCCCATGACCGCGATTCAGATGGCGACGCTGAGCCCGGCGAATTATTTTGGCGTTTCCGACCGCATGGGGGCTATCTTTCCCGGCGCACGCGCCAATATCGTGATTGCGCTCGATTTGGAGCGGTTTGAACCGGACGTCGTGCTGCACGAAGGGAAAGTCGTTTTCAGGGATGGACGTCTCGTCGATGACGGCGTGAGGCCGTCTGTGGCGCTGCGTCCGATGATGCATGTTTCGCTGCCTGCGGATATTTCAGTGAAGGCAGAAGGCAAGCTTGCGCGCGCCATCGAACTCGTTCCCGGGCAGATCGTGACAAAAGAAGCCATGTTCGAGCCCAAAACGCACGATGGGTGCATCGTCGCCGATGCTTCGCAGGACATCGCCAAAGTCTGCGTGTTCGAGCGCCATCGAGGGAGCGGCGCATTTGGCGTGGCGTTCGTGCGCGGTTTTGGGATGAAGCGCGGTGCCATGGGATCCTCGGTGGGACACGATTCGCACAACCTCGTCGTCGTCGGGATGGAGGATGAAGAAATTCTAAAGTGCGCGGCGGTGATTCGGGATATGCAGGGCGGACAGGCCGCTGTGCTGGGCGACGAAATGGCGCGTCTGCCGCTGCCCGTGGCTGGCCTCATGAGCGACGATTCTGCCGAAAATGTCATTGCCATGGAAAAAGCTTTGGATGCATTTTGCGCACAGCGCCTGGGCGTGACTTCGCCAAGGCCCATGGCGGCTCTGAGTTTTATGGCTCTGCCCGTGATCCCGACATTGCGCATTACCGATCAGGGCTTGTTTTACATCGCCCCGGGGGGGTATCCGAAGAAAGTTGGGATTTTGGTTAATTCGTAATGCGTAATGCGTAATGCGTAATGCGTAATTGTTTTGAATGAGCAATGAGCAATGTGCAATGTGCAATTAAATTGCAATTCTCCAATAGAAATAGATACGCCTGGAAGGCGTTTCATTCATAGAAAATAGCCGGGTGTGCCGCAGGCGCGCCCGGATGAGAATGAATGGACAATGAGGGGGTGGGGGATTCGCAATTGCAATCGAACAAAATAATAAGGACAAACAAATATGGTCATGTACATTACAACCGGCGGGTTTAAAGCGCTCAAGGATGAATTTGAATATCTCAAGTCGGTGGAGCGTCCCAAAGTGGTCAATGAAGTTGCCGAAGCTGCGGCACAGGGCGACCGCAGTGAGAATGCCGAATACATTTATGGTAAACGCCGTCTGCGCGAGATCGATCGAAGAATGCGCTTCTTGAACAAGAATTTCGCAGAAATGCAGGTCATCGATCCCAAACTCCCGCGCGGTGAACGCGTCTTTTTTGGTGCAACTGTGACGCTTTACGACGAGGATTTGGACGACGAAGTGACGTACCAGATCGTGGGGCCGCTCGACACGCTGGACGATACGCACATCAGTTATCAATCGCCGGTGGGGCAGGCGCTGCTCGGCAAGGCCATCGACGACAATGTCATCATCAAGACGCCCAAAGATGTGCGCCATGTGACCATCATGGATGTGAAGTACATTTAGGTGCGCGGCTATTTCGCTGTTGGCGAAATACGCCTTGCGAACGCGGCTATCCTCATAGCGACCATATAAGGTCGCCTTTGCGGATACGCCGCGTTATATTATTTTGTGGAAGTCAAAATCCCGTTATTGCTGCATGCTCTCGAACACGATCTGACTTTTTCCGCCGGATTTGGTGACTTCTTCCATGGGAATGCCAAGTTCGCGGTGTAAGATTGCCATGACACGGTGCATGCAGAATCCCGACTGGCAGCGGCCCATTCCGGCCCGCGTTCTGCGTTTGACGCCATCGAGCGATCGTGCCCCCAGTGGGCGGTGGATTGCATCGAGAATCTCCCCCTCGGTAATAGATTCACATCGGCAGATGATGGTGCCGTAAGCGGGGTTCTGTCGAATGAGTTCGTTGTGTGCTTCGGGCGTGAGTTCTGCGGTTGCGACAATGTCTTTGCGCGTGCCAATCCAGTTTTCTTTATTTGCGGCGTTGAATTTGGCTGCAATGATGTCTGCGACATGAACACCGATGGCGGGTGCAGCAGACAGCCCCGGCGATTCGATCCCCACGCAGTCGATAAAATTGGGAACATCCTCGGGTTCGCCGATGATAAAATCGCCGTTGTCCTCGTGTGCGCGCAGTCCCGCAAAGGATGTAATGACCTGCCGCAGGGGAATGTTCGATACGGTGCTGGCCGATCCCGTCTGAACTTTTTCGAGTCCCTCGCGCGTCGTGTTGGTGTATTCGGGATTGTCGATATCTTCGGCATTCGGGCCAACGATGAGATTGCCATGGACCGTCGGCGTGACGAGGATGCCCTTGCCCATCTTTGTGGGCTGCGGAAATATCGTGCAATGTACGTGGTTTCCGGCTGATTTGTCCAAAAGGCAGTATTCGCCGCGGCGCGGAGTGACATGGAGCTTTTGGGCACTTACCTTGTTGTGAAGTTCACCGGAATACACGCCTGCCGCGTTGACGACACATCGCGCGGTGAAATTTTTGTCGGGTGTTTTGAGGGTAAATGTGCCATCCGACTGGCGGCGAATATCCTGGACAGGGGTGTCGAAGATGAATTCGACGCCGTTGGCATAGGCATTTTCGGCGAGTGCGATGGTGAGCTTAAAAGGGCAGATGATGCCGCTGTCGGGGGCATGCAGAGCGGCGACGGCATTGGGGGAAATATTGGGCTCGAGCGCGTGGAGTTCAGCGCGTTCGAGAATGCGGAGGTTTTCGACGCCATTGGCTTTGCCGCGTTCGAGCAGCTCGTCGAGCTGTGGTCTCTGAGAAGCATCGACACAGACGACGAGCGCGCCATTTCGTTTAAATGGGACATCCAGATCGCGCGTCAGCTGAGGCATCATGCGGCTTCCAATGACATTAAAATGTGCCTTTTGTGACCCAGTCTTTGCATCAAATCCGGCATGTACAATGCCCGAATTGGCTTTGGATGTGCCGGTACAGACATCTTCTGATGCTTCAATCACGCAGACATTCAAATGATATTTTGACAATTCCCGTGCAATGGCGCATCCGATTACGCCTGCGCCGATAATAATGACATCTTTCATTGCAACTCCCTGAAATGAAGTAATGTTGGCTATGCTATGCCATAGGATGAATCATGCCATAGAGAGGGCATCTTTCGCAATGAGAATCCGGGAATTTAGTAATTGATAATTGATAATTGAAAATGCGGAATTGTTTTGAATGTGCAATGTGCAATGTGTAATTAAATTGCAATACTCCAATAGAATCGATACGCCTGGAAGGCGTCTCATTCGCAGCAAAAAGCCGGGTGTGCCGCAGGCGCGCCCGGATGAGAACGCATGCGCAATGGGTAGTGGGGGAACTCGGAATGCGGAATGACGTTAAAATGACGGATGGACGTTGGAATTTATCGACGGCAAAATTGTTATACAAAAAAAATGCATTTTTTTATTTGACATGGATCCCGATTGCGCGTATAAGCC
>DGWW01000342.1 GCA_002395385.1 Myxococcales bacterium UBA4248
ATGCATAATGCTGAATGCATAATTATGAATGCATAATTATATTTACTCAGGGTATTTAGAAGATTCCTTTTGGTACCTAATATAACTTTAAGCTCCAAACTCTAAGCTCTAATCAAGAAGCTGTCCGTACAGATGCAAAAAAAGACGCTCCGGAGAGCGTCTTTATAAAAGTGAGAGCATTATTTGGCGGTTTTGGGGCGTACAATGAAATAGAGAATCACACCGGCGAGTATGGTTCCTGCACCGGCCAATGCAACCATTGGATTTTGAATGATGGTAAAGATGATCATCCAGAGTGAGAGCAGAATGAACAGCGTCGGTGTAACGGGATAGCCCCAGCATTTATAGGGGCGTTCGGCTTTTGGTGCACGGCGGCGCATGATGAAAACGCCCAACACCGCCATCGCTGAGCTCACCGAAAGCGTAAATCCCATATACATGATGAGCTGATCGAAACTCGCCGTAAATATCATACCGATGGCGATGAGGGCCTGGAGTGCGATGGCATAGAACGGGCCGGAATCACCCACTCGCTTGGAAAGAAGTCTGAATGCCGGGTAGTCGCATCCCATGCTCTGGTAGATTCGCGGGCCTGCCATAATCATGGCTGAGAGTGAGCTCACGAGGAGCAGAGCAATGACCGCCGAAAAGATTTGGCCAATGCCGTTGCCAAAGAGTGCGGTGGCAGCAACAGAGCCAACTTCGATTTGGCCGCTGAGCTGGTCGATCGGGGCGGCGGAAAGGAAAACAGCGTTCAGACCGAGGTAGATCAGCGTTACGATAGCCGTGCCAAGGGCAAGTGCTTTGGGGAGGGCTTTTTTGGGATTTTTGATTTCGCCAGCGAGGTATGCCGAGCCGTTCCAGCCGGTATAGGCGTAAGTGACGTAGATGAGGCCGATGGCAAAGGCCGGGCTGAGCATCATGAGGCCTGTGTCTGTGGCTGTTTCGTGAATGATTCTCGAGGAATCGCCGAGGGTTAAACCGCCAATAATAAAGCTGCCGACGAGCAGAATTTTGAGGACGGTAAATACATTTTGAAACATCGACCCCCAGGTGACTTTGGCGGCATGAATCGTAGATAACAGTAAAATAATAATGATTGCTAACCAAGACGGGTTGAGGATTGGGATGCAGTTGTCTGCATAAGCCCCAAAAGCCATTGCCGCCGATGCAATGGGTGCCGAAAAGCCCACGATGAGCGAAACCCACCCCGCGACAAATCCTACTGCCGGGTGGTAAATCTTTGACAAAAGCTGATATTCGCCGCCGTTTTTGGGGTACATCGCGACGAGTTCGGCATAAGCAAGCGCGCCAAAAAAGGCGACAATGCCGCCGATGAGCCAGGCCCATAAAACGACAGGTGCAGATGGCGTTTCTTCGAGCAGAAAGCCCGTCGTCGTAAAGACGCCTGTGCCGACCATACTGGCCACGACGATCATTGTGGCGGTAAAACCGCTAATGACGCGCTTGGGTTCGGCGGTACATTCCGTTTCCTGGTTTTCCTGAATTACTGCATCCTGCATGAAAGTTTTTTGTATTTCCACATAAATCTCACGGGTAAACGTGCCAAAAGACACATTAAAAATCGGGTGCATTTAACCCGATTGGTGATCTTATTCAACATTTTGAGATTGTTTTTGTGTATAAGGTGTGGCGATTCGGCTGTAGGCTGGATTCTTTTACAAACAGATTTGTTCGCAGCTAACGCAGCTCACCTTGGATTGGGATGAGTGATCAGGGATGACTCTTGGGATGCGCCATGCGCAATTGGAGTTTGAAAGCTAAGGAATAAGAAATGTCTCTAGGACGAAATAAAAAATGTCATTGTGGCAGTGGAAAAAAATACAAGAATTGTTGTTTGCAGAAAGACCTCGAGCAAAAGCGTGTCGAAGAGGCCGAAGCGCGCCTCAGGGCGGTCACCGATAGTGAAGAGCCTGAGAAATACGAAGAAAATGAAGCGCCAAAATTTCCGACATGGAAAATATTTGCCATTGGTACAGCTGTACTCGCGGTCGTTGGAATCTTCATTTATCTGGTTGGTTTTCCTCGGCTCGGGGGATCGATCTTTGGCGCAGGTATGCTCATTTTGATCATGTATTGTGCCTTTAGAAACGAGCCAACAGTGCGCAAACGCCCGGGGGATGCGGGTAATATTGATTTTGGGAACAGGCAGTAGGTCAATTAGCAATTAGCAATTAGCAATTAGCAATGGAGGCATTCTCAAGGTTATTCCTAAAGATTTATTTTTTTAGCTTTAGAGTGACATTTGAGAGATTGCAAATTCAATTGCTCACTGCTCATTTCTAATTAAGAATGCCTTTCTTTCTAAGCTTTAGAGACATCCCTTAGTTTTGCATCCCAATTGCACATTGCTCATTGCTCATTATGGGTATCATTTATTAATGAACTTAAGGTTTTCCCCTTATTTTTGTCAATTATGTCTCAACCATATTACATCGAAAAACAGCATTTCTGCGGGGATGGCATTGCGCTTTGTAGTGGGCGTCCCATCCGCATAGCCAATGCATTGAAGGGGGAAACTGTTCTTGCAGAAGATGTTTCTGTGCGCCGAAGGCGGCAGGCTTATTTAGAGGAAGTGGTCGTTCCTTCGCCGGATCGATGTGATCCGATTTGTGCGCATTGGCGGCGATGTCCGGCTTGTCATTATCAGTGTTTGCACATTGAGCAACAGCGAGAGTTGAAGAAAAAACAATGGCTGGCACTGATAAAAAAATTTGTTGACATTCCGGCGGATTGTGAAATCGGATTTTACGATGCGCCGCAGACGGTGGGGTACCGCTGTCGGACCGAGGGTGTAGTTTGCCGTGGGAAAGAGGGGGCCTATCTTGGGATTTTGCCGAGGTTGGATGCCGCGGCTTTTTCGTTGATCCCAAAAGGCGATGTAGAATCTGATTTGGGCATGCTCGAACCCGCTGACGTCCTTGCAAATGAAGGCATAGAGCCAGTTCCGCTTGCGCGCTGCCCTTTGCATGCGCCCGAGCTGAATGATCTCATCGAGCGTGTTGAACGGCATTTAGGCGATTTTTTGCCGCAGACTCGGTTGTCGCTCGAAGCCTATGGTGATAGTGCGCGCATCGTCGTTTTTGCCATGCCGGAGTGTTCGGGGGCAGTTCGGGAATCGGCACAAAAGTTGGCAGAAATCCTGGGTATTTCGGTCGTTTTTCAGGAATTGCCGCCCCGTGGGTCACATGTCTATCCGAAGCCAGAGGTGTTGAGTGGATCTTTGTGGCATTGCTATGTTCACAATGAACTCGGGCAGGGGCTTTATGCGCGCACGGGGGCATGGACGCCCGTCAATCCCCGCAATGCGCAGCTCATTCGCCAGTCTTTTATGCGTATGACCGGAGGGCTTCATTTCGAACGCGTGCTCGAGCTCGGGTGCGGATGTGGTACGCATTCGACTGTATTTTCTGGCATTTGTTCGCATTATACGGGGATAGACGCCGCCTGGCCTGCCATTTTGTCGGCGCAGTACAATGCCCAGACCTACAAGTGGGATAATGTAACTTTTTTTTCAGATACTGCTGAACATTATCTCGATAAAAGGTATTATAAGGGTGTGCGTGCAGATGCGATCGTCATGCACAGCAACCGGATGCCATATTCTGAAAAAACTTCGCATCTGTGCTTGAGATTTGGGGCGAAAGATATATTTATTGCAGCGCCGACGGCGTTTGCCATTGCTCAGGAATGTCGGCATTTTTGTGGTTTAAATTTTCATTTAAAAAAATTGTCACTTTGTGACACTTTACCTTTGACATATCACATGATGGCAACAGCCCATCTTTCCCTTTTGCGATAACTTTATGAGCGATAATTCCCAAAGAAAATCACTTCAACTTCCGGCTTTGACCAAAAAAAAAGACAAATCCGGTTCGGATGCCAAATCGGCGAGTAAAACGGATTTACCCAAATTGGGGTTGCCCAAATTGAATTCGAAATCATCGGCAGAAATACCGAAAGTAGAAGTGGATGAGGCAGAATCTGTCAAAACAGAGATGAACAACCCGATTATTGAGCAGGAAGCTCTGGAATCGGTAAGTTCCAAAAATTCAGAGAAAGATAAACAGCCGCGTAAAAGCATGTCATTGCCTTCTCTTCCGAAGCTGAGTATGTCTAAACCTTCGTCAGATTCGTCGGATGAGAATGAATCTCCGAAGAAAGAATTGCTCAAGCAGGCAGCTGCGTCTGAAGCGGAGTCAGTCAAGGAAGAAAATGTCAAGGATGAAAAAAAATCCCTTCCTCCTGCGAAGGCATCCAAATCGCCAAAGAAACAGCCTCTCGTCGTGGTCAAGGATCTGCCACCTGTGAGCGCGGACGATTCTGCTGAACCGCATGAGGTTCCGAAGTTTTATATCCAGAATCCATCCATGAAGGATGAGGAAACTGTCATGCTTCCTCCTATGCCGCCAGAACTCGGTTTGGATGATGATATCGGGAATGCCCCCACACTCATTCATGATCCTTCTTACGATTCTGCCCAATCTATGCAACAAATAGATAACGCATTGGATCAGTTGGGAGGGCATGCAGTTCCCCCTATTCCGAGCCGTGAAATTCCACAAGAACCCATGGCTGATTTTCCGCCTATTCCAATGCCAAAGGCAGAACCTGTGGTGATCAAGCACGATTCAAAGGCGGTAATTCCGGTTCCCAAGAATAAAACCGATACGTATTCGGCACCCCTTGCACAGCTCGAAAATGATGCCGATTCCCTGCTGAAGGAAAATCAGCGTGCGTCTCAGTCTCATATTCAGCCGATAGGCGAGGAACAGCTTGCTGCTGCAGATCAAGCCAATGGCATTCCTCATGATCCTATCGATCGGAAAAGCCAGACATTGAATTATCCGCTCAATAAATTCGAAGCGGATGCACTCAATCGTGCAAGCGAAGGGGCTGCGCGGTATGAGGTCGATGTTCAAAGATATGCCAATTACGATGGCACAGAATCTGGTTATAGCGAAGATGTCGAAGAGGCAATTCTTTACGCAGCTCGCTCTCCATTTTCCCGTTTTTTCAGCGATTTGCCATCGATTTTAACGCGTCCCGGTTATTTCTGGCGCGGTCAGGTCGAGCACCCCGCAACCATGGCTCAGCTGCACTGGCCGCATCTCAGCATACTGATTGTGATTCGTGCCTTATTCAAGTTTATTGGCGCTGTTCAGAATGTCAGTATCGGGAATGCGTTGACACTCGCCATTTCTGAAATCATCCTGATTTTTGCACTTGTTTGGGGAATGGGGCTTATTTTAAGTGGATTCTTGGCTGTGACAGGGCGCAAAGGCGGCATTGGGCGAGCGGTACGTTTTGTGGGTTATTCCATTACGCCGCTTCTCGTCGTCGGCATTATCAGCATGATCCCGATACCATTGCTGGCCCCCGTGATGGATGTCATTGCCATGCCCTGGGCATTTGTCATTATGGGTGCGGGTGTTTACCACTATTTGCGCGAAAAACCGGAATCGATCGCCATGGTGACCGCCCTGCTTTGTGGGCTTCTGCTTATTTTATGGAGTCTTCTGCCCATGTTTATTCCTCAGATATTGGGTGGGATTTATCGCGCGGCAAGTGCGTTTTCGTCGATGATGCCCTAATGCGATTGGTGGCCGTGCTTTTGCCGACCTGTTTGTCGGCAATACGCACGGCATTTCGGCCTATTTGCCTGCGGCAAATACGGCCTACATACATTTTTCGACCGAAACCCCGTTTTTGCTCACACTCATGGTCGGGATGCGCAATTTCTTATGCTGCGATTTTTGAATGACGGTCATGCGCTTGTCGGATGCATCGATCCAATTGGTATTGGGTTCGGGAATGATCTGTGCACCGAGTGACAGACCCGCCTGCCTGCCGACGCCGTTGGGATCGAGTGATTTGACGTAGAGCCTGGCATTCTGGCTGTCAAAGCCGTAATCCATCCCTGCCGAAAAGAACCACGTTTTTTTGTTTCGGATGCACAGACCGCTCAATTTGAGGATTTGCTCGACAGGAAGCGGCGATTTTCCTTCGATGTATTGGGAAAAGAAATTTTTAAAATCGAAGCGGCTGTATTCGGAAAGTGCATCCAGAAGCGTGGTGTTGGTGTGCAGACGATTCCAAAGGGGAAATGTGCCGATCCAGTGCCAGAAATCTATGATGGAATAAGGCGTCTGATAGAGCCGCCATTGCTGATCAAAAGCCAGAGAAATGAAGAATCCCTGATGGTAAACATCGATGGGATCGCCTTTTTGGGCATTCATCGTGCGTTCAATGCTGGAGGACATCCATTCGTAGAACTGGCCGGTTGTCATCATGCCCAGCGAAAGCAATGTCTGAAGTGCCACATACTGGGTCATGCCTTCGCGGAACCATGCCGTTTTTTCGTATTGATTTGGAGAAAACCTCAGCCCTTCGCCGTTATAGATATGAAAAATCTCATGTGCCATGAGGATTCTGCGCGTCGAAGCCTGTGAAATCGCGGCTTTTCCCATTTGCAGGATAATGCCGCCTGGACGGGCAAAACCATGGTGATAGTTGGCATCGAAGGGCACATCGAAACAGAATACAGCCAGCTTTTGGGGCGTTTTTTGGGGAATGATGCGGGCATATTCATCGAGGATAATGGCGATTTCCCTTTGAATGGTCGCAATCGGCCAGTCAGCGGTCAATGCAATTTGAATATTCATGTGCTCGGAGGATGCCAGCAGGATGCGCTGCGCGCCGAAAGTCCAAAAACTGCGGCTGAGTTCAAACCGATCTTGCGATGTAAAGAATTGAGCATCCGGGCGAATGCTGCCCGCCCAATGGAATTTGGAATGGTTGGGATCATACGTATGCGGAGCCAGTGTGGAAACAATTTGTCCGGCATTTTGAATGGCAATATGGGTTTCTTTGGCGCGCGACGGTGTATTGTTGGCGCCTCTCTCGACAAAGAGCGATTCCCCGGGAAATGCCAAAAAATCACGGGAATGGAGCGGTGATAGCTCGGAGGCCAGCCATGCTCTGTCATTGGGAAGCTCATCCATTTTAAGTGTGTACTTAAATTGGAGTGAGGTTCCGTCCGCAAGGGAGGACAGGCAGCCTGCGCTGTCAAAATTCAGCTTTTGTTGTGGCCCTTGTATCGTGGTGATATCGGGATCGAGAAAATGTTCGCCAAATCTTTGACCAAAAGCAGGCAGGCAAATCGTCTCTTTGCTGGCAATATCGAGGATGTTTGCATGAATCTGAATCGTTCCGGATTTTGTATCGACGGTGAGCTGGTAGTCGTCCTGTGCATGCGCATGGTGGCTCATCATGAGGATAATTGCGATGATTCCCGCTTTTATGTATCGACAGCCAATCATTGATCCAATATCCGGGGTTACTTTTTTTTGCCTATGCGGCGGGCACATAGTTCCATTCTCCCATCTAATGAATGATTTAAATTTCGAGGTTTTGCAAATTCTCGGGTTTAGATGTGAGCGAGCCGTATGGGGCGACCCCGTTTGGTCGCCCCAAGGCGAGCGACGCGGCGTATCGCAGATAGCCGCGTCCCAAAATTAAAAAACATTGCCAAAATTCAGACCGTGATTAATCTGCGTGTTCGGCCCACACTCGGGTCAGAGAAGTGGATGGCTCAAAACCTTGATTTATCTGCGTTTTATTGATTATTCAGGCCGATGGCCTTGATGGAGATACCCATGGATTCCCAGGACGGAAAAAAGAAACCCCGCAAAATTATTACGGATCCTTCGCAGGAAAGTCTGCTCACCATCGACAACCTTCATCCCGATTTTAGTGATCTGCCTGTATTTCCTGTCGATGATGTCATTGTTTATCCTAATGCACTCGCCATCATCAAAGTGTTGTCGCAGTCACAGGCCAATGCCGCTTTGAGGGCAATGAAAGAAGATGAGCATGTGATTGCGATTCCGATGCGGCCCAATAAAGTGGGTGATGTCGACTTGCTGAATCTCGATTCGTACTACGAAATCGGGACTTATACGCGAATTATCAAGATTGTTCGGACTGAGGATCAGTATGGACAAGGTTGGCAGATTACGCTGAGAGGTGAACGCCGCCTGCATCCGATTGCAATCAATTACGACAAGGCCAATAAGATTTATCGCATGAATCTTGCCGTAGTCAAAGAGATGCCGCTCGCCATAATCGGTGAGGCCGTTTTTGAGGATCAGAATTTACTGCGGACGGTAAGGCAGTCGGCCAAGAGTTATTTTGAAAAATGTCAGCCCACGAATGAAGCGCGGGATGCCATTCGTCTGACTGAACAAATTCGGGATGCCGGCATTCTGAGTGATTTTCTGGCTTCTCATCTCGATATGCCGTTTGAACAGCATGCTGCATTGCTCGATGCACTCGAAGTTCGCACACGTCTTCGAATTTTGCTCGATATTCTGGCCAACCAGCTCGAAGTGGCCAAACTCGTGGCGAATGCAGCACAAAAGGTGCGTACCGATCTCGACAAGCAGCAACGCGATTATTTTATCAAGCAGCACATCAAGGCACTCAAGGATCAGATCGAATCAGAGCCGGACAATGATCTCGATGAACTCAAGGCAAAAATTGAGAAACTGGATGCAGATCCCGAAGTCATTGAGTATGTCAATAAGCAGTTCAAGCGTTTGTCCTTTTTGCCGCAGGCGAGTGCGGAGTATTCGGTTGCTCGTGCACACATCGAGACGTTGCTGGATATTCCATGGCATAAGCAGACCGAGGATCATTTAAATATTGCCGATGCACGGCGCATTCTGGATGAAGATCACTATGGGCTCGAAGATGTCAAGGAGCGCGTCATTGAGCATCTTGCGGTGCTTGCACTTCGCAAGGACCTGAAAGCGCCGATTATCTGTCTGTATGGCCCGCCGGGCGTAGGCAAAACGAGCATTGGCAAGAGTGTGGCACGTGCTTTGGGGCGCAAATTCGAGCGCATCAGCCTGGGTGGCATTCACGATGAATCGGAAATTCGCGGTCACCGCCGGACTTATGTGGCCAGTATGCCCGGTCGTATCGTGCAGGCATTGCGCCATGCTCAGTCGATGAATCCCGTTTTAATGCTCGATGAAATCGACAAGCTCGCGCATGATATTCACGGCGATCCCTCGAGTGCCTTGCTCGAGGTGCTCGATCCCGAGCAGCACAATGCTTTTGTCGACAATTATGTCGAGACGCCGATTGACCTTTCGAATGTGCTTTTTATTACGACGGCCAACAGCCTCGATACGATTCCGGGGCCATTGCGCGACCGAATGGAAATCATCGAGATTCATAGTTATACGCACGTCGATAAGCGTAGTATTGCAATGGATTTCTTGCTTCCCAAGACCCTCAAGGCCCATGGGCTGATGAAATCGAATATTTCGCTTTCGCCGGAAGCTCTCGACAATATCATTTCATTTTACACGCGCGAGGCAGGTGTTCGTCAGCTGGAACAGCGGCTCGGGGCTGTGTGCCGCAAGGTGGCATCCCGCGTCGTCGAAGCTATGAACGAGGGCAAGAAAAAGCCCAAAGTCACTGTTTCTGCCAAGAATCTCGAGACGTTTTTGGGCAAACGCCGCTATGACTACGATATGATCGAACCCGACCGCATGCCCGGTATTTCGACGGGGCTGGCGTGGACGCCCGTGGGCGGCGATATTCTCTTTATCGAAGCGACGCAGATGCCCGGCAAAGGCAATCTTTCGATTACCGGTAAACTCGGTGATGTCATGCAGGAAAGCGTGCGTGCCGCAATGACACTCGTGCGCGTGCATGCCGAAGAACTTGGCATCGCTCCCGATCTTTTTGAAAAACGCGATATTCACATTCATGTGCCTGCCGGTGCGACGGCCAAAGATGGCCCATCGGCTGGTACAGCCATCTTTTCTGCTATCGTCAGCCTCTTTAAAAACAAGTCGATTCCCGCTGAAATTGCTATGACTGGCGAGATTTCTCTGCGTGGAAATGTCCTGCCAGTAGGCGGCATTCGCGAAAAGGTTTTGGGTGCCCATCGAGCCGGCATCCGCACCATCATCATGCCCGAAAAGAATAAATGTGACATCGAGGATGTGCATGAATCAGTGCGGAATGAAATCAAATTTATCTTTGTCAAACGCGTCGATGAGGTGATCGATATTTTGTTTAAATGATGGTGGGGCGCGGCTATGCGTTGTTAAGAGACGTGTCACGACACGTCTTTGCCAACGCATACGCCGCGCCGCTCGTCTTGGGGCGACCACACGGGGTCGCCCCTACGTCTCGCTGTTTATTGTTCCCATTGGATTGCTCGCCTTGCGACGTGTCACGACACGTCGCTACTGCTCGCCTTGGGGCGACCACACGGGGTCGTCCCTACGTCACGCTGTTTTTTGTTCCTGAGGGAAAATAATTCTTTTGTGTGGGGGACTGTTGTTTTAAAAGGTGCAGTCTGAAATATCCCAAGGAGCCGTTCTGTGGAACGGCTTTGTCGGTTTTTGTGATTTTACCAGGGAAATGGCATGAGCGAGAGTTATTCTGCAAAGGATATTGAGATATTAGAGGGTCTTGAGGCGGTACGGCTTCGCCCGGGGATGTACATCGGCACGACCGGAAAACAGGGGCTTCATCATTTATTATGGGAAATTCTGGACAATTCGATCGATGAGGCGATGAATGGTTATGCCCAAAAAATCGGCGTCATTCTTCACGAAGATGGCTGTTCGATGACGGTGACCGACGATGGGCGCGGTATTCCTGTCGATATTCATCCTGTCGCAAAAGAGAGTGTTTTGCAGGTCATTTTAACTAAGCTCCATGCGGGTGGTAAATTCAACAATAATAATTACAAGACGTCGGGCGGTTTGCATGGCGTTGGTTCCAGCGTCGTCAATGCATTGAGCATTGACTTTTTTGCACGCATCGAGCGCGATGGCGGCATCTTTGAGCAGCGTTACAGCCAGGGAGTGCCGCAAACCAAAGTCAAACGCGTAGGTAACAGCCGATTGACGGGGACTTCCATTTTCTTCAGGCCAGATCCCGAAATTTTTCCCGATGTGATGTTCGATACCGATCTCATTCGGGAACGCCTCGAAATTAAGGCGTATTTGCTCAATGGCATTGAGATTACCTACGATGACAAGGTCAACCAGACGCACGAGGTTTTTTGTTTTGCCGGCGGTTTGAGCGATCTCATCGAGCACATGATTGCGTCCGAAAAAACAGAAAAAATTCAGAGCGATATTTGTACAATTTCTCGCGATGATGAGCAGGGTAAATTCGATGTTGCCTTGTGTTGGTGCGATCAAAGCCGCGAGGTGACACAGAGTTTTGTCAATGCCATTCCCACCCCCGATGGCGGTACACACGAAGGTGCCATGCGGGATG
This sequence comes from Myxococcales bacterium UBA4248, assembly GCA_002395385.1. Taxonomy (GTDB): domain Bacteria; phylum Myxococcota_A; class Bradymonadia; order UBA4248; family UBA4248; genus UBA4248. The sequence goes on from DGWW01000342.1 coordinate 11,338, forward strand.
GCGTGGGGCGTGCGCTCAAGAATTACATGGAGCAGCATTCGATGGTGCCTCGCGGGGTGACTGTTCAGGCAGAAGATATTCGGGAAGGTTTGTTCTCTGCCATTAGCCTGTTCATTACGAATCCGCAGTTTCAGGGACAGACCAAGGGACGTTTGGGCAACGTCGATATTCGGACATGGATTTCGAATGCGGTCAAAAATGAAGTTGAAGCATTTTTTGCCTCTCACCCGAAAGCTGGTCAATCTGTTGCGGATAAGGTCATTCTGGCTGCCAGGGCACGCCAGGCTTCGCGCCAGGCTGCATTGAATGTTACGCAGTCTGTTAAGACGACTAAGAGATTGAATTTGCCAGGGAAATTGGCAGAATGTTCTTCTAACAATCCCGAAGAATGCGAACTTTTCCTCGTTGAGGGCGATTCGGCAGGTGGTTCTGCAAAACAGGGCAGGGACAGGCGCATTCAGGCCATTTTGCCACTTCGCGGCAAAGTACAGAATGCCGAAACAGCGGGCAGCGGCAAAGTTCAGCAAAATAGGGAATTGAACGACATTGCCAATGCATTGGGATGTACCCTTGGCAAAGATTGCACTCTCGAGCGGCTGCGTTATCACAAGGTTATCATTCTTGCGGATGCCGACAGTGATGGTCATCATATTTCGACGCTTTTGCTGACATTTTTCTATCGTCAAATGCGTCCGCTCATCGATGCAGGCTGCGTTTATATTGGCCAGCCCCCGCTTTTCCGCGTGGATATTGGGAAAAAGACCCATTGGGTGCTCGACGAAAAAGAGTTGGATGCGCTGTTGCGAAAAAATCACAAAAAAATGGAAGACGTGCAAATTTCGCGTTTTAAAGGTCTCGGCGAAATGATGCCACAAACGCTGTATGAGACGACACTCAATCCGGCGACACGTCATCTATTGCGCGTAGTCATTGCACCCGAGGACGAGGAAGTCACCGAAACGGTGGTTTCTGAATTGATGGGCAACGATCCCAAGCCGAGATTTAATTTTGTGATGGCCCATGCGGACGATGCAGAGGAGTTGGATTTTTAATTGGCATATCTTTTGCTTTTAGTTTTAAAAGAGCGTTGGCTCTTGGAAAGAAACAATAAAACGCCTTGTTATAAGGAGAGAAAGATATGTCAAAATTAGCTTCTGTAATATTCGCCTCTGCGTTGATGCTCATTCCTTTTTGTGCCTATGCAGAATCTTCTCTCTCGGATTCCCTCATTCATGAGGATTCATTTAATATTGATGTTCCTACGCTGAATCTTGATGCGGATGCAGATGCATCGATAGCTCGTCCTCATGGTCCTGGTCCTCGTCCTGGACATCGCCCGCCTCCTCCTGCACCTCGTCCTGGCGTGGTTCATGTGCATCATCATCCGGCGCCTATTTATTACAATGTCCGTCCGCGTGTAGTCCGTCCGGTGGTGGTTGTAGAACAACCTGCCACAACGGTTGTTGCAGAAAGTACAGAATCGGATGAGCCCCGTGCCTATAAACTCGGTTTTGGTATCCGAGGTGTGGGATCGGTCAACAGCAATGTCCTACTCAAGGCGGATGATTATTTTGAGTCGTCTGAACTGCACAACAAGATCAATGGCGGTATTGGGTTTTATCTGAAAATTCGCCCGATTCGCTGGCTTTCAGTTGAATTGATCAATGACTATATGTTTGGTACTTTTGATAATATTCAGCTGCAAGACTTCTTTAAAGTGCCATTGGTCATTGGGCTTCGCGGGCATGTCTTTGATTACGGTGGATTTGATCTTTATGGTGCAGCTGCAGCGTCTGTGACTTTCGTTTCTTACGAGACTAGCAGCCGTCGATGTGACAGTGATGTTTTTGCACAATTTGGAGCACAGTTCGGCGGCGGCATCAGCTTTATCGCATCGGGTCTGGAGATTGGCCTTGATATGCGTTACACCATCGAAGAGGCCCCGGATCGTTCGCCTCTGACAATAGATGAGAATGGCTACTATATGGAAATGGGTGAAGTCGACCAGAACAAGCCAATCCACGGGTTTTTGTTCAGTGTGAACCTCGGTTTTGCACTGTAGGAGGAATTTGGGTCATTCAAAAAGCGGCTTTTAAGCCGCTTTTTTTAGTCGTGCGTATTGCCGCAGGCAATAGCACGGCGGAATTTGCGTATTGCCGCAGGCAAAAGCAAATTCCATCAGATCGTATTGGTCTGTGACCAATAGATCAGAAAAATAGAATACACCCATGACATAAAAATATAGATGAATTATAATGCAAGATGTCGTAAATTGGGATGTGGGTATATGTGCGCACGCAGAATGGCGCATCATTAGAAAATCAGGCACTGCATGGAAAAGTTATCGTTAGGACCATTTGATTTAATCAGGCCGATCGGCAAAGGATCAGTGGGTGTTGTATGGGAAGGCATCCACAGGGATCAGTCTTTGCCTGTTGCGGTCAAGGTTTTAACGGGTGTTGGTGCCCAGGATGAAACGTTCAGGCAAGGATTTGCCAATGAAGTGCGTGCGGTTGCACGTTTGCATCATCCATCCATTATTCGTCTGCTCGATTACGGCATTACGGATGATGCATTGTACGAGGCATCGGAGGGGCAGTTTGCCAGTGGAAGCCAGTATTATGCGATGGAATTGGCGAGTGGGGGTACGCTTCCCAAGCCGAAAGCGCCTTTGCCCTGGCTTCAGATGCGTTATTTGCTGCTTGAATTGTTGGATGCTTTGGCGCATGCACATGCCCGTGATGTGATTCACCGCGATATCAAGCCCGGCAATATTCTTTTGATGCGTGATGATATGCAATCTCGCGTCATGCTGACGGATTTTGGAATTGCCAAAGCATTTGGGAACAAAGAATCACCGGATGGGATGGTGGCAGGTACGCCAAGATACATGGCACCGGAGCAAATACTGAATCAAGTTCGAGATCAAGGTCCATGGACTGATTTATATTCGCTTGGTTGCTTGGCATATTTATTTGCGACAGGGCGTCGTATTTTTGCAAAAGTATCGGGCACAGATGTTCTGCGTTGTCAGCTGAATGAAGAGCCGGAACCGGTGACAGGTCGTCACTTGCCGGAGGGTTTTCAGGGATGGCTCTCGAAAATGCTGGCCAAAAAAGTGACGGATCGTTTTGAGTATGCCGCAGAAGCTGCGTGGGAACTCGTATGTTTGCCCGAGCCTTCGGAATCTGAACCAGAAAAGCCAGAGGCACAAAGCGAGCCACACAGCGAAATTCAGAATGTGCCGGACTCGTGTGAATACAATGTGGTTGAGTACAATGGTAGTTCGAGTATTTTTAATACATTGTACCAACCGGATCAGGTATCGTTATCTGCGACGCAGCATTTTGCCCATAAAGGTGACAATAGTTCTATCGCGGATGATTTGCTTGCCGATATGGGCGAGACGATGCGCATGGATTCTGCGGACATTGCGCTGGCGATTTCGGAGCAAACGCAAGCTGCAGAGGCACGTGAGGAGCGAGACAAACGGGATCTGGGAACATTGGCCGAAGTCTATCGACAGCGGTTGAAAGAGCCCGAGGTTGTCTATAACAATAAAGCGCTTGTGCCAGCCCCCGCAACATGGCGGCGTGAATCTTTCGATGAGCCATTCGATCAGCTGCTGGGGGCCGGGTTAGGTCTTTGGGGATTGCGTTCTATTCCTATGGTCGACAGGGATGCTGAGCGTGATACAATTTATGCACAGCTGCTTGCAACCCGAAATGATCGCACGGTACGATGCATTGTTCTCGATGGCCCAAGAGGATGCGGAAAATCTCGTCTCGTCGAATGGATGTCTCAACGCGCACATGAACTTTCGATAGCGCATACACTCAAGGCATTCCATTATGAGGATCATCTCAATGCCCCGGGCATTGCCAGGGCAATGATGTATTACCTGTCATGCCAGAATCTGACGAGGAATAAAGCACTTGAGCGCATTCAATGGTTTTTGGCAGAGCATAAGCTCGAAGTTGAATACGATGATGCGCTTCCTATGCTCGAATTGATGCAGCTCCAGGATGATCCGGATTACCCGATTCCGGGAATTCGTTTTGCGGACATTGAGGAACAATTTGCCGTTTTATGCAGATTCCTTCGAAGAATTTGTCACGACAGAGCTGCTGTTTTGTGGCTGGATGATGTTCATAATTCCCTGTATTCGATGGAATTTATCGAGTTTATGATGACTTCCGAGATGGCTCAGGGTATTCCCGTTTTGATTCTGGCTACCACGCGAAGTGAAGATATCGAACTCGCCTCCTCGAGAGAGGAATCTTATAAACGTATCATCCAATATCCGGGTGTTACTAAGCTTGAAATTGCTCCACTCTCGTCAGAAGCTCAACTTGAACTCGTACACCAGTTGCTCGGACTCGATGATGAGCTGTGTTCAGATGTTGCACAGCGCACCAACGGTATGCCCCTGTTTGCCATTCAGCTCGTCGGAGATTGGGTCGAGCGTGGATTGCTCATTCCTGGGCCAACTGGGTTCGTTATCAAAGAGAATGCATCCATCGAAGTCCCGGATTCACTGCATGAATTATGGCTTTCGAGGCTGCGTGTCATTTTCAGGGATCTAAAGCAGCAGTCCAATGCTATGGAACAGCTTGAAATCGCCGCTTGTCTGGGGGCGCAGTTCGATGCAGATGAGTGGCGCATCGCTTGTGAAATGGCTGAACTCGGGAGCAATGCCACAACCCTGGAGTGCATGCTCGAACACCATCTCTTCGAAATTCGGTATCCAACTATCCGCTTTGAATACGATCTGCTAAGAGAATCCCTGATTCGAAATACCAAGGAAAATGGGCATTACAAACATCATCATCAAATTTGTGCTGATATGCTCGAAGCCTATTTTTCCGAAGTGGTCACTTTTTACCACGAAAGACGGTCAGAACATTTGTTCGCTGCAAGAGCATACGAGGCATGCATTGAGCCTTTGCTTCAGGCTGCCATCATTCGAAGGCAGCGCAGCGAATACGCGGCTGCACATGCTTTGTTTAAAAAGCGTGAAGTGTGTCTGGATGCCTGTAATGCCGACGCCAATAGCCCCATCCGTGCACTCGGATGGCTGGCCGAAGCTGAAACCTGGGTTCAGGAAACTCATTTTGATGAGGCAGAAGAACTCATTGAACGTTCGCTTGAATTGGGAATCCGTACCCATTCACCCGTCATTCAAGCTTTGGCCTATAAGGTCAAAGGAATCCTCTTACATTTGCGCAACAACATTACGGAATCGATAGATGCTCTGATGGCATCACTCGCTTTCTTTAATCAAATCAGCGAAAGAAGACGTGCCGCTTATCTCAATGACAGAGCCGATACACTCTGGCTCATCGGGCGTATCTGTGATGCCAGACATGAGCTTGATTTGGCGAGAATCTATCTTCAACAAGCCATCGAGATACAGATTCAAACACAAGATACCTGCGGACTTGCAAAGTCCTATAAATGCCTGGGCAATACTTATCAGCACGGCGGACTTTATCAGGAGGCACGCCAGAATTTAGAGTATGCACTGACTCTTTTCCAACAAATTGGTTTCCGTGTTTATATTGCTCATTGCCTGAATGATATCGGGGAAATCTATCGACTGGGTTATTTACAGCCCGATACGGCAGAAGCCTACTATCGTAATTCTATGGACATGTATCGCGAAATCAATGTCATAGAAATTACGCCTGTCATTAATCTTGTATTGTTGTTGCTGTCGAAACAGAGATATGGGGAAGCCAAGTCACTCGTACTTTCGCAAATAGAAATTGTTGAAAAGGCCGGGCAGACGTTTGATCTAAACTGGCTTTATGCAGAACTGCTCCCCTGTTGTGCTGCCACATTTGATTGGCCTACTTTTGATGAAGTTGCACTCAGACTGGCAAAATCCCTCGAAGACAGTATGGTGGTAGATGCTGATATTCTCTATTGTACTGAGCTGGCCGTCGGGTTATGTGATCGCTATGCATCCCGCGATAAAAGCAAATTCTGCAGAGATATTGCCATTCAGCAGGCAGTGCGCCTGAATGATCAGGCTGCACTGGTACGATTGCAGAATGATTTATAATTCGCAATTCGTAATGCATAATTCGTAATTATGAATTATGCATTCAGCATTATCAATTATCAATTATCAAACAAACTCGCATATTTCTGGATTGCACTGATATAATCCAAATGATTCTTATCCATCTGTAATTGAACTGCATCCCGGATATTCTCGCATTCCCATGTCTCTGGTATTTTGACAGGATCTCTTCTTTTGTAAATCTGTATAGCTTTTTTGAGATGATTTATGGTGGTCGTGTCGCACGAAGTTCTTGCTATTGCCAGGTATTTTGAAATCTTTTCGACAAAAGCGGACAATCTATTTTCGCGTTCTTTTATGCCGGATTCGATGCGATTCTGCCCCCATCGCATCAATAGTTCATATTCCGTATCTCTGAAAATCGGAATGCGTACATTCCTGTACCAGTGCTTGAGCAACTTGAGCTGTTTGATATAATATTTACATAATCTCACCTTTTCGATAGGGCGCGATATGATATTAGGATCGTATTCGTGATCACATTCGTGCCCCATTGAAGATACAATGCGGTTTTCACCAATGGATTGCGTGAGCTTTGAACCTGCGGCCAGTACAGCCCCAAAGCCAATATGAACGGGGCTGACAATCTGGGTCTGTCCGCCGATAAAAATTGGTTTGCAGTTTAAAAAAACACCGTGTTCGACATCGCCAAAGATAGAGGCGAATTTGTCTCCCTGAGGGGTAAAATTATAGAGTGCCATGCATGAGCCAATCTCAGAATGATTCTTTCGGCTTGTGCCTCCGCACATGAGCGCGTCGCAGAAATTGATGAGTGATCCGGCAACGACATTGGGCATGAATATCGTCTGCTTCAGGCCGACAGTATGACCAAGTTCGACGCCTTCTTCGAGCAGGCAGCCTTCGCGAATTTCAGCACCATTTCGAATGATGACATCATCGAGAATGGTACAGTCACGGTAGACGCCCTGCATCAGACGGGAACGTGCTCCGATTTGTGAATTTTCGATAAGTGCGCCGCCGCCTTCACCGATGATGGCATCGCGTCCGATGAAGAGATTGGGTCCGCGAAGGATGGTTCCCGGGTAGAGCTTTGCACCGGACATGATGCGTGATGGTTTGATATCTTCAAGAACAATGGCCTGAGGCGCTGGTATGATGACGCCCCTTTCGATGAGTTCTGATATCATTTTTCTCGTCCTTTGACATAATTGGCTGTGCGCCACACGGAGCCATCCTCGCGCCACCAGGTCCAGGAGCCTTCGCGTTTGCCTTCAACGAATTCCCCCTCACCCTGTTTTTTCCCATTTTCATAGTAGGATGTCCATGTACCGGATTCCATGCCATTCAGAAAACTGCCTTCTTCACGAACCTGTCCATTGGTGTAAAACCAGGTCCATTTGTCGACGCGTTTTCCTTCGGAAAATTTACCCTCAGAAGATATTTTATTATCGAAATCATAATAAGTTTTCCAGGTTCCTGTTTCGAGCCCATCTTTGTAGGAACCGGAAAATTTCTTTGAACCGGTTTCATAATAACCTGTCCATTCACCGGTTTTCTTATCAATTTCGTATGATCCGTTGAGCATGATCATACCGTTTGGATAATGATATTCCCAATTGCCGGTTAAATGGCCCATGTGTATCGAACCACGTTTTTCTATTTTGCCATTTTCATTGTACCATTCCCATTCATTTTCGCGGACCTGGTACATGGCAAGCGGTGATTTTCGATTGACTGCACAAACGAGGCAACCAACCTCATGGGTTTCAGGATTGACTTCATATTTGCCAAAAATATTTTCACATAATTTACTTTTATCTGAATTGATAAAGCCACCTTCATAATTGGCTGTATACCAGACAGTTCCATTCTTTAGATAAAAAGTCCATGGGCCATCCTGAAGGGGTTCTGAAAAGCCGGGAATGGCCTTTCCGGAAGACTGTTTTTTTCCATCAGAATAAAAGCGCGTCTGTTCCGGTGTACCCATGGGGACATAGTTGGTTTCATATTTGACATTGCCGGCATGCGTGTAATCATAGCACATCCCGACGGCAGAACCGCTGACAAAGTTGTATTTAAAAGAAACATGACCATCTGTATAATAGGCCGCAACGGTACCATGCCGTGCGCCTTTGGAATAGTTTGCTTCGGACGAGAGCACGCCATTTGAAAACCATATTTTTTCTACACCGTCTCGCTTTCCATTTGAATAATTCGTTTCTTTTTCGATGCTGCCCGTATCATACCAGGTGCGCCACAGCCCGTCTTTTTTGCCGTTAAGATAGCGGCCTTCTTCTTTTGGATTGCCATTGTGCCACCAGGATTTAAAATCGCCGCTTCCGTTATGTAATTTAGATGTCGGGCCAAACGCGACACCTGCCTGGTTGTAATAAGTGACGTCTCCTTCCGGAATATCATTTTGTACAAAATAATCGGCTAATTTTGCGCCAGATGGATGAAATTCATGGACATTGCCGTTTATCAAACTGTTTTTGATTGGGACAAATTTCCATATTTCGCCGGTTTCATAAAAATAGATTTCTTTATAGATATCAGAATCGAAATTTTTGCATTTGATGATGAGGTTTTCATGATCATAATCTAAAAAGGAAGGCTGCGGCGCATTGGGATTATCTTCCGGGATGCACAAATCAAAAGTGGCCTGATCATTGATTCTGCCTTGTTTGTCATATTGAATCGCCAGCCATTTGTTGCCTTTGGTAGAATAGAGCTGCAAAGTTCCCAGCCGTGTTCCGGTATCTTCCGGATTTTGCGATGCACTGAAGCCTTCCGAAATGCGGACACCATCACCATTAAACCATTCTGTCCAGTAGGCTTCGATGGCCTGAGCACCTTCGGGGAGTTCGTCCTGCGTGGCCTTTCTGTCGTAATTGCGGCGCATGCTAATCATGCCAGGCTCGGCATAGATCGTCCATGTACCAGTGGGCTTGCCGTCTTTATATTGGCCCAAAGCCGTCGGGAGGCATTCTTCATAATGTTCAAATTTGCCATTCAAAACACCATCCTGGTAAGTGGCAACCTGCCTCAATGCTCCCATCTCATTCCATTCAAAAGCAGTACCGTCGATACTGCCATTTTTATAATGCGTCAGAATCCTGACAAAGTCATCCGGACCCGTAAAAATAGCTTCCCATCCTGTTTTCTTGTTGGCTGACATCCAGACATAGCCGTATGCATTTTTTTTATCTATGGTATTGCCGGATTTGGAAGCATCAAAATAGGTCCATCTTCCCTCTGCCTGACCATTGATTTTGCAGCCGGCCTGGCTCAGTGAGATAAAATCCATTTCGCGTACGTTTTTGTTGGTCGACCATTGGCCGCCATTTTTGGTACATTCCTCTGGAGTGAGAATCGCCTTGGCATCGTCCGGTTTTTCCGGTGTATAGGATAGTGCATAAGGATCCATGGGCGGCAGCGAAATCGCATCCGGGTTGCTCAGATCGGGCTTTTCGGGATGCGGTGTTTCCTGGCCGTATGCATGATGACTGCATAACAGGGCAATAATAGCTGTCCAGCGGGCAAAAGTTTTCATGACTGTTCTCCAATGAAAACGGCAAAGGTGGGAAACTTCCCAAATAATCCTTTTAACTCAATGGAAAATCTCTGCAATCGAAATGTTTAAAATAACTATTTTGCTTTGCCTTTTTCGCTGACGCTCAATACGGCGGCGCTTGCGCGGCTATTCCCCCGAAATGGCGCTTGCTGCGCCATTTCGGGGGAATACGCCGCTTTGGAGCGCGTGCCTATGCGATACCGCATACGGCACGCGGCGCTTCGCGCAGAGGGTATTTACGATTCTATAAAACTATATTGTGCCGTTAATTTGTGGCATACAATCTATATATCATTATGGCCGTTATTTTATACAATATTTAATAGGACTCATTATGTACATCCAATGCCATCGCGCGGGAAAATGTTCATATTCCCGCGTTTGCCAGATCCTGTAATATCCATAAACTAGAAGCTTTCGCCCGGTCAATCTTTATTTATGGCTATGTTTAACCTGCTTGGATATGCTTTATTCTAAAGATGACGCCACTTCATTGCTTTGAGCTTAGAGCTTAGAACTTTGAGTGAGAGCCCCTGTCTCTAAGCTCCAAGCTCCAAGCTCTAAGCCAGGATGGAAGTATTTCTGTGAAAAAATATCCACACTTGTTAAACAGAGCCTTATTTATAACCGTATTAATTCGGGCAATTGGGCAAATTGGGAGAACTTCCATTTTCGATATCGATATTTTCGGCATGTACATAACCTTTTTTAGGTGATGTAATATAATACCAGCCATATCCATTATATTTATCTCCCCATTTAAAATTCGTTATTTTTACACTGTCACCATACGGAATGCCATCACCGTCTGCATGCACTGTATCATAATCCAGACCGGGGCCTTTCCTTACATTGACGCCAATACGCGGACTGACAGTCCCTGTGATGGGGAAGATGTATAATGCTGATTTCTTTATATATCGTTTATTGCCGGAAACCTGTATAGCATAATATTTGCCGGAGGTGCCAAACACCTTGTGTTTTGAATAGGCTTTTACTGTTCCCGTTGAGTCACCGCCGGTCACTGTATATATTTTCGATTTTTTCAGGGTGAGTCCTTTTTTGGATGAACTGACACAGGTATTATTGCAAAAAATAGTATCTTCCGGGCATCCGCATGTGCCGTTTATACAGTTCGTGGCACATTTGACGCCACACCCGCCGCAGTTGTTCTTGTCATTCCCTTTGACGTTGATGCAGCTGCTGCCGCATTGTGTTTTTCCGGAAGGGCAACTCTGTATACATCCTTTATTGTTATCGCATTTTACAGTTCCACCTGTTGGTGGTGTGCATGTCTGGGTTGTTTTCCATGTGTTGCTTTCACATGTCTTGTAGACATTGCCATCGCATTTGTGTGAACCATTTGTACAAGGCACGCAGCTGGATCCACTTTTGATATAACCGTCGTCGCAGTCGATGTCACACCCGGATGCACCGCAGATTGCCTTACCATGCGCGGGTGCTTTGCAAACAGTGGAGCAACTCAGGCAATGGTTAATATCGTGAGTGCTCACGCATGTGCCGGAGCAATCCTGATAGCCGGCAGCGCATTTGTCGGAACATTCATAAGAACCGCTTGAATCTTTGCAGTATGGTATTGCATTCGGTTTGGATGTGGTGCAGGTTTGGTCAGTCTGCCAGGCATTGTCCACGCATTTCATTATTTTATCACCATTGCAGATCATGTTGCCATCGTTGCATTTTAATTCTTCGCATGCATTATTAGCCTTATTTATTATCAGACTACCGTGGCACTTATATTCACATGCGTTATTGACACACTTGTTATCGGCATTCCCGACATTGCAGGGATGATTGCATGTTCCGCAATGCTCTGTGGACTGGCTCAGGTCGTAGCAAGTGCCGTTGCAGTCGACTTCTCCATTGTCACATTCGCATTGTTCGGTGATCGGGTTGCAGTCATGCCCATTTTGACAGACTTTGTCGAAGGCTCCGCAATGATCATTATCATTGATATAACAGACACCTTCACTCTCAGAGAAAAAGTAACCGGGTTTGCACTTTGTCACATGACAGGTCTGATCCACGCAGGTTCCGTCTTCCCAGCCATCAACGATTGAAGCACAGTTCTTGTCTTTTTCGCCGCAGGCATCGGGTGAATCTTGTACGCATAAAATAGAGCCATCGTCCTGACTTTCGAGGTGATAGCCTGGTGCGCACTTGGATGCCTGGCAGGTGCCTTGATCACATTTGCCCTCCTGCCAGCCTTCTGTTTCTGAGCAGTTATTGTTGCAGCTGCCGCAGTTGCTGAGATCCGCTGACACATCGATACAATGATCATCGCAGAAAGCACCTCCGTCGGGGCAGACACACTCTGACTGGATACATGTCTGTTCGTTGCTGCAGCGTTTGTCTGACTCACATGCTTCAGTGGCCCCGCAGTATGCCTCACTGGATGTGGGATCGACGCAGTTGCCCTCGCAAAGGATAAGTCCTTCGGGGCATTTTTCAACGCATTTGCCCTTGGAACATACCGAGTCTTCAACGCGCTCACAGTTTTGGCATTCGTTCCCGCAGCATGCGCTGGCTGTTTCGCATCTTCCGTCAATGAGTGTGTGAATGTCATCGCATTCTAAAGCGACGCATTTGCCTTCATGACATGTGATAGAGCGCCATCCGTCGTCCAGTTCGTCTTTACAGTCGATGTCATGTTCTCCACAATTTTTAATTGTATTCAGTTCACAGGTCAGAATCCAGCGAGTTTTATCAATTATCTCATTCTCCTCTTCGTCGGCATCCTCCGTCTCGTCAATATCCTCCGTTTCGTCAATATCCTCCGTATCATCCTCGCTCTCTATTTCATTTTCTAAGTAGCCATATTGGTGATAATTGTCAGGACATTCGTTTGTACAATAGATTTCGTCGGAGTCCATGATACAAACAGGGTAGTCTTGAGGACAAAACCCATTATCCAAATACCATTGATATGTTTTGCATGCCCCGGTTCTACATGGCTGGCCATTGATATCAATGTATTTGGCGCTGCATTTGGATCCGATGTCGTACTGAACAGAAGATTCCAGAACACAGCCCGCAACCATGCACATCAAAAAGCAGATGGATGTGATTACGGATAATGGAATTTTTTTTAAACTGGTCATGATATGCCTCCGAATTCTCGATTCGTGTGTGTTTGCATAAGGAAACAATAAAGAAATCGCATCATTTGTTGTTTCATGACGATAGGATGCAGATCACGGGTGTTATTCTGTACATGTGACTTTCTGGGGCAGACAGACGCCGTTGCAGGCATGGAATCCTTCAGAACACTTGCTGACGCATTCGACGTTTTTCTCAGATTGATTTGAACCACAGATTATATGATTGTATTTGGGATCTGTTTTATCTAACTTTTTGTTATTGGTACATACACTACAATAAATGCCGCAGCATTGATCGTACCGGACGCATCTCGGGGGATCTTCCCCATAATCATCGAACCGGTATGATTTTTTACATTGACTTGGATAACAGGTTTTTTCTTCGCAGGTGCCGTCACTCCACCCCGGGATAGTCTTGCTGCAGTCATTATCTGTGCTTCCGCAATGAGACGGATCATCCGCTTCGCAGAGATGCTCGGGAAGTGCTTGGGAACTGGCACGAAGTGCAGCGAGTTCTTCGTCAGAGATGACCTGGTGGGAATTGCGCACGCATGCGAATGTGCAATAATTTCCCTCGTTTGGGTCTATGACACAATATGGGCTTGCAGGCGGGCAGAAGTGAATGGACACATAGTCGAGATAATCCTTGCAATCCTCTGAATAGCATTCTGTCCAGGTATCGGGAAGATCGTACGGATTGCCAGAAAGAACATAAGCAATGTTTTGGCATGCTTCACCATGCTCCTGAATATCCGCCAGCGTGCAGCCGGATATGGCAAGCACACTTACAAACAAACCAATTATCTTAAGAGCGAATCCGAACATGTCGTTCCCTCTGTCGTCATAAACAAAGCGCGTCAATACTGGCTTTATTGAGAGTTTGCCGGCATGCCCAATGGGTACAGCAAAAATCAGACATGCTCGGATACATGATTCAATATCAGAATTGTTACGATAATCAAGGTGTTTTTCGTTTTAATAAAAGGTAACTGTTCAGCCCCCATGCTCTAATCTAAAGAACTGAAGCTGAGTCAATGCAGGCAGTAGGCAGTAGGCAGTAGAAAGTATCCCTTTGGGGATAATATGATTTCTAAAAACAGCCATTGCTTTGTGTCTGAGCCACTTCTGTCTGATGCCTTGACAGTGCAGAAATGTTGGAAACAATTCAGCAGCCTTCGGCAGAATTGTTTCAAAAAAAATCGCGCCGTATGTCCCGTCGGGGCATAGGCGCGATTGGCGTGCGTATGAAATAGCACGCCATACAGCAAAATCAACAGGGATTTCGTTTAGTTCTAATGGACTAATCGTGCCGGTGGTACCACTGCAGGTATTCCCAGTCGTGGATGAGCGTTTGGATTTGCGGGTTTTCGAGCGGTTTGGGAATGGGAGAAATCATGGTGCCTGCGGGCATGAGTGATCGCGATATATTGACTTTTGTGTCGATGGGGGTATTGCCGTGATCAGGCAATGTCATTCTGGGTGTTTGACCGACAAAACTTGCGTTTGAGGTTTCGCGCCATGCCGTATTGGTGGCGAATTCGTAGGCGACGCGCGAACCATCTCCGTAGCGGTATGAGATGGCCGAAGGGACATTGGTCGAACCGATAAACTGCAGGACAGGCAGGCTGGAATCGCGGAGTTTGGGGTTCGAGTTTTCGGATGCCAGATCTTCATGAATAAATCGGCGGATATCGACATGGCTCATGGGGGAGGGAATGTCATGATGAGCGCCCCAGACGACCATGACACAATGGGTCATTAGGTCCTGAATGGCAATGCCGTGTCCGAGCAAATAGCCGTCATCGAAGAGGGATTCGCCATGATCGCTGATGAAGATGAGCAGTGTGTCATCGAGCATTTGTTTATTTTCGAGGGCCTTGATAAGGCGGCCGGCAGCCATGTCGAGATGATGGACCTGGTTTGCATAGCTGCGCCACAGGCGCGGGCGTGTTTTGACGGCAATTTCTGTGCGTTTGATTTCTCGATCGATAAAGACCGATGGGTTGTACTGTTGATAGGGAAAATGCGGATCCTGATAGAAAACGTACATAAATAAGGGCTGATTTGTATCGTAATCCGCAAGGAATTTTTCCGCCTCGTCCATGAGGACGCGTGCTGGTACGCTCTCGTGCTGATAAATATTGGCTTCAATAAAACGTGGATCGACGAGGGTATCGCCATTTCGGTTCCATCCGCAGCTTTCGTCGAATTTTTCGTCGAGCATGCTTTCGCCGCTGAAAGCAGCAGTATGGTAACCGAGGTTTTTGAAGTCATCGACGAGGGAATGTCCGGGCTCGAAATAGCTGCCCCAGAAAGTCTGTGTGACGCTGTTTTGTGTGAATCCCCGCGTGGCAAAGGCCTGATCATGGCGGATTGCGCCGCGCTGAATCAATTTTTGGAGTTCAGGCATGACGGGTTTTCCATCGACCTTGGCATCGAGCATATCCCAGCGGACACTTTCCATGAGGACGACGACGACGTGGCGCCTGTCGGTGTGGCTTTGGTTTTCGGCCATTCCCATATTTTCGGTGCGTTTTTTGATGGCAGGCGGAATCAGATCGGTTTGAAGATCGTCGAGCAGCAGGTTTTGATTGGTGTGGTCGTCGGGGGTATCGAGTGCATACGGGTGTAAATCCCCATCGAATGGCATGGTGTCGGGGGGGAGATCAAAAGCGCCGTATCCGTCTCCATCCACATCGGTACAGACGTGGACGATGCCGTTAAAAATGGCGCCCATCATCGATTCTTCGGCCATGACATGTCGCGTTTTGGGAAAACTCTGTCCCCATATACTCATCAGAAGAATGCCGAAAACAAAAGAGATTGCAGTGGTGCTGGCGATGATCCAGGCTGGAATTTTGTCGAGTTTTGAAGCCTTTTTGCGGGGTTTGAAGACCCATCGAAAGAAAAAGAAAACGGCAACTGTAAACGCAGCAATTCCCAGGAGGGATAACAGAATGACATCACCGTACCACTGGAATGCCTGAACGAGCATGCGCCAGACACCGCCGACGCCGGTTGCAAATTCGAAAAAATCGAAGGCATCACCCAAGTATTCGCTGATGCCATGCCGGAAAATGAGTTCGACGACGACGATGACTATCCATAAAGTGGCGCACCATCGAACGATTTTGTCGATCGAGTTTTTGGCCAGTTTACAGGCTAAGGCGCATAATCCGGTCCATATCCCGCACAGGGCAGCGCATAATATGGCTGCAACCAGTATGAACCCCAGTTCTTCAGAGAAGGACGTGAATTTGATAAAAGTCAGCCAGCCTGTGCCTCCAAAGATGGCCAGGCGAATCTGGAGGCTGATCAGCTCTGTAAAAACGGTAAAAGCCCATAGCAGAACAAAAATTCTGCCAGGGCGGAAAGTAGACGAGTCAGAGGAGGTCATTATTTCTTAGTTTTTTTATTTTTGCCCGAACTGTTCATTTTTCGATGAACAACTTCCAGCGAATTATCGACGAGGTATTCTGCAACCGTCAGCAGATCGGTCACAGAGCCCTTTATCCCCCATTTGGCGCCTTCACACAAGATATCGAACGCATAATGCGACAGGCTGAGTGGATCGAGTTTAAAGGCATGTGCCGTGTCGAGAAATTCTTCCATGGCCATGGTGAAGGTGCCCAGGTTTCGCAGGATACTTGGTTCAATGAGCGGTACGAACTGAGAAATTGCAAATCGCAGTGCTTTGGATTCTTCCCGGATATGCAGCAGGGGATGTGTTTCCATTTGCTCGGTGCCGCAAAACCGAATTTCAGAACGTGTGAGTTTTTCGGCGAGGTCGCGTTCATCGAGAGATTTGTCGACATAGAGATTGATGCGGATATTGGGGGTGCGCGTTCCCCACAGGCCAAGCAGCATGAAATCCTTGACGACATCGCGCGGTTTGAGGTCGGGCACATGCTCTGTTTCGAGCATGTGCCGCAAAGTCAGAGCAAAAAATATCACGAGTTTTTCGGATATTTCAGGAAATGAGCGCATGTAGCTGGCGTGCTCAAGCTGTGTCATCTGTGACAAATCGAATGCATCCAGAAGGCGTTCATTTTCGCGTGGTGCCGGGTTGCCCATATCCTGAATCATGAACAATTTACAGGGAATGCGGTCGTATTTATCTTTGGTATCCAGGCCATCATAGGCGTTCAAGACATCACCGAGAATGGCAAAAAATGTCTCACGTTCGGCATCTGTCAGTGATCCAAGATAGATATCTGTCAGCCCACGTGCTTCAAAGTGGGCACGCATATTGATGTTGAGGCGCGTTTTGCTGGATTCTCCAAGAACTTCCTGCTGGAATTTATTCTGAATGGAATGCCCGAGAAATTCGATATGGGTAGATGCATCCATATTGCCCTGGGATTCCAGATCGAAATCGGGATAATCGTGGTGAATATCCAGAATCCATGCCGAAAGAACCGGAAGATCCTTTTCGAGTGCCGCTTTGAGGAGTTTGGATTCCTTTTCGAGCGCAGCGGAAAAAGATTCGATAAAGGCTTGAATGACGGTCTGATTATGGGCTTGTTTTTCCTCGAAATCTCCCTCATCCATTTCGGGATCGTAGGTATAATAGACGATTTGCGGGGTATTGAAATTGACGTCGTGATGCAGTTTGAAGGCTTTTTCGATGAGTTCTTTTGCGTGTTTCCAGTCGAACCATGGATGTCGCGATCCCATCATCCAGCGGATGGTGTCACGCACACCGATTGTTGCACGCCGATTAAAGAAAGGCTCACATTTTTCGGCCATCGCATTTGAGATGGGATTGTCCCGCAAAGACTGCTCAAATGCAATGAGCGCGGCTTCGTCGGGAATATCCGCTTCGAAATAGATGTCTTTTTTCAGTACATCGAAAATGCTTTCATCCAAAGCGTAGCCTTCGCGCATATCCCGAAGGATGGTTCCTTTTTTGGGGATTGTGCACGACGAATCCAAGTCGGCCATAACCAGGGCTATCGGACACTCAAAAAACTGAGATTCAAACGGGCCTGAACCAAAATACGCCGCCTCTCTTGCCGATTCAAATGCCGAACGGCTCGCACTCTGACGCGTCGGAAAGAATTGGACACCGGCTGCCCCCATTCCTTCGGCAATGGCCTGGCGTTCAAAGGATTTTTCAAATCCGTGAATCCCCAGTTTGAGCGCATCATCCCTCAATACGACGAGTCCGAGCCTGTTTGAAATCATATCGATCAATGATTCTGAAACGGGTTGCTTGCGGATGGATCGCAGATTGCGGGTGAGTGCTTCCCTATTGAAACGAAATCGGCGCCAGCGTATGTCCTCGTCTGTAACGCGAGCCGATTTAAATAATGCTTTTAATACCTGGCGTTTTAGCACTTCGTGATTTTTTGTCATGATTTATCCTTGATGAATTCATGCCCTCATGCATGCCCTTATGCCTTTGTACTCGCATGTGAAATTGAAAAAAACAAAATACATGCTTGCAAGACAGCCAAACTCTCTTATAGTTGCACCTGTCCGCCGATTTCCGGCGTACCATTTTTTTAACAGGTGATTGTCATGGAAATAACAACAGAACTCAATTTTAACCCATTTCTTCTTGCCTCGGCACTCGAACTCTCTAAACATGATGATGAGGATGATGAGGATTACGACGAATACGATGAAGACGATGATGAATATGATGAGGAGGATGACGAAGATTACGACTACGATGATGAGGATGACGAAGATTACGACGATGACGAAGATTACGACGATGACTTCGACGGTTTCGACGACGACGATGAAGACGACGAAGATGATGATGAGGATGACGACGAAGAGCGCTACGATAAATATGGATTCGGCATCTACGATGAGGATGACGAAGATGACGAGGATGATGAAGATGACGAGGATGACGAGTATTAGTGCGTAAGCAATTATAAACAAGTCATACTCAGATCGGCGGAATACCGCTGAGCGGCGCTTTCGAAGTCAATGCCGTGGGGAGCGCGCACGCGTTACCCATGGTTTTGGTAACCATCCAGAATTCAGATGGCCCATTCGAATGCGCTATCCCCTTAGTGTGTGGGGCTTTTTTTGTGATCGCGGGCTATTTGGCAGAGGCTGCCAAATACGCCCTGCGCGTCGGCCTATTTCGCTTGAGCGAAATACGGCCTGACGGACGATGGGGCTACCGTTCCATGATTGCTTTGGTCACTTCCTCAGTTTTTAGGGAGCGTGGGGTACTTGATCTGCAATCGCATCTTCGGCGGACGGTACC
>DGWW01000094.1 GCA_002395385.1 Myxococcales bacterium UBA4248
TTTAATGCAATTATCTTGTTTCTTGCACTTATCCTCAATGTCAACCAATTTTAGAACTCGACAGCCCTGGGGCTCAGGGCTACCGCATTTAAAACTGGTATATGATTTGCTTGTGGGTTTGAATAATGTTTAAAATCAATACTTAAGAAAGATTGGGGAGGGGCCCCATCGAGTGATCGTTTGTTATGGTTTGTGAAACGTTAAGTAAAAAGCAAAACTTAAAATGATTGTGGATTCCAAAGGGCTCAGCCCTTAGGCGGGGGCCGGGGCAGAGCCCCGAAAAAGTAAATGCGGTAGCTTTGGGGAGGGGCTGAACAGTTACACCACGGATAAGTTTTGATAGACAGTTTATTGAAACTATAATAAAAAATGGAGTGTTCTCCCATATATGGGGGAAGTACTGTTTCAAGTAAGGAGGAAAGTATGGCCGTAAATCTTCGTAAAGGACAGAAAGTTGATTTGACGAAAGGGAATCCGGGGTTATCCAAACTTTTGGTTGGTTTAGGCTGGGACACCAATCGTTATGATGGCAGTGCCGATTTTGATTTGGATGCATCTGCATTCCTGGTCGGTTCAAATGGTCATTGCAATTCTGATGAGGATTTTATCTTTTATGGCAATCAGCGTCATTCATCTGGTTGTGTTGAAAGCACGGGTGACAACCGTTCTGGCGATGGTGAAGGGGATGACGAGCAGATTCTGGTCAATCTGGCTCTTGTTCCTGCAAATGTGGATAAAATTGCTTTCACGGTCACGATTTATGATGGTGAACAGAGACGTCAGAATTTCGGCATGATTAGCAATTCATACATTCGAGTCTTGAATCAGGTAACAGGAGAGGAATTGATTCACTTTGATCTTGGCGAAGATTATTCGATTGAGACAGCCATTGTTGTTGGTGAATTGTATCGCCACAATGGAGAATGGAAATTCAATGCCGTTGGAAGTGGATTCCAGGGAGGCTTGGCCGCGCTTTGCCGCAATTATGGCATTGATGCATAGAATCATGGAGACTGTTTATGGCCATTAATTTAAAAAAAGGTCAAAAAATAGATCTACGCAAGGATAATGGCGATTCCTTGAAGAGTATCACCGTCGGGCTTGGCTGGGATGTTATTGAACAACCCAAAAAAGGCGGTTTTTTATCAATTTTCGCACCTAAAGCCCCCGATGTCGATTGTGATGCATCAGTAATTGTTTGCCAGAATGGGAAGTTTTGTACGACTTCTGATTTGGTTTATTTTGGTCATCTCAATCATCAGAGTGGTGCCATTCGGCACATGGGGGACAATCTGACTGGCGCGGGAGATGGCGATGATGAACAGATCAGAGTGCAGCTTTCGAAAGTGCCGGAAATGTATGACAAGCTGATTTTTGTCGTAAATATTTATGCAGCGGTATCGCGAAAGCAACATTTTGGCATGGTTCAGAATGCCTTTATTCGGGTTGTCGATAATGATACAAATCAGGAAATGTGTCGTTTTAATTTGAGCGAGAATTACGACAACATGACTGCAATGATCTTTGGTGAGGTGTACCATCAGGATGGCAAGTGGAAATTTAACGCGATTGGTCAGGGAACTACGGACTCATCGCTTGAGTCGCTTGCAAACAGGTTCAAATAGTAAACATCTGATTATATTGATAATTACATGAGAGGGGGAGGTGGTATTGAAGCTGCCTCCCCTTTTTGTTTTGAGTAAAACAGATTCATTTTATGAATCAGCCTATTACCGTGGTTGATGCTATGGATATCTCCTGATATCAACGGAACCAATGGAGCTCTAATGAAACTTGGAAAAATAGCGCGTCTTTCAGATATGCTTGTCGAGCCTAAAAATAGGCCGGTCACTTGTGTGTATTTTATTCGATTATCCAGATATTCATTAGAGATCAATGAGTTTATCCAAAAGAGTGTAGAACGTGCGAAGAAAAAAGGCATATTGATTGATGGTAAGCTTGTCTCTCCCGATGCTCAACAAATTTCCTATTATCAAAGTGTAATGGGGGATTCGTTTAGTCTGAACATTTCATTTTTAGAAAAGACACTGTCTAAGTGGATGAAAGGCGTTGGTTCTGAGACAATAAAAGATCTTGCGTTTGTGATTTATAGGATGTTATGTGATTTAAAAACATCCAAAAATAACGACAGTATTGTTAAAAATGCTTTTATTAAATATATGTGTTGGCTATATTATAAGTTTCAGGTGATTGTAAAAAATGTTAAGGATGATTCTCCGTTGATTATATGCGATGGAGATGTTTCGATATACGAATTGCAAATGTTTTATATTATGCATTTTATAGGATGTGATGTTATTTTGTTGCAGCTTCATGGTGATGATAATTATGTAAAGGTGGATCCCACATCGCTTTATTCTGAAAGTTTTGAGGTGAGCAATGCTCAGGAATATCCGCGTGATTATTCAATAAAATATGTGATCAATCAAATGAACCAGGCCATGCGGAATCAGGGCGTTGAGCGTATTTCTGCCTCTACGGTCAATCGGTCATTGTCTTCATCATCATCCAAGCCGGTAAACCTTCGAAATGACAATCGTACGATAGCTCAGAATCATGTTGTTCACAGGGATGTTCAAAATAGCCAGTTTCAGGGTACCGCAACAGATCCAGAAGTTTCGGGACGGACAGGGCATAATGCTGGCACGAGTAATAGCGAGCGTATGCGGTTGGCTGATAAATGTTCTTCTGGTTTGGGGGGGATCCGTCCGAAGCGTGCCCCTATTGATTATGGGCCTGAACCGCAGCTTGCACTTTGCACAAATGAGTGGTTTTCGCATGAAAATCCTTTGGATGATATTTTGACTCCGTTTGTATACAGGTGTGCGGAGAATGACAAATTATGTAATTCTTTTGTTCTGCTCTCTGGTGTGGAAGATATATTAACTTTTGAGAATTCGCTGAATGTATTTTATCAAAAAATGCAGGATCAAAATCGTAATATTGTCATTGTTGAGCATGAGATTTTGCCTCCTGGTCCGGAAGAAATCTCTAAAATATCTCGTGGCAATTATCGATGTGTCGAGGATATGATACGAAGTATGTCTTCTAATTTGTTTTTGGGGGTGAATACAGAGCTAAGAAAATATCTGTATAGAGCATTTGGCACAGTACTTTTGGAAACCGCGAAAGAATCCAATGAAAATGTCAATAGACTGACATCTACAGCGGTTTATCTAATATGTTGGTTTTACCGATTAAAGCATGCACTGTTTGAGAATTGGAAATTACCGGAGACTTCATGCTTTATATTTTGGGGGACATGTAAATCGGACAAGGAAAAGCTTTTTATAAAGATGTTGTCCTATTTGCCCATTGATGTTTTGATTATCGCACCAAATTTAAATGATATATTTCAGTTGAAAGATTCGCGATTAATGACCGTGATACATTTGGGATCATTAAATCTATCACATTTTCCGAAAGAAAGACGCGTTGTGAGCATGATTTCAGACGGTTTGATAGCTGAACGCGATTTGAATGACATCATGAGTCACCCGATGAATTTGGGTGATATCCGTGCTAGAAAAATTGTTTTTATGCCGATTCATTCAACATTGGAAGAAATATCCGTTTTCTGGAACTTGGAACTGGCACAGCGTCCCGGTTACGAAATTACAGAAAGAGAGATAAAATGTCCGATTATTTTTTCTGAGATTAGTGGTGTTGATTATGATGATCAGGACCATTATTGGCTGTTTGTAAAACAATTTATTAATGAAAAAACCTTTGTCATTCGGAATTTACCGTTTACGACGCACTCAAGGCTGTCACCGATTCAACTGGATGCGGATCATTTTTATAAGAATGGTCATATTCTTCGTGATCGTATTATCAGTCATAGATTCTATCAGTACAATCATCTTAGAAATAATATTCAGGATCATTTGTTTGAAAAAATTCAGGAGCTTATCGAATTAAAATTGATTCGGCATTCTGGTGATTATCGTGATGAGAGGTTGATTTTTTCAGCAGCACTGAGTTTTAACAAAGAAATATTGCGACTGATACAACAATTGGATTTTGAACATAAGGCACCCAGCATTATTGTGATTAATACTGGTGAAACAACAGGAACCGTGTATGATGCCATACAACTTGTTTTGTTAAATATGATGGGTTTTGATGTATTATTATTTATGCCAAATGGCTATCAGGGCATAGAACAGTGGTTTAACTACCATCTTGTAGATGTTCATCAGGTAGGAACCTTTCATTATGATTATCAGATTCCGGACTTTAATGAAATATCAGAACGGAAGTCAGGGTGGTTTAGCCGGTTTCGGCGCAAATCATGACTTTATGAGGATACAGCTCATACGGGAGCTGTGGTTAGGCATTGGGGTTGAACACAGTCCCTTTCATGCTTTTGCTATATACGTCAATTTGGAGGAAAATGGATAAGCTATGAGGGATGAGGTAGGAGTCATTTGGATGCTCTCATCCCTTTGACAGTTTTCATCCGTGGTTCTCGGCATTGAATGCAGTGACGTTTGATCCTGTTATTTATTCTTTTCTTTCAAGAGTTCGTCGAGTTTTTGTTCGATTTTGGTGAGTTGTTCCTTAACATCGTCATTGTTGTCACTCACCATTGCATCCACGAAGATCGAGTTAATGAGGGACATTCCAATAATACCGCCGATGAGCAGAAGTACACTAAAATAGACGCGAACAACATGTACCCAGACCGAATTCTGCATTCCTGCAGCGACGGCATCTGGAATTTCATACCAGCCTTCGACGGTAAACATTCTGAAGGTTGAGTAGATGGCATCCAGTGGCGTGGCGAAATAATCAGGGGCTGCAGTCTTAAAAAGAAAGCATCCTATCAGGGAGAACGTCACGATTAAAACCATCATGATAATCATGATTGCGTATGATTCGCGCAGAGCGAGTTTAAAATTCTGAATAATCGTTGTGAAATTTGGAAATAAACTGACAAGACGAAAGAACCGGAATACCCTGAAAATCCTTAAAACGAGTAGGAATGACAGATTTGTCATGGAATCCGGGAATAAAAATGACACAAAAGAGGGGATGGACATGAGAACGAGTATGCCGTCCATGGCATTGAGTGGCGAAGTCCAGTAAGCCTTAAAGCCTTTGTAAATGTGTTTGACAATCATTTCGATAATAAACACAAAAGTGCATAGCATATCGAGAATGTCTAGAGCTATGTGGTTAACATTGCTTTCCTGAAGGAAAATAATGATTGCGTTCAGAATAATGATTGAGAGGATGAATTTGTCGTTGAGCAATATTTTGCTCAGGAATGACTTTGGCTCTTTGAGGTAATTTTTTTCGTTCAAATTGGACTCCGAATATCGCCGGGGAGGTGAGCTCCCGAAAAATCGGCAATATTTTACCTTAATTTGCATGTAGTGGCATAGAATAATTGCTGTGCGTATTGCCAGAGGCAATAGCACAGCACAAGCAGTTCGCATTGCCGTCAGGCAAAAGAACTGCAAAATTAAAAAAACTTCTCTATTGGACATCTATTAAAAAAAATACCATGATAATAAAGGAAGACATATTTTTTTTTCCATTGGAGGAATTATGAAAAAGCGTTGGTTGGCAGTGATATGTTTCGGTCTTTTGGGGCTTTACGGATGCGGCGATGATGCGTCTCACGACAATGGTCAGGCATCCGGTGCGAATTGTGGTAATGGCGCTCTGGACAACGGCGAAAAGTGTGATGATGGTAATGGTGACAGCCATGATGGCTGTTCGAGCAGTTGCCAGATTGAAGATGGGTATTTGTGTGTGACTCCGGGCGAGGCGTGTACCAAGAAGGATTCTGGTGAGCCGACGCCGGGTGAACCGACGCCGGGTAAACCGACGCCGGGTGAACCTGTGGGACCTGTATGTGGTAACGGAATACTCGAAGGCGATGAAATCTGTGACGACAGCAATGCTGAATCGGGGGATGGATGTTCTGAAGACTGCAAAACCATTGAGGATGGTTTTAAATGTCTGGACCCCGGGTATGACTGTGTGCCCGATACGTGCGGTGACGGCGTCGTGGATGAAAATGAGATGTGTGATGAGGGGGATGGGAATGTATCTTATGGTTTTGGGCCCGGCTTGTGTTCTGACCGCTGCAAGCCGGCGCATTACTGCGGCGATGGACTGATCGAACAGATTGATATTGACAATGGCGAAGAATGTGACAATGGCGGTGTGGATACGTTTGATCAATACGATGGATGTTCTGTGGATTGCAAGCGTTCCAGATATTGTGGTGATGGGAAGATTTCCGATGAGGAAGAATGTGACGATGGCAATATTGTCAGCGGTGATGGCTGTTCTGATGCATGCAAACGTGAAAGTGGCTTTTCATGTAAAGTCGAGAATGGCAAGTCGATTTGTACTTCATTGAATTGCGGCAATGGTACTGTCGATACCAATGAAACCTGCGATGATGGCAATCTTGTGGCGGGTGACGGCTGTTCTTCGATTTGTCAGATCGAAAAGGGGTGGTCATGTGTTGTCGAGGAGAGTGCTTCGGTTTGCACCCGAACCTGTGGAAATGGCGTGACAGAATCTGCAGCCAAAGAAGTCTGTGATGACGGCAATGAGGTGTCGGGCGATGGCTGTTCGGATACTTGTCAGATTGAATCGGGCTATGACTGTGATTTGGATAAAGTTTCGGGCAAATCATTCTGTTATGCCCGGGCCTGCGGTGATGGTATCGTTGCTGGGACAGAGGCGTGCGACGATGGTAACGCAGTTTCGGGAGATGGCTGCTCGAAATCGTGTAAACGCGAGTCAGGCTGGCACTGTGATACACCGGGAAAACCTTGTGCCAAAGATATTTGCGGAGATGGCATCATTACTGGTGATGAGACATGTGACGAAGGAAAGGCACCTGCCAGTGGTGGTTGCGTGAACTGCAAGATTCAAATGGGTTGGAAATGTCCCACAGGTGGTGAAGCCTGTACCGAAGCAGCTTGTGGTGACGGTGTACTCGAAGGTGCCGAAACCTGCGAAGAAAAAAATGAGTGCTGTGTCAGCTGTCAGATACAGAAAGCCTGTAAATGTGACAGCAGTGGTAAAAACTGTGTCAAAGGCGGGTGCGGCAACGGAACTCTGGAAGTCGGCGAACAGTGTGATGATGGCAATCTTGTTGCAGGCGATGGCTGCAGTCCTCTGTGTGAAAAGGAATCCATTTTTGACTGCAATGATTTTGGTTGCAAACCTGTATGTGGCGATGGTCTTGTTATTCCCGATGTCGAAGAATGCGACGATGGCAACCTCGTTTCGGGCGATGGTTGTTCGAGTCAGTGCAAAATAGAAACAGGATATTCATGTTCCGTAAAGACTCAAACAGCAGCAGATACGCTGGATTTGCCGATTGTGTATCGCGATTTTATTCGACATCTCGATCATTCTGCCCCCTCTGGCACGGATGGTTATGTCAGCCAGGCATTGTATGACAGTCTTCCTGCGGACTGCAAACCAGGCGGTGCAGGTGCGAGCTATCGATATCTCGATCCCGTCTATCACTACAATCTTGAAGTGGGACGTCCATCACCAGACTTCCTTTCTTATTGCCCGGATTCACATTGTGAAAGGGTAGTCAAAGAAGAACTCGGCAGTGACGGAAAACCCGATTTGGCACCGGTCACTCAAATATACTGTCCAGATCCTGTCAATCATCAGGGAACAGATTGTCGTTATTTGTATACCTGTCCTGCTGTATTCAAATGGTGGTACACCGATGTCCCTGGGCTCAATAAAACCATTAAAAAAACACTTCACATGACAAAGGTTTCGGGTACGTCTGATACCTATGAGTTTTCGAGTGCGTCTTTCTGGCCAATCGACAATGAAGGT
The DNA here is from genome assembly GCA_002395385.1 of Myxococcales bacterium UBA4248. Lineage (GTDB taxonomy): Bacteria > Myxococcota_A > Bradymonadia > UBA4248 > UBA4248 > UBA4248. The sequence goes on from DGWW01000094.1 coordinate 7,858, forward strand.
TATGGAAATGCGGGTTCAGATGGTACAGGAAATGGCGAATTTACATCTGAATTTCAGACTTACTTTAAGTATAAGGGAGGTGAGCATCTCATCTTTGATGGTGATGATGATGTCTGGGTTTTCTTCAATGGTCGGTTAGGGGTCGATGTTGGTGGTATTCATCCTCAATGGAAAAAGGAAATAATACTTGATACAGCGACAGCGGCCAGTAAGTTCCACATGTTCCCCGGTGGTATCTATCCACTCAATATGTTTCATGCCGAGCGATGCCGTGGCGGATCGAGTTATCGGCTGACCATTTCGGGGTTTGTAAGCATGGGCAAAAGTACATGTGATTCTATCTGCGGCGACGGTATTATTCGCGGCAATGAGGAATGTGATTACGTTACTTCCGATCTGAACAATGTCGATGAACAGCATGCCAATGGCTGCAATCATTGCAAACTCGCTCCATTCTGCGGGAACGGCAAAGTTGAAAGCGGCGAAGGCTGCGATACCAAGGAATCCTGGTGTGTCAACTGCAAGATTGACACATGTGGGAATGGGGTGTTTGATCCAGAGCATGAGCAGTGCGATAAATCAGCACCGGCTTCTGATACCAATAGGCATGAACATTGTCTCGATACCTGCAAACTCTCGGGATGTGGTGATGGCTTTGTCGATACGGCCAATGGTGAGGAATGTGACGATGGCAATACTTCAAATGACGACATGTGCACGACCAAATGCACCCTTCCCATTTGCGGTGATGGCATCGTTTCACCTTCTCTGGGTGAAGTTTGTGATGATGGTAAGAACGATGGATCCTACGGTGGATGCGGTCTTGGATGTACTTATGCATCGCCCAAATGTGGTGATGGCGTTGTCGATAAATATAACGGCGAAGAGTGTGATGATGGTGACAGCAATGGCGAGGGCTATGGTCGTTGCAGCACACAATGCAAATACAATGAACGGTGCGGTGATGGTGTCGTTCAGTCAGAATATGAATTCTGTGATGATGGTGAAGCCAACGGGACTTCTGCATCATCCTGTCCATTGAACTGCCTGCAAGAGATCAACTGATGCAATTCACTAAATACGAAGCCGCTGGTAACGATTTTATCGTTGTCGATGCACGAAAGAATCCGCAGGATTTTGTGTTCTGTCAACATCATGCCTGCCGGCTTTGCGATCGTCATTTTGGTATTGGTGCGGACGGGATTCTCGTTATTACACAGACGATATCCGATTTAAAAGATACCTCTATGAATGCCGCTATGCATGTCATCAATTCGGACGGTTCCGTTGCCGCCATGTGCGGCAATGGCATTCGTTGTGTGGCGCGACATCTCTATGAATATGATGGCATTTCGACAAATTGCACACTCAGAATCGGCACACTCGGCGGAATGCAGCAGGTGAACTGTTTGGATGTTTCGGATGAGTATTGGTACATTGAAGTCATTTTGCAGAGAGCTGTACTCGGTCAAATCTGCAAAATTACTCAGAATGGTCGTTTTTGGTGTGGTCAATGCGTCGATGTCGGCAATCCTCATGCTGTTTTTGAAATCGATAGTGATCCGCGTGATGCACTGCAAATTGCCGGTGAATTTCTTTCAAATCACGAGACATTCCCTGATCGATGCAACATTGAGTTTATTCATGCGCTTGATGAAAGAACGCTCGATTTTACGGTGTACGAGCGTGGTGCCGGGCCGACTTTGGCTTGTGGCACAGGGTGTGTGGCGGCTGCCACGGCGTTTGCACATCATCACGATTTAAAAGGTCAAACCATCGAAATTCATGCCCCCGGCGGTATATTAAAAGTTAAAGTACCGCTCGATCCAGCAGAACCTCCGCATTTGATAGGTCCTGCAAGACGTGTTTTTTGGGGGAATGTGTGAAACTGCTTGGTGAATCATGACTCATTAAATGTTGATATACCCTGTAAGGGCGTGTCATACATCGATATTAATCGGGGATGAGCGTTTGCATATAACCCCGGGTAGATTGAATCATGAAGCGTGAATCATGGAGTGGGCCTGTCACAGAAGGGTGACGGCCCCCTTCAATGCGTCAACTGTGTTTACAGACCTGGGAAAGGAGCGTCTTCTTTGTCTTCTTTGTCTTCTTTGTCTTCGCCTGTGATGCCTCCCAGTAGGCTGGACAAATCCAGTTCACCTGAATCATTGTAATCTTCGCTTTTTGCCAATTTTCCGAAATCATCATCCAAATTGCCAAAGTCGAAGCTGTTGCCGCCACTGAGGAGATCGTCGAGGGAAGATCCCAAGAGATCGTTAGATTTGGAAGTATCTGTTGAACCTGGCGTTATTGAATCATCTTTTGCTGTAATATCGTGAATTGTGTTGAGAATGGAATCGACACTTTCCTGCGGATCGTCGTGATGATTCTCAGTATTGCCGAACAAAGATGCCATGTCAGTTTTATCTTCGAGAGCCGAAGAAAAATCGTCAAATCCTTTGGACTGTTCGCTCTGTTCTTCATGATTTGAATCAGAATCGGTAGGTTCCTCATTCGTGATTTCCTCTTCATGATTTGAATCGGAATCGGTAGGTTCCTCATTCGTGATTTCCTCTTCATTTATGGTTTCCGCTTGCATGCGTTCAGCCATTTTACGCTGTGCCTCTCTGGCTTCCAGCATAGCTTTTTGAATCGAAACAGGCATTAAGTCAGCCATAGACATCGCTTTGCGAGGCTGTTCTTCTTGTTGTGGTTCATCCTCTGTTTCGGTGGTTTCAGGTTGATCATCTTTTTTATCAGTTCCTCCCAGCATGCCGCTCATGAGTTCGAGCATGGAGAGTGGTTTTCTGGATTCTGCAGGTTTTGCAGGTTCATCCTGTTTTTCGGGGTCTTGTTTCGGCTGAGATGAAATTCCGAGCAATTCAGCCATTGAAAGCGCTTTTCGAGGTTCCTGTTTCGGTGGTTCATCCTGTTTTTTGGGCTGAGATGAAATTGCCATCAATTCAGCCATAGACATCGCTTTTTTGGGTGTCTCCGGCTGTTTTTCGGGTTTTTTCATCATTTGAGACATCAAAGCGCGCAAATCATTGACCTGAGCCGCATCCGATTGAGGCAGACTTTGTCTCGGTTCTTCACTTCTCGGTGCACTTTGAGGCGCATTCTTTTGCATGGAGCGCATTTGTTCGCGGTTGGCCTTCATGCGCGAGAAATCGGGAACCTCGGCCTGGACGCGGCAAACCTGGGTCATCATGCGGGTTTTGATGTTGTACATCATCTTCTCGAACAGCGTATATGCTTCGCGCTTATATTCTTGCTTGGGGTCTTTTTGTGCGTAGCCACGCAGTGAGATGGATTCTCTCAAGCTGGTCATGGTCGTCAAATGGGAGCGCCAGAAATGGTCAATCTCTCTCAGATAGTAATTCTGGGCGAGTTCCATCAATAAATCCGTACCAGTTTGGCCTTTGTATGGGCTGTCATCGCCGAGATTCTTTTCAAACTCGCTGACAATGCCGTTAAATTTTTCGACTTGCTTGTTGTAATGTTTTTCGACTTCATCCCAGACGAGTTTGATACGGGCCTCTCGATCACCACGTCCAATGCCTGAAACATCGATGTTAAAGCGATATCCAAAGATACCGTCGAGAGATTTGAGCAATCCATCCATGTTCCAGTCTTCGTAAGCGAGTTCTGCAGGCATGAATTCATCGGCCAAGTGATAGATGACGGCTTCGAAAGCATCGAGTACGATATCTTCGAGTCCTTCGCCAATCAGGATGCTGCTTCGAAGCTCGTAGATCGATTTTCTTTGGGCATTCATAACATCGTCATATTCAAGCAGATTCTTACGAATATCGAAGTTTCTGCCTTCGACGCGCTTTTGAGCGGTTTCGATCGATCGGGAAACGATACCAGCTTCGATAGGAACATCAGCCTGCTTGGCCATGCCGAACATGGCCATGCGGTTTTTGAGTTCTTCGCCACCGAAGATGCGCAGCAAATCGTCATCGAGCGAGAGGAAGAATCGGCTTGCCCCTGGGTCACCTTGTCGACCAGCACGACCGCGCAGCTGATTGTCGATGCGGCGTGATTCGTGGCGTTCGGTACCGAGAATGAAGAGTCCGCCGGCAGCCTGTACTCTCTCTTTTTCTATCGCGCACTGGGCTTTATACTTCTCCAAAGTTGGGGGGTAACGTGGATCATCTTTGCTGCCGACGTCCTGAAGTGCGAGGAATTCGGGATTACCGCCGAGCAGAATATCAGTACCACGGCCTGCCATGTTGGTTGCAATCGTGACGGCTCCCTCGCGACCTGCCTGTGCAATGATCTCGGCTTCACGCTTATGGTTCTTTGCATTCAATACGTTGTGAGCAATGCCAAGTTTCGAAATAGCATCACTAAAAACTTCGCTTTTTTCGACACTGACTGTACCGACGAGAATAGGTTGGCCTTTTTGGTGGCATTCTTGAATTTGTTTGGCAATCGCATCGATCTTGGCTTTCTCATTAAAGTAAATGACATCCTGATAATCTTTTCGGATGATTTTCTTTGCCGTAGGAATGCAGACGACATCGAGCTTGTATATTTTCTTGAATTCTTCGGCTTCGGTATCCGCAGTACCCGTCATGCCGGCGAGTTTTTCGTACATGCGGAAGTAATTCTGGAATGTAATGGTTGCGAGTGTCTGGCTTTCAGCCTGAATCTCGACACCTTCTTTAGCTTCGATAGCCTGGTGCAAACCGTCAGACCAACGACGTCCATGCATCATACGGCCTGTAAAGTCGTCGATAATGACGATTTTGCCATTTTCAATGACGTAGTTTTGATCGAGCTTATAGAGCGTATGTGCCTGCAAAGCTTTGTTCACATGGTGCAGATATTCAATGTACTTGGGATCGTAGATATTGTCGATTTTGAGGTGCTTTTCGAGTTTTTCAATACCCGATTCATTGAGGGCAACGCTCTGAGCTTTTTCATCTACCGAGTAGTCCTCATCTCGTTTGAGGAATGGCACGAGTTTGTTGATCTCTTTATAAAGGTTGAGATCCTGCTCCATCTGTCCGGAGATAATGAGCGGTGTTCTTGCTTCATCGATGAGAATGGAGTCAACTTCGTCGACGATGGCATAGTAATGACCTCTCTGAACGTACTCTGAGAGTTGGTATTTCATGTTGTCGCGAAGATAGTCGAACCCAAATTCGTTATTCGTGCCGTAAGTAATGTCGCAATTGTAGGATTTTCTGCGCTCATCATTTTCCATATCGGCGAGGATTTTGCCGACAGATAAGCCCATGAATTGGTAGATTTGTCCCATCCAGTCGGCATCACGGCTGGCCAAATAATCGTTTACTGTGACGAGGTGGGCACCCTTGCCAGCGAGTGCATTCAGGTACATGGCAGTAGTAGCAACGAGGGTTTTACCTTCGCCCGTTTTCATTTCGGAAATCATGCCTTTGTGAAGAACGATGCCGCCGATCAACTGCACATCGTAGTGGCGCATGTTTAAAACGCGCTTACTTGCTTCACGAACAGAGGCAAACGCTTCGGGTAGGATGTCGTCCAGGGATGCACCATTGGCAAGCATTTCTTTGAATTTCGGTGTTTGAGCCTGTAAATCCTCATCGCTCAAAGCTGAAATTTCGGGTTCCAATTCATTGATCCTTACCACAATGGGTTGGAGTTTGCGCATCATGCGCTCATGACTGGTGCCGAAAATGCGCTTAAAAAAACCGCCTATGCTCATATTTTTCTCCCAAATCCCGCAATTGATATGCACTGCTGGGTGTGAACTTCAGAATTGTCAGGAACAAAAGTCCTCATGCCCCATATTTATTCTGGGGCATAAAAGGCCGAAAAGATATAGGCACTGTGCATATATTGTCAAATCTAAATGCAAGTTTTGTTCGCAAAAAGGTAACTGTTCTGTCGGGGCTTTACCCCGGACCTCGCCAAGGGCTCTTGCCGTTTGCAATATCAAATCCGCTTCGTTTTCTCACAAGGGCTGAATAATTACCCAAAGAGTAATATGCGTTTAACTAATGATGCACGTAAAATCGCAATGCACTTTCTTCGATTTCCAGAAAATTACATGTCTGACTAAAAAAAAATGCACAGTCAAATGTAACAATGTCATTCTCAATGGCATTATTAATAATGAAGGAATGGGCCTTCCCGGGGTAGGAGGTGAGCTATGTTTACATCCGGTTTTGTCTAAGACTAAATTTACCTCGACATAATATACGGCCAACTGAGGGGCAGTCTGCAGCATCTTGGTATCTGGACGCAGGATCGAGTGCTGAAGTGTCGTATATGCCAGGCACATTGGGATGCTCTTTTTTTACGACGGTTCATGTCGGAAAGGACGTCGTGTGCCAAGACCGCGTGTATGGGTTAGGACGGCGAGTCGGCGGGCGGGAATGGGAGAGCGGTAACCCTTGTGTTACCGAGTGGTGTGTTGTGTGACTTTGTATGTATGTGTGCTGAAAGGTGGTTGGGTGTAGGTGAAAAAGTAAGCCTCTAAGATTGCGGCCAGGATTGAGTATGGCCAAGATTAGGTATGGAGTGTAAAGCCGTATACAACCCCAAAAAAACTCGCATAAACAATATCTTGGTTTATCAATTGTTCTGTCAGAAGAATGCGTGGGCGCTATCGATTTTTGGAGGCTTCTTCCCAATAGGAGAAGAGTGATTCGAGATGGCCTCTGGATTCGGATTCCTTATTTTGTGCAGCTTTGTTCAGACTGAGAAATTCGGCACTGAACCAACCATTTTCGAGTGTCTTGATGACTAAATAAGTCGAAATGACGCTGAGCAGGCTCGAACCGGCGGATTTTTCATTTTGATATATCCAGCCCACCTGGGTTTCGCCTTCGTAGAGCGGTTCAAGTGTTGCTGATAAGTCAAATTCTATCGTGAGAATATATTTGACTTTGACATGCATGACGTAGGATGTGCGCTGCTCAGTTTGTTCCAGCTGATCCTGCACGATATCCTTGGTCATGTGAATGGGGCCGATCACCATCGGATCGATGAGATCATTGTAAACATCTTGCAATGATCCTTTAAAATAGCCTTTGCCTTCGACCCAGACCATATCTTCGGTACCGCTTTCGATGCGATAATTCGAAGTGACTGTCGGATCGGCAGGCATTTCTGGCCATTCAATGCGATTGGCTATGGGCTGGACATTGGCGATTTGCAGACCTTTGGGCTGAGATTGTTCTTGCCCTTGTTCGCCTGCTTGCTGCGTCTGCACTGGGGTTTCGACGATGAGCGTGGGTTTGACAACCTGTTGGGAAGTCGTGGCACAGCCGGTGAGCATTGTGATTAAACCGGGGATAAGTATGAATTTGGGAGTATGCATATCAATTCGTAATTCGTAATTCGTAATTATCAGGGGATTCTCAGGGGTACTCCTAAGAAGTGGATTTCTTTTACAAACGGATTTGTTCGCAACTTTTTTATAATGCGCAATCCGCAATTCGAAATTCGAAATTCGTAATTATTTAGGCATTCTTAAGATTTCCTCTAAAGAATTAGTGTTGTTTTAGCTTTAGAGGCAAATAAGGGGATTGCAAACTCAATTACGCATTACGCATGATGAATTACGAATTAAAAACTGCGAAGGCCGTTAGGCCT
>DGWW01000133.1 GCA_002395385.1 Myxococcales bacterium UBA4248
CCCCAGCCGCTTTGCGGCTGTCCCCCTCCCTCTCCATAAATGGCGAGGGAAGGGGGAGGTCAATACGCGGGCGTTTTATTTTTTATTCGTCTTCCCACCGTTTGCCCAATGCGCATTTGCGCATTCTAACCGGTTTTGCTAAAATTGTGTGGTCGTAACGTGCGAAATGCGCGTCACAAGAAAGAAAATACAACAAACTCAACAGGAGATAGATATGGCAAGACCCATTAAAGAGACGCCGATTTTGTTCGGTGAAGATGCACGCCGCTTCGAGGCGCGAATGAAGGAAAAACGGCACGAAACCCCAGAACAGAGGGAAATTCGACTTCAGCACTATAGAGTTATTGCTGAGATGGTAAAACGTGGCAAAGAACTTGACAAAAAAGAGGATTTAGAGGCTTCAGGTCTTAATTCACAGGAACAACAGGATAAATAGCTAATGGATACTCTACAACACAATAACCATACTGTCAGAAAACTAAGGAAAACATCTGCTGTTGCGTCATTTGATTGTGGAGATAACGATCTCAACGATTTTATATCAAATGAATCGCTGGATTACCAAAAAGCTAGGCTATCCGTTACATACATCTATGAATCTGATTTAGGTCATGTCGATGGCTACATTAGCCTGGCAAACGATAGAATTTCCTTATCAGATTTTGAAAATAAAACAGATTTTAACAGGTTTAGAAAAAAGAGATTTCCAAATGCCAAGCGCATTAAAAGTTACCCGGCAGTGAAGATTTGCCGTTTGGCAGTCTCTCGACAAATGAAAGGCCAGTCCATTGGCTCACATCTCATCGATTACATCAAAACAATGTACCTGACCAACACCACTGCCGGATGCCGTTTTATTACGGTCGATGCCTATCGCGATGCGATACCGTTTTATGAGAAAAACGGTTTTGTTGCGCTCAATACCGATGACGAAGACGACGTCACCCGGGTTTTATATTTCGATTTGATGGATTTGGAGGATTAATACTCACGTATAAACCTACATCCACCCCACCTACACATGCGCAAACATATCAAGCCACTGCATCCTGCGCATTTTTCCGATTCTAATCGTCGCTACCCTTTTATGTAGCTGCTCGGATAATTCGGGTAAAATGCAAATCAAATTATTATTTGTTTGGCAATCAATGCGTCCCCAATGATGATCAGCATTGCGGCAGCCACGATATCACATGCGATGCATTTGAGGAATGCCAAGAAGGGCACTGTGTATATATCGCAGCTTGTGCCAACGGCATTGTGGATGAAGATGAGGATTGTGATTTCGGTAATCCGGAAATAGCCGAAAAAACACCAATGTATGGTATATATGGTTTGCTGGATGGTATTCCATTGTGTAATCCCATTACTTGCAAACGCGCCCCCTATTGCGGTGATGGCATCATCCAACCCGAATACGAGCAATGCGACGGCACCTTTGGATGTACTTCGACATGTACGATTAAGGTGGATTAGGGCTCGCTTGGGGCGGGTCTGAGACCGCGCACCAAGTGAGCCTGACGCCCGCTATTGGTCAAAGACCAATACGCGGGCGTTTTACTGATGATTATTCACATGAAACATCTTGTAATTTTTGAGAATATTCTATTGTTACTAAATAATAATTACCGCTCTCATCTCTTGTAAAATTCATTGGGGCAGAACCAATCGGAAGATTAAACGATTTATCCAGATAACGCTCAAGTACTCCTTCCTTTTTTAATATTTCTTTTAGATTATCATTATTACAGAGATAATAATTATTTTTACTGTCCGCTGTAGTATCCAATTGACACTCGAATTTTTCTCCTTCAATGCAAATTTTATGATTTCTACCTATTTCATAAGTCCCATTTTTACACTTTCCGCAATCTGTATAATTCGAATTGCATGAATGATCCTTATAGCACTCCTTTGAATTATTATCATTTTTTCCAATGCAAAATTTATCATTCTTACATTTTGGTTGTGAAGATTGTATACATCGCTTAATAGTATCATCATAGCCATTAGCACAATAATGCAATTTTTCGTCATAGAAGCACCATTTGTTTGTTTCTTTATTACCAGTATAACTTGAAACCTCAAAACATCCCAGTTCTCTCATGTACTCAAGACAGTAATCTTTAATTTCAAGCGGTGTCTCTGATGAATTGCAAAAATCGACATTATCCTTACTTAAACAGTCTTTTAATGAGTATTCATGTTTATTAAAGCAAAAAGTCACATCATTGCAAGTACTGTCTAATATATTCCCAGTGTATTGACATGAACAATAGGGTTGTCGAATTGTTCCATCACTCATACTACATGTCTCAAAACATGTTTGCGTCGTCTGCCATTCACCATCCTCACATTTTTGTATTATTTTATTATCCATGCATCTGAATTCATCTTCTTGCCGGCATTCTGGCTGTGGTTCATTGTCATCTTGACATTCATTATTAACACATTCTCCTTTACATATTTTCGTTTTTGGCTTATCATTTTGACAATCAACTTGAATTCCATCTTCTTCATAGCATCCTGGCTGGCAAACGCACGCATGCTTTAAATTATCCGATTCTTGACATACATAATAGTCCTGGCACTTAGTATACTGAGTCCATTGATTCCCTTGGCATGTTTCGATTGCATTATCACTACATCGTGTTTCGCCATCGACGCAACATTCTTCTCCAGTGTCTCGCCAGTAGTAATTCTTGCACTTGCGTATTTTGTGAGTATCCGGATTACACGAACGTTCGTCGCTCGAAACACAGTCACATGATTTTAATGCCACCACTGCTCCCCAGCTACCATCTTTGCATTCTTCTAATTTGTTGTTTTCGCATCGCTTCTCCCCATCATCACAACTTTGCTTGTTGCACTCACCATCCGTGCAGCCCAGGCCATGGCAATTCATATCACCAATGAGTTTTCCACCACTGCATTGTGCAACATTCCCATCAGAATCGCATATACTTCCTTCCCAATCACATTCGGATACCTTGCATATGTCGCCATCACAACCTAAAGGACATAGGCGTTTATTTACTTGTACTTTTTCTACACATGCATACCGATAATTGTTTTCGCACCCATCTTTTTCGCAAGGAGTATCGTCTGTCTGCTCATCTTTGCATAAATCCCCCTGGCAAACAGTTTTGCATTTTTCCGGGACTGACCATTTTCGCCCCTCGCATTTACGTTGCATCCAATATTGCTCGCCATTATTGCTATTAAATAACTTGCATTCCTTGGATTCTTCTTCGCATTCTGGAGTAAAATTCGTACAACGTCCAAATTCATTGCATGTTTCGTTATACTTGCAAAGCACCTCTCTACATCGGCATCGTTCAGTTTTGAAATCGAACTCACCTTTCTCACCCCAGATATGTTCCTCGCATGCCAGATACCTCGCCCGCATCGCACCCTCAAGTTTCTGCGATTCCGAATCGCACCCAAACATACCAATGGCGAGTGTGGCCAAAGCCCCAAAGATTATCGTATTATGTTTCATCGCAAATACTCCCAAGTGCTTACGAATGTGAGCATCGTTAGATGCGAAACAATCCGTTTGTAAAAGAATTTAGAATCTGCCTGTCAGCCCAACTCCCATAGGCGAGATCGCCAGGTCGAAGGATGTGTCGGATTCTTCAGGTTTCGAACGGGCATAGAAATACCCGCTGATACCGGCAATCACCGAACCGGCGACGGTCAGACCAATCCCTGCCCCCAACAAGCCCCAATAGGCGTTATTTTCACCTTTGACATGCGCGGTCTTATCATCGACACTCGAGATCGGCTCAAACTTTATGGCATCGTCTTTGGTTTTAGCCCAAAGGGCTGCGCCAGTAACCGTCATGATGATACCAGCACCGCCCAAAGCAACCCCTGTCCATAATCCCACTGCATATCGGCTTTGTTCTTCATACGAATCCTGCAGTGTCGTTTGTGACAAATGTATGCTGGCATTGCGCAGTTCATTTTCAAGCCGGGCATTGTTCTCCTGCAGAGTCTGTATTTCCTGATCCCGTTCCTTGATGCGCCCGGGCGTTGCCTCCGGATGTTCTGCCTCATAACGCTCAGACCAAAGGCGCTCGAGCATCTCCCCTTTGACCGCAAATTCCTCGGTAAACAACGTGGCACGCTGCAAAAAATACAACGATTTGGCATTATCCCCTTTGGCTTTGTATATTTTTCCATAAGCATAATTCAAAATGGGAGAACGCGAACAAATGGTGTTCAATCGATTGGCATTCTCCAATGCCTTATCGTAGTGTCCTTCCTCGAGATACTCGCGAAGCTGGCTAAACTCATTGACCCATATTTCATTGCTGTCGAGATTGTTGCAATCTTCAGCATGGACCATCCCCGCCCAAGTTAATGAACAAATTGCCCCTAATACCAAACTGATAAACACTTTCATTTCATCACCTGTCATGCACGGCTCAATGGCGAATACAATTCCAATAGCACTGTCTGCTATCAGTTTAATTTTGATTAGCCATAGTTCACGTCGATGTCAAATGATGAACTTTGTGTTTACATGTCTTTCAGTTTATTAACCAATTGATTATTTCATATAAGCATAACAAACATTTAGTTCTTTCACATAACTAAACGTTTATGTTATTTTACCATTATTATGAATGATTTAATTTTTTTGACTATCAGCAACCAGCGTAGATATAAACATCCGCCGGTGTCATGCCCCCGGACGATCCAACGATCTTATCGGCGCCAGCAAAAGTGTACCCATCAAACCAGGTCTAACAGCCATGTACCCCAACAAAATCACAAAAATTCACATTGACGAACGCTGCGAATACCGCCTCAGACGCGGTATGCCATGGATATTCAGTAAACATCTCAAATTAGAAGGACAGACTCCGGATGCAGGCGATCTCGTTGCCGTCTATGGCAAGCGGAACCAATGTATCCGCATTGGATTATTCGATCCGTACAGTCCCATTCCAGTTAGAATCCTGGGAGCTCCCTGTGATTTTTCACAACAGTACATGAGTCAAAAGATCGACGAAGCACTCGTCCGGCGCGCAGAATCGAATATTGCTTCGGACCAGACCAATGGTATCCGCATTTTGAGCGGCGAAAGCGAGGGTCTGCCAGGCCTGGTCATCGATGCCTATGCAGGGACTTGGGTTTTAAAAGTCTATTCCGCATGCTGGCTGCCTTATCTGCACGATGTGATCGACATTCTTTCGGGACTTTGTCATGCCCCAATGACCGAGACCATGCGCCAGGCATGTGCCATCGCCCCCTACCGCGTCATCCTTCGGTTCGGGCGCGAGTGCCGTCCACACTTTGAAAAGGTCGGCTTTCACGAGGCATCACTCGCCATTGGTGAAGATGATACGCCTTATGCCGAATTCCTCGAGCATGGCGCCAGATTCCATGCCCAGGTATATCAGGGTCAAAAAACGGGATTTTTCCTCGACCAAAGAGACAACCGCCAACTGATTCGCAGCCTTGCCAAAGGCAAAAAAGTCCTCGATATCTGCTGTTATTCGGGCGGCTTTTCACTCAATGCGGCCATCGGTGGTGCAAATACCGTCTGGAGCCTCGACGGTGACAAACATGCACTCGATCTCGTGCAGAAACATTACGAACTCAATGCAGGGAATCCGAACGTTGCACAGTGTGAACATGTCCTGCAAAGATCTGATATGTTCGAATGGCTCGCCAAAGCAGCCTCGAAACGCAATCTGTTCGATCTGGTCATTGCCGATCCCCCGAGTTTTGCATCGTCACAGGCGCAGATTCCCGCCGCCGAAAAAGCTTACGCACGTCTGTTTGCCGCTGCCGCAAGCTGCCTCAAACCCGGCGGACAGATCCTGTGCTGCTCGTGTTCATCGCATATTGGCAGCGAAAAATTTGCCGAGATCGTGCGAAAGACCTTGATGCACCGCACCCGCGAATCCATCGATTATACCGGCCTCCCCGCCGATCACGTCGCTTCATTTGCCGAGGCAAAGTATCTCAAGGCATGGCTGGTAACAATTAGAAATTAGAAATTAGCAATGTGCAATTAGCAATGTGCAATTAGCAATGAATGATAGCAATGAATGAGTTCTCAAGTTTATTCCTAAAGAGTTGATGTTTTTTAGCATCAGAGTCCTTAGTTTTACATTCCAATTGCACATTGTACATTGCTAATTAAAAACAATTCCGAATTCCGAATTCCGCATTGCGAATTAAAATTGAATAAGCCCCGAAGTGCTGCGTTTTAAGGCGCTGTTTTGGGGCAATGGCGCATGCTGTTGCCTTTTACGGTTTGGAATATCATAAATCGTCGCAACCCTTAAGGTGACATCGAATGCGTAAATCTTCACTTCTTCTTGGCTGTGCATTGGCAGCCGGTCTTTCGTCCAGCGCCCTGGCGCAGGAATTCAGTTACAAAGGTTTTATTCTCAGCGATTTGCACATGACCGTTCCCGGGACTGACCGTCCCGATGATGTCGATGCAGTCCGTTTTGATCGCATGGATAATACCTTTAAATTTACGGGCAATTTCTCGTGGGAGACCGTCGACGTTACAGCCGACATTGCACTGACATACACCGGAAAGAGCGATGTTTACGAGCTCGAGACGCTTCGCAGACGCACCAAAGTCGATCCGATTGAGTTCGAAAGTGAAGCACTTTTCATTCGATTTTCCGACTTCATTATCGATGGCCTTGACCTTCGACTGGGACGCCAAATCATCGACTGGGGTTCTGCCGACCGTTTTAATCCGACCAACCCAATCAACGGTCTCGATCTCGAAGATTATCAGGATTTTGGACGCCGCGTTGCCAACGAAATGATCAACCTGACCTTTGCCCCCGACTGGGAAATCGAAGGCGAAGAAACCCCCGTGTTTAGTGAGTTCCAGTTCCAGGTCGTATGGGTACCCAGGTTCCGTTCTGGCCTCATCCCCGAATCTTCAGAATACGTCTTTGGCGGTCCAGACCAATTCCGTCGTTTCGCCAAATCCAAGGTGCTCAACAATCTCGTTGACCTTCAGGAACTGTTCGTCGATTACGGCGGATCGATTCTCTACGATGTCAAAGTTCACGAACCCAGTGATTCCATCGAGAACTCACAAGTCGGACTTCGCGTCGGATTCTCGCTATACAGCGTCGATATTGACTTCTATGGCTACTATGGCTTTGATCACAACATGCAGCCTCGCTATGTCAATGCGAATGCCGTTTCGACCGACGATGCCGTCTCCAACGCCATCGAAGCGAACATCTATAAAGTCTTTGGCACAGATGAAGATCGCAACGCCCTGTCCACACTGCTCAAGAGCTTCGGCGTACCAGGAATCAGCACGGTCACGGCCTATACCGATGTTACCGTCGAATACCCACGCGTCGGCATGTTCGGAATGGATTTTGCCACGAGCCTCGATTTCCTCGGCGGCCTTGGATTCTGGGGTGAGCTGGCCTTCTTCTTCCATGATGCCGTCAAGCTTGACCTCAACATCAATGGCGCCCAAAAACAGGATGCACAGGTCGATGACGGCATGTTCATTAAGGCAGTCGTCGGTCTCGACAACTCATTCAACAAATGGCTGTACCTGAACATGCAGTATATCTACGGCTTTGTCGATGAGTTCGGTGACAATGACCTCGAGCATTACCTGATGGCAAACCTCGATTTCAAACTCTTTAACGAACAGATGCTCATCCGTCTTTCGAGCGTGATTTGCCTGTCAGATCCCAGCGCCATGCTCGTGCCGCATCTTTCCTGGAAATTCTGGCCCGGCACCGAGCTGATTCTGGGCGGCCTCTTCCACCTGGGCGACGACAATTCGACCTTCGGCAACCGCATCACCGGACCGAATTATCTGTATCTGCAAGCCAAATATTCGTTCTAAGCGCGAGAGACTTTCTTAGAGACTTTCCATGGAACGTCTTTACTGTGATTTGGAACGTCTTTACTGTGATTGGGTTGAGATGGTGTGGGTGCCCTTTTGCTATCGCAATGCGGGCACCTTTTTCCCGGCTATTCGACGCTCGCCCTTTTGGGCTCACGCCGAATACGCCGGGAATTATTGTTTTTTCTCGCAGTAGACCACGCAGAATGGTAATAGCATGCCAGTGTGGAGCGGACGGTTTCCATTCTAAAAGGAGCTGCAGACATGAAAAAAGTCATTCTCGCGATTGTCCTCATTTCGATCATTCTGGGCTTTTATTATTATTATAAGGATGACATCGTCAAAGTACTGGGTGAGCATGACATTCACCTAGATATCAAAACCCCCGAAATGCCTGACATCAAACTGTCAGAGTCCAACCCATTCAAATCAATCCTCCCTGAACGCACGGAAACCGGGGATGACAAGCTCGTTCAGGCCATCATTCATTCAGACGGCGAAGAGGTCGAAAGAATCCTGGCATCCGATGAAAATGGCGAATTCATCCGATTGTTTAAATCCCTTCGCCCCGAAAAAATATATACCCTTTTGGATGTCGTCAAACTCAACTGTGAACCCAGTCCTGTTTGTCAAAATACGAATCGGCAGCCTCAGGAATTTCTTTTGCAGTGCGCCAACGGCATGCTCGAAATGATGAACAGCGAGCTAAAAAAATACCCCTCGTGCAAAAAAAATATTGAAGATTTTTATACGGTCACCTTTTTGTGCCAGCTCAAGCAAAAACAAAGTATATGTTTAGAAGAAGACCCGCTCGATGAATCAGTCGAAAAGCGATCCAAGCGCCTGACGGCACGCGGTCAGAATACGGTCGACTGTCTCATGTCGCATCTCGACGATATGAACGCCAAGAATAAATGTATCATGGATGCGCCGACACATACACCGGAACAGTTCGAAGCGCAATTAAAGCGCTATTGTACAACTGCCATTGCATGCAAAGCGTTTTCGGGAGAATCCGATTGTATAAAGAAATACAAAGACCTTTTTAAAGATGACAAACAAAAAGGAAAGGATTGTACAAACACGCATTTGACGTCGCTCACGCAGGAACTGGAACTGCTCAATCTCATCCTTGCAAATACGGGCAAAAACACTGCGTGGGGGGAAACATTTGATCAGTGTACCATTGTCCAAGGGTACGAACAGACAATCCATTCCGTGGATATTTTTGCCAGAGTCAAGACGATACAGGAATACACCCAGGCAATGATGAATGAATTGCAAAAAACCGGTAAAGATGCATCGATTTCCCTGTACCGCCTCTTTTATTACGCCCCCCAGGACGATGCATTAACCAAAATGCATGGCGAAGCCATGATGAGTCTGAATTATTACAACGCATGCAGGATTGGTATGCTGTCTCCGAAGTAGAGAAAATGCTATTCGATACACACGCACATCTGGACGATCACGCATTTGACGAAGATCGCGAACAATTATTACATGACCTTCCCAATCGGGACATTGCACTTTTGATGAATCCGGGATGCAGTCTCGAAACTTCGCGAGCAGCATCGGCTTTGTCACAGCGTGTTAATTATATCTATGCCGCAGTGGGCTCTCACCCCGATTCGGCGGACGAAGTCAATGATGATGTCATCGACACATACCGCCAAATGTGCAGACAGAATCCCAAGATTCGTGCCATTGGCGAAATTGGTCTCGATTATCATTATGAAGATGTCCCCCGGGAAATCCAGCAAAAGGCGTTTCGCATGCAGATGGCCCTTGCCCGTGAGCTTTCTTTGCCCGTGATCGTGCACGAACGCGAGGCGCATGCCGACGGTATGGCCATCGTCGAGGAATACCCCGAAGTGAAGGGCGTATTTCATTGTTATTCAGGATCTGCCGACATGGCACAATGGCTCATTAAACGCGGTTGGTACATTGGTTTTACCGGTGTCATCACCTTTAAGAATGCCCGCAAAGCCATCGAAGTGGCATCATCGATCCCGCGCGATCGCATCGTCATTGAGACAGACTGTCCCTATATGGCGCCTGTGCCCTATCGGGGAAAACGCAACGATCCGGGCATGCTCGGCCGCATGGCCGAAAAGCTGGCCGAAATCCTCAGCATGCCCTTAGAGGATGTCGAAGCACTGACACTCGAGAATGGCAAACGGCTTTATGGATTGTAAAACAGCGCGGGCGTATTGCCGAAGGCAATAGACTGCGCTAAAAAGGCGTATCGGGCACACAGTGCCCGATAGCCGACCCAAAAGCCGGCTGTATTGGCACGCAGTGCCAATAAGCGGCGCACCCTTCCATATCAAATCTATGTCATTTATCGTGCTCGCGACATTATTGGGTTCAATGGTCATGACCATACATTTTACGTCATGGGAATCCGTTCGCCTGCCCGACTCTCCCATTCCTGCGGCCTGTTTTGTTCCGACCGAAGAGACGCGCGAACTGACGAAAAACCAGGATATGACCTGTATTTGGGCTCATCCGGGCAAATATCCTCCGGTACGCGTGCCCTTTAATCACTTTTTGGGCCACTGCTGCATTTGGGAAATGCCCGAAAGCGGCACCTTTTGGCTCATTGGCGAATCTGTAATGAGCGAAATCATTTCGGTGTGGGTCGATTCAGACGTGTATCGAAGTACGACCGAATTTGAGCTCAAGCCCGCACAACTGCTGGATGTTCTCGTCGTCGACGAATATACACAGGAACCCATCGAAAATGCTCGTGTGACAGTGGCGAACGATGCCGTTCATCTCGTTTCGTTCACGCGCATGACGGACGAAGACGGTTATGCCGTCATTCCGGTGCTGGCTCTGGACGATTATGTCATGAGCGTGCGAGCGGATGGTTATCTGGCACCCAATCCGATGTTTTTTACGGCACTGCCGGATGATATGCCCAAAGCGGTCGTCGAACTCGACCCGGGCATTGAAATTCTCGGGAAAGTGACCGATTTTAATGGCAATCCGGTCGATAAGGCGCAGCTCCACGTGGAGATTGAACGCACCACCGGCGGCACATGGAATTCGG
>DGWW01000177.1 GCA_002395385.1 Myxococcales bacterium UBA4248
GCCGCAGATGATATGTTTTCCTTCCTTGCCAAAGAATAATGCCATCATGCGGTTACAATCATCCCGATTGGATGGTGGGCCAAACAACATATTCATCGGAACGCGCTTGCGCACTCTGCAAACACAGGCTGTCGTATCGTCTCCAGGTCTTCCGCCATAATATTTATTACATTCATCAGTCAGAATCGTTGCAAGCATTTTGGCTGTATAACCGACATGGGCAAAAGTCTGCATATAAGTTGCAATCTCTTCCAGCTTCCACCCAAAATTATTCGCGCGCCCGATTCCCGCATGCACACAGCCATCGCTCATGAGAATAAATATATCATCTTCTTTCAAGCGAATGAGGGAGCGTAATATCTTCTTATCACCGATGGTCATTTCGGTGATAGGATATTTATAATTCAGGCAATCCCTAATCATAATGACGTTCGGGTTGTCATATTGTATAATTTCTGCCGTCTCATTATTAATGATATGCATAATGGTGAAGGTCGAATAGGCCACACCACGAACGGCACAAACGGGCAATGTCGCGGCAATGGTCTCGACACAGTCTTCTACCGACAAGCCTTCGGCAACCATTGTCGATATAATTTTTGAGGTCAGCGTCGAGAGAATACATGCCTTGACGCCACTTCCTAAACCATCGGCCAGGACAATGACGGTCGAGTTCTCATTTTGCTCGATGATATCGATGTGATCACCGCACAACTGCTCACCGACATGATTCAACGAGCGATAACCAATATCTACACATAAGTCGTTCATTGCTTAATGGACTCCTTAAGTTTAGAAAGGGCAATCTTTGTTTCGGCAACCGTTTCGCCAAGCAATGATGCGATATCCTGAACAACCCGCATCTGTTTGTCGACGACTTTGTCGGCGACCTCGATCGTATTTCGACTCAATTCCTCTTTGTCATCTTGCGCTTTTTGTTCTGCAGTCACATCGCGCATAATGCAGACGAGCAGATGACATTCTTTGTCATAGACAATCGTCTGATCGACATAGCGCTGATATTCAGCAAGGAATTTTCTTTGATTGTAGATTCCTTTGTAAGAGTCCAAAACTTGTACAAAGTCCTTCGGATCCAGGATTCTCACGACCGGCGCACCCAAAACATCCGAACCCTGGCGAATATTGAGAATATTTTGTGCCGCAGGATTGATCTGCTGTACTTCGAGCTTGTCGTTGACGACAATCAATCCATTCGGTGTATTTTTGAAGATGGTATCCGAGAAGCGCTCAGCCTGTTCTTTGAGGAAAGGCAAGCACATGGTGATTTCTGCTTTTCCCTGGAAGACGGCAATGGCTTTTTCGCGGCAGGTATTATAACCGCATGTGCCGCAGTTCAGCTCATCGAGTGGCGTGAATTTATTCATCTGACGAAGAATCGCTCTGATCTCTTCTTCGGTAGGCATAGCCTTGTCATGCTGAATCGTCGTAAACCCTTTTTTGATCATCGACAATGGCGGCTGGACAACCTTAAAATCCTGCTTGCCTGCATAATGCTCGACAGCCACATAATCCCGTATTGGCGAACGATGTTCCTTGTCCATCACGGGACCTCCGATACAGCTGCCTTTGCATGCCGACATCTCGATAAAACAGTGTTTCAGGCCGCCGCGTTCAATATCATGCAAGGCCTCGATACACTGCTCTGTTCCATCCACTGCCAGATAGGTATAATCCGGCATTTCCAGATTCATCGTTTTGAGAATACCGCCGGTCGTTGGGAAAAATCTGGCGCGGCTTTCGTCATTGGCTTCGGCAGTTCTGGTCAAAACGATATTTCTAGATTTGAACCATGCTGTGAGTTCATCAAAAGTCAATACGGCGTCTACAATTCCGGCATAGTGATCGGCTTCGTCTTTTTTGGCAATGCATGGACCGATAAAGACGGTCTTGGCATCGGGATAACGCCTGCGGATATCGCGGCAATGCGCCTGCATGGGGGAAACGACATCGGCCAGATAGGGCAAGAGCGATTTAAAATACTTTTGAATCAACAGATTGACCGAATGGCAGCAGGAGGAAATCAGAATATCTCGGTGTTCCTCGCGAAGCAGCCGCTCGTACTCCGTCTTGACGATGGTCGCACCGATGGCAGTTTCTTCGACATCATAAAAGCCCAGTTTTTTCATGGCTTCGCGCAAAACCTCAATCCCGACGCCCTCGTAATTGGCGATGAAAGAGGGAGCAATGCTTGCGATCACAGGTGATCCGGAATTGAGCAGAACCTTGACTTTTTCGGTTTCATCCACCACCTGCTTGGCATTTTGGGGACAAACGACAAAACACTGTCCACACAGAATGCACTCATCTGTGACAATATGCGCCTGTTCACCCGAAAATCGAATGGATTTTACCGGACAGTGCCGAATACATTTGTGACAATTCTTACAGTTTGACTTCTTTAAAGCCAGGCAATCTGTCATTTCAGTCCCCATGAATGTAGCGTTAATGTTGTCGATGTTTAATTTTATGGGGGCTCTGCCCCCATACCCACGCTAAGGGCCGGAGGCCCTTAGAACCCGTTTTGGGGAGGGTGTTTGGTGGGTTTTATGTTTATGGGGGCGCTACACCAGCCCCCCCGCTAAGAGCTGGGGCGCTTAAAACCCGTTTGGGATAGGCTCTAAAATCTAATGCGACACGCGGCTTAGCACGTTGACCCTAAAGAATTCGTTGAATGATTCAGGAATGATCCCGGTAAATGTTTTATCATCTACGACGATGGTCACCCCCACCCGATTGCAGTTTTCGGTGCAGAAACTGCCCGAGAGCGCAATTTTATCTTCGAGATGATGTTCTGCAATCGCATCCTGCAGCATCTGCACGATGGTCTGCGATCCTTTTATATGGCACGAACTGCCAACACAAACTTTAATGTCCAGCATAATTACACTTTGGCAAGGATTTCTTTGTCGAAAAAGTCTTTAACATTATCGGGAGTGACCGAATGGAATTCGTCGTCGACGGTCAAGCACACGCCCTTCTGGCAATTTCCCATACAAAACGTGCCATTGAGCTCGACTTTGTCATCCAGTTTGTTCTGGGCGATGAAATACTGAAGCATCTCGACGACCTGGCGCGAACCTTTCAGGTGGCATGAGGAACCGATGCAGACTGTAACTTTTTTCATATCATTTCTCCTGTATATCGTTGAGGCATGAGTATTGAAGAAAAGTGCTGTGGCGTATTGCCGCAGGCAATAGACACAGCCGGCGACCGTATGGCTTGCCATA
Organism: Myxococcales bacterium UBA4248; assembly: GCA_002395385.1. Lineage (GTDB taxonomy): Bacteria > Myxococcota_A > Bradymonadia > UBA4248 > UBA4248 > UBA4248. The sequence goes on from DGWW01000177.1 coordinate 3,249, forward strand.
GGTCGCCGGGCATGACGTGCGAAGCAGTCATGCCCAGCAAATACAAATATCAATACATAATTATATTATTGATATTCGACGACATTTGCCCACGAAAGCAGGAATTCGCGCTCAGTAGGCTTGCTTTTGACAGACTGTGATGTTGCGACGATAGGCATCCAGCGTTGTATCATTTGCTTTTCGATAGAAGACTTTTTGCAGAATGTATCGAGGTAATGTTCGGCACCTTGTATATTCCCGGAAAGCCAGAAACACAAATAAGTCCTTGCGGCGTCGGCCTCGGGATTGCCCTGCGTGACGTGGGCCCAGTCGATAATATAAGGGCCGTTGTCGGATATAATTACATTGGAAAGATCGAAATCGCCGTGGCAGACCTGATCGGCATTGGGCATGCCATTGAGACGCGTATGAAGTTCATAGCGCGTGGTGGCATCGATATCGGCCATGCTGATTTTGCGATTCATCTTTTCTTTGAGACGATTGAGCAGCGGGCATTTTTTAGAAAGTATTTCCAATTGTATATCGACGAACTGCCCGAAATAGGCCTGTTTATTTTCGGGCTCTTTCTTGATGAGTTCTTCGAGGGTTTTGCCGGGAATATAATCGGAAATGATCGCCCATTTGCCGTCAATCATGGCGACTTCGAGGATTTTGGGGACATTCAGGCCGATGTTTTCCACGCGTGCCTGATTGAGCGCTTCATTCAGGATGTCGGCCTTTGAATAAGTCTCGTCAAACACCTTAATACATTTATCTCCGTCCCGATATACAGTTTTACGATTGCGAACAGCAATCATTCTATCCAGTGCTACCATAGTTTCTCCTTACAGATAGGTTAATCGTACTCAGTACGGCTGTATTATTGAGCGTTTGGGGTTTCAGTTTCAACAAATGTTTTGCCATAGTAGGCATTAAGGAACATCTGTTTGATTTCGCTGATCAACGGATATCGCGGATTGGCACCTGTGCACTGATCATCGAAAGCCATGACGCACATTTCGTCGAGGCGTGCGAGGAAGTCAGCTTCGTCGGGCACGTAGTCGCGGATGGTGGGCTTAATGCCAATTTTAACCTTGAGATTTTCGATAGCTTTGATGAGGTTATCGAGTTTTTCTTTATCCGAATTGCCACCGAGACCGAGATAATCGGCGATTTCTGCGTATCTGGCGAGCGTGTGGGGATGATCGTATTGTGGAAAAGTACCCATTTTGGCGGGGACTTCGGCGGCGTTAAAGCGCAGAACTTCACAAATCATCAGCGCATTGGCAACACCGTGTGCGATGTGATGGAATGCGCCGAGTTTGTGGGCCATCGAGTGGCAGACACCGAGGAAAGCGTTGGCAAAAGCCATACCGGCCATCGTCGCGGCATTGGCCATCTTTTCGCGGGCAACGGGATCATTCGCACCATTGTTATAGGCACGCGGCAGATATTCGAAGATAACTTTAAGCGCACGCAGTGCAAGGCCGTCCGTATAATCCGTAGCAAGCATCGAGGCGTAGGCTTCGAGGGCATGGGTCACGGCGTCGATACCGGATGCAGCCGTCAGGCCTTTGGGTGCGGTCATGTGGAAATCGGCATCAATAATGGCCATATTGGGCATCAGCTCGTAATCGGCCAGCGGATATTTGATGTGCGTGGATTCGTCTGTGATGACGGCAAACGGCGTAACCTCGGAACCCGTACCTGCCGATGTCGGAATCGCAATGAAATAAGCCTTATCGCCCATGTGCGGGAAGGTATAGATTCTCTTGCGAATATCGCTGAAACGCATGGCCATATCCATGAAATCGGCCTCCGGATGTTCATACAGCACCCACATAATTTTGGCCGCATCCATTGCGGAACCGCCGCCGATCGCGATGATGACATCGGGCTGGAACAGCGCCATCTGGGCCGCACCGGATCGGGCACTGGCCAGCGTCGGATCGGGCTCGACATCAAAGAAACATGTATATTGAATCCCAAGTTCATTGAGTTTGTCGGTGATCGGCTTGGTATAACCATTATTATACAGGAAGCTGTCGGTCACGATGAACGCCTTTTTCTTGCCCATCACGTCGCGAAGCTCGGTCAGGGCCACGGGCAGACAGCCTTTCTTGATATATACTTTTTGTGGGGCACGGAACCAGAGCATGTTCTCTCTCCTTTCGGCGACGGTTTTGATATTGAGCAGATGTTTGATGCCAACATTTTCAGAAACACTGTTTCCACCCCACGATCCACATCCCAGAGTGAGTGATGGCAAGAGTTTGAAATTGTATAAATCGCCGATTCCACCATGCGAAGACGGTGTATTGACGATGATACGGCATGTCTTCATTCTGGCTGCGAATTCCGCGATTTTATCTCTCTGCGAGACCTCATCGAGAAAAATCGACGAAGTATGACCATAGCCACCGTCGGCAATGAGATGCTCGGCTTTTGCAAACGCATCCTGAATATCCTCGGCTTTGTACATGGCGAGTACCGGCGACAACTTTTCATGCGCAAATTCTTCCGACAGCTCAACGCTTTCGACTTCGCCAATCAGAATCTTGGTCCCTTCGGGCACCTGTACATTGGCGAGTGCGGCAATTTTGGCGGCCTTTTGACCGACGATCTTGGCGTTCAAGGCACCATTGATGAGGATGGTCTTGCGAACTTTTTCGGTCTCATCCGGACTCAGGAAGTAGCAACCGCGTCGCGCAAATTCGCTTCTGACCTGGTCATAGACATTTTTATGGACGATGACGGACTGTTCTGACGCGCAGATCATGCCGTTATCAAAGGTCTTGGAATGGATGACGGAATTGACGGCGAGAGTGATATTGGCGGTTTCGTCGATGATGGCGGGGGTGTTTCCGGCGCCGACGCCAAGTGCAGGTTTTCCGCTGGAATAAGCAGCTTTAACCATGCCCGGGCCGCCTGTTGCCAGGATGATATCGGCCTCTTTCATCACGGTGTTTGTCATTTCAAGCGACGGCACATCGATCCATGCGATGATGCCTTCGGGCGCACCGGCTTTTACGGCTGCTTCGAGAACAATTTTGGCCGCCTCAATCGTGCATTTCTTGGCTCTCGGGTGCGGGCTGATGATGATGCCGTTGCGCGTCTTGAGGGCGATTAATGTTTTGAAAATCGCCGTGGATGTTGGGTTTGTCGTCGGAATAACGGCCGCGATGATGCCGATGGGCTCGGCGATTTTCTGAATGCCGTAAGCCTTGTCTTCTTCAATGACGCCGCAAGTTTTGGCGTTTCTGTATGCGTTATAGATATATTCAGAGGCAAAGTGGTTCTTGATGACTTTGTCTTCGACAACGCCCATGCCGGTTTCCTCAACCGCGAGCTGTGCGAGCGGAATGCGCGCCTGATTGGCCGCCGTTGCGGCAGCCAGAAAGATTCTATCGACCTGCTCCTGGCTATAGGAGGCAAATAGCTGCTGTGCTTTTCTGACGCGCCCAATGGCCGCTAAGAGCTTATCAACGCCTTCCACGATTTCGTAGTTCATTCGTCTCTCCTGTGATTCGAGTAATGCTTTGGCTCAATCCCCCATTCATCTGAGCCGACACGTGTATTAGTATCAATTATAGGCAATGAAAATGATAATCTTCGAATAACATATATATCATATCTGATATATCACAGCGAACGCCTGATTTTCTGCTAACTTATATGATGAGAAATACGAAAGAAATTACCGATACTCAGGGATTTCTGAATTTTTATCGAATTCGCACAATCACTGCGAATGTGGATCAAAAATGGGTATACCACCTATATCCTTTGTGATATTTCATTGGTTTTGGGGGCGGCCTATGCGCGCTGCGCATACGGCCTGCCAGAGCCGTGTCACGACACGGCTCTACTCGCTATTGGCCTGCGGCCAATACGCTCGCCTGACGCCGCTATCTGCGATACGCGGCGTTTATCACTGCTTACAGGAAAAGGAGCGAAATTGAACATCATTCACATGAAATACGCCGTGGAGATCGCCAAAACCGGTTCGATCAGCAAAGCCGGTGATAATCTGCGCATCGCCCAACCCAATCTGAGCCGTTCGATCAAATCCCTCGAGGCTGAATTAGGTATAACGATTTTTGAACGCACCTCGCACGGCATGGAGCTGACGCCGGATGGCGAGACGTTCATTCAGTATGCGAATGCGATACTGACGCAGGTTCAGACGGTTGAAAATTTATACAAATCTTCCTCGGTGACGCTCAATCGGTTTTCGATTTCGGTCCCGAGAGGCAGCTATATCGCCGATGCATTTGCGCGCTTTTCGGCCAAAGTCGCCGATGAACAGTTTGAGATTTATTATCACGAGACCAATTCTCAAAATGCCATCAATAATATTTTGCAGAACAACTATCATCTTGGCATTATTCGATACGCAAAGCAATATGAATCCCAGTTTATGCGCCTGCTTTCCGAAAAGGATCTGGCCTCGGAACTGATTACAGAATTTCAATATGTATTGCTCATGAATACTAACAATCCGCTGAATCAGCTTCCCGAAATTCATTTGAACGATTTGTCATCTTATATTGAAATTCTGCACGCCGATCCTTTTGTTCCTTCAATGCCAATCGTATCGGTGCGCAAAGCAGAGAATATCACCGAATCCCAGCGCAAAATCTATGTATTTGAGCGAGGGAGCCAGTTTTCTGTCCTTGAAATGAATCCCAATACATTTATGTGGGTTTCACCCGTTCCCACCAATATGAAAGACAGATATCATCTCACCGAACGCAAATGTGAAGACAACGACAGAATCTATAAAGATGTTCTCATCTATCGCAAAGGCTACCGTTTATCTGCGCTGGACAAATTGTTTATTACGGAATTGATACAATCCAAACGAACGTGCATACATTAATATATATATGGACGATCTCCAGAGCCGTGTCACAACACGGCTCTACTCGCTCGCTATCCCTACGGGATACGCGGCGATTCCACCTGCTGCATATTATTGCTCGCTTTCGGCACATACATACCCTATAATCGACACCTGCGTCCATTGTTGGACAATGATGTGCTCAAATTGACCTCAATCCTGGCAAAGAAAGGCAACTATAATGAAGAAAGTATGGATCGTCATCGCGATTGTCATTGTTGGAGCGTTATCTGCGTTTATTCTCTTACTGAATCAAGATGATCAATCAAAGTCAGAAGTGAACGTTGAGGCTGAAAAACTCGCTCCGTCAAACAAACAAGTCCCAGAGGTCGACGGTGTCGAGCTATCGGGTAAGGTCATAGACGGTTTAACGAAAAAGCCACTTGCTGCAAAGATCAAGATCAAAAACGGAGACCATATCATTGCAACAACGGACTGCAATGCTGCCGGCGAGTTCGTCGTATCGCTCGAAGACGGAAATTATGAGATAGCTGTCGAGCATCCTCATTATGTATCAAAGGGCAAATACGACGTGAACCGCTTGGTTGAGATCGACAGTGAACCCGTAAGAATAGACGATACAGAACTTTGGCCGGAAGCAATCGTAAAAGGGCGTGTCGTTTCAGAGAATCAGGGTATTGAGGCTGAACTGCAATTTATCTATCAAAAAGATAATTCAGATGCGAAACATTATCTGTTCAAAACGATCAAGACCGATCAGGATGGTTACTTTACCCTCGACAATGCTTATGGCGGCGTCCAGAATATAAGAATCAGTTCAGATAATCTCGTAAGTCAGAAACTATCAGACGTTGTCCTAAATCCCGGCGAAACGGTTGATTTGGGTGAAATTCCCATGAAATCGGGCTTAACGATTTTTGGCGTCGTAAAAGAAAAGAACACAGAAAAAGGTATTGCCGGCGCTTCAATATTATGCGTCAATTCAAACGGTACAATTGTCGCAGAAACCAAAACAGCCGGTGATGGGGCTTATACGCTTCCTGTTATCGATCTGAATAAATTTCGCATTATTACATCTGCTGATGGTTTCCATTCAAACAGCGCATTTCTGGAAGCACAGAATCAGAATCGCTATGAATACAATGTTGCAATGAGAAAAGTTGAAGAAAAGAAGCCCGCAGAAAATTCAGTCGTTCAACCTCCCGAAAAAACTGAAAATAGTGAGGCCATGGCACAACAGAATGAAGACCAGGAAAGAGAACCTATGAATGAAGAACTCATAGGGTATAAAGATAAGATTCAAAATGTCGTAAGAGAAAATGCCGATGATTTACGCAATTGTTACGAAGAATTATTGGCCATCGAGGCTGCCGCAGGGAAAATAGTCTTTAATTTTATGGCGTCATCCAGCGGAGACGTCATTGATATAAAAATTAATAACACTGAAATTCATAACGAAAAATTTTTAGAGTGTCTTACTGAAGTGATTGCGAATTTCCACTTCCCGCAGCGGACGGATGATGGATTAGTTTCGGTCGAATATCCTTTTGTGTTTGAAAATAATGCTGATGATGAACAATAGACGAATCGTACTGTTCGCGTGCCGTATGTGCATTTCTCTCACCTGGTTGCAGTCGCAACCCTTCTCCAGACAGGAGAAGGGTATTGTCCATTTATGATATATGCGCATAGGCGAGGGAAAATCTTTGCTGACGCATAAACTCGCCTTGGCGTGTGTCACGACACGCGCCTACGGCTCGCCTGTGCAGCTATCGGCTGCGCCGATACGCTGCACATAACGCCGCTATCTGCAATACGCAGCGTTTATATATTTGGTGACAGAGAAATATATTAAGATATCAAAAACTCAATCAATCGTATATTTATAGGCGGCTTAAGAGAGACAAATACTCGTCTGTTACCATTACCAATAGGCGAACACCACACGAGCTGATATTATTATATCCTAACTATCATACTATGCGGAGAGGCTATCTATCCCAATAAGTTTATTGCGGCGGCAACTTGGCCTGACAGGCTTTCGCTGCGTCCATCTCTGTGCCACACAACCTACCTTCATATTGAGCTTTTTTACATTTGTCACTTTGTTCCTCTACAGGAATATCCTTGTCACACTTCTTATATGTTTCAGATTGATTGTGCCATTCTTTGCATGTGTGACTGGTGACGCAAGCATACATTGCTTTTAATGGCTCCTCACACGCAGTCATACGTTCAGCCCATTCGGGCGTATCCATTTCCGCCAGACATGCCGCTCTTGTCTGATCCGAAACGGTGTTGGGACACACCTCAAGAAACTCACAATAGTCTGTATGTCGATCGCCTGGGGTTTCGGATGAATCTGAACAACCAAAACATAGAACAGCCAACAAACAACAGGGTAACCATTTAATTATTCGCTTCATTGATTACATTCCTTATAAATTATAGAAATTCCCCCCATAGAAATCCCCCCTTTTCAATTATAGTGAATACCAGGTTATTGACAAGTCATCAAATGGCGCTCTTTGCATCAGGTTTTGTTGTCTGTAATATCAGTAATTGCAAATCACAGCGATAGTTTACATGGTACGGCATATCGCGGCCGGCAAACGCGATAGCAGCCACCACCCGCGTATCGCATTCCGATAGCGAGCATCCATTAATCCTTCACGATTTTTGGACGCAGAGCATAATGGGTGTGGAGCAAACGGTGTGCCTCGTGGCCGTTGGGGGTATCCTCGAGGTACTGTTTGTAAATCGCGGCGACCTGTTCGTTGTCGGTGGCGGTGCGGAGCTTGAGATGCCGCCGCTATCGCCGTTGGCGATACGCGACGGTTCGCGCCTATTTCGGCTATGCCTCAATACGGCGCTAAACTATTGGACGAAGCTAGTCATTTGGTATCAGCTTTTCAACTAGGCGATACACCGTAGTGCCGCGCTTTTTAGGCCAATCGCATTCTTCTTTGTCCATACGCTTAGCACGTTCAATTGCCAGACGTAAATCGTTGAGTGTGGGGTTCCAACAGCTTAAATCCTTTTTATAGCCTGATAGATACTTTTTAAGTTTCTGATCACAATCCGTACCTGTGCTTACACCATTTCCATCCTCAAAATGAAGCAATATCCAGAATTCAAATTTGGGGTTGCTCAGAGCCAAATGATACAGTCCTCTGGGAGACATTCGTGATAGTGCTTTGTATACTTCTTCGATTTGTTCACTCGGCCATATATCGCGATCAATAACAATCCACGCTTCTTCACCTTTGTCCAACGGCCTATTCTTTAAATGTTTTTTGAGAGATTTAAGTACACCTGATGGCGATGAATCCTGCCCGGAATCTACGATATCAATTACGACCTCATGGCGTTTGAATTTTTCAAAATAACTCGGTTCGGTCACACTGCCTTCTGTCGCAATGATGAAAACTGGCCTGTAATTTCGATTACCTACACACCTCGAAAATCTGTTTGAGCAACTCATTTGCCCTCCTTATCACAGGGAGCTGTAATTGCTTTTGGGTGAATCATTCTCATAATTTCGTGCATAAGGATATTTGGAATGCCACCAAATCTGCCTCTTAGATAGCTGCCTCTTAGATTATTATCGTTTCGCACTCCTTTATATTCACAAATGGAAATCAGTGATGATTCACCTTCTTGCGAACGCTCTGTAATCCACATTTCATCACGTCGTAGTAAATTCTGATCCATCAGTGTCACATCGTGCGTCGTAAATAGAAGCTGCTTGCGCGTTTCTGTGGAACATGTATTGAGATACATTTCTAATAAGCTTCGCGTGAGCACAGAATGAAGACTCCTGTCGATTTCATCAACCACAAAGACCTTATTTGCATTTGCTTCTGTCAATTTCAAAAACGCAGGCATGAGGTCGATCATGCGTTGTGAACCGTCTGATTCCTGACGAATCTCGAAGCGAACATCCTCTCCGTCCTGACCTTTATGCATGGTGATCAATTTGTGAACTTTTACTTCTTCCCCTTCACGGCTAAAGACAAAAAGCTCATTCGCAAATGTTCGAATACGAAGCGGGAATCCCTCTTTAACATTGTTAAGAATCCATATCTTAAGCATGGGATCAGGAAACTGAATACTGTCCAATGGAACATTTTCACCGCAAAGCCGCTGAATCCCCGTATCAAATTGGGGCAGGATGTCATTCATCATTGCATAAAGGCGGTTCGACTCATCAATGAATTGATCGAATGGCTCAAAACGACTATCGGGTCCAACAAGTTCAAGTGTGCCGTAAAACCAATCGTATATCGGCTTAAAGTGCTCTATCTGAAGCGAAACAGATGTCGTTAAAAATAATGAATTATCCCGCGTTCCCTCAAAGACGACCTGAAGTCGATTATCCCGGGCATACCTTTGCGCAAAATGCCCATCTTTGTCGCCTTCTGTTCGATGAAAGAGTAACTCCTCAGTTGTCTTTTTGACACAAACGAGCTTTTCCTCCACAACCTTACGCCGCGTAGCTGCGAACGCATACTCGTAAATCTTATCCCCGATAAGTATCGTGAACGCAAACCTTGATGGCATAGAAAGGCAGTCCTGGCAAAGTCGAAATGGCTCAACTCCAATCATCCCACCAATCTGAGCGCCAGAAAGGATAAAATTCTTTGCGAAATTCAACGCTTTAAAGAGATTTGTCTTTCCTGCTGCATTTCCACCATAAACAGCCGCCACAGGGAGAAGATTTGGCCGATACCCTCCAGGCCGAATCAATCGCTCTTTATGCTGAATTTCCTTGGTAGCCATCATGGAAAACACAGCCTGCTCTTTAAACGACATCCAGTTCTCGACAGAAAAGCGTATCAGCATTTTACCCTCACAAAGATGCGGCTACTCTCATAAAGGCGGTTCCGAGGAACACGCACAAATTGCTTTCCATAGCAAAGCGATCAGTATTCTGTCAACTTTAAGAGAAATTTTCTCCCAAACCATCCGAAATAAATTAATCTCACAAAGCTGAATGATGAGAGTCTAAGCTGCTTTCGTGTAGGGGATGCTCTAGATTCCTTGTTTTTTATGGAGCCGCCGCTATCGCCTTTGGCGATACGCGACGGTTCGCGCCTATTTCGGCTGCGCCTCAATACGGCGCAATTGGCCGCTCGCTATTTGCATGCAAATACGCGAGTGGTTTTGTATTTCTAGTTACATTCAGAAATATCACCTAATTTGGCGATTGCCTTATAGATACCACGAATAAGTTGATTAAAGCTGGTTGAACGATTACTCCCATCTAGCTTCAAATAAGGTGATATTTGTTTAGCTCCCTGTATTTTAGAATAACAACCTTTGGCAATTCTTTTAATTTCGTCAGAAGGTTTTTCAATATTATCTGGATTTCTATATTTTTGAGTATTCTGTTTTCTGGCAACACCTGAGATGGCTAGACCTCTTTCTACAGCAGCCAAATCGCCAAGGAAGAACGTTTCCAGTTCATGACAGGCAATGCGAATTACGGATACGTTTACTTTACCGGATTTTTCAACAATTTTGAGCAATCTATCTTTAAGGACACGGCAATCCTCCAAATCCTGATCACGCATAATGATGAAACAAGTATCTGGTTCCAACCACCATCTCAATTTTCGTTCAAGCTCTTTTTCTAAATTTGTTTTTCCATCAAAACTCACATACTGAACTTGTAAATGTTCGGGTATAAGCTTAGGGACAATGACCTGAAGCATAGATTTTGCCGAAGGCTCTTCTAACATAAATACTATCTTCATGGGTCAACTCCATTAAAGAAGCCCTGTTTCCAGAGATAGCCCATTTTATCACCTTCGCGCATATATATTGCGATTTGTTCGTCATTAGCCGCACGGCTGATTTTTGTAAAACCTGAATCCATTTTTTCAAGCCAAAAGACTTCATCGAGCTCTGCGTCATTCAGAAAATCCGGAGAATGCGTCGAAACAAAGACTTGTCCGCCACGATGCGCATAATTGCGGAATTCTTCTGCAAGCTCAAGCAATAATGAAGGATATAATTGATTCTCTGGTTCTTCTATACAAAGAAATGGATGTGGCACGGGATCATGAAGCAGAATCAAATAGGCAAACATTTTAATGGTGCCATCCGATACATAGCGGTCAATAAAAGGATCAATAAACTTATCATTATGAAACTTTAAAAGTAAACGATTATCGGATGTATTTTCCGTTTCTATTCTGCTCACACCAGGAACACAAGCACACATTCGGTCTAAAATCTTTTGGAACACGTCAGGATGATTGTCCTGAATATACTTTGCTACAAGTTGAAGATTATCTCCCGTTTCCGAAAGATGTTCATCGTAGCCATTATTCTCTTTTAAACCACGAGCCTGATTGATGTGAAAATCAGATACATGCCAATTTTCTATAAATTCTCTTAATTCATTAGCCGCCTTGAATTTTTGAAACTGTCCAAGTCCTTTAATGGCAAGAATATCGCAATTTTTTAAAGGATTCGTCTCCCGATGCAAATCTTCATCCGTTTTATCAAAATCTTCCTCATTAATGATTGCACTGCCAATGCCATTGGTATAATCAAGAAAATGAAAAGGCGAACCGTGCGAACCACGCTTGTAGCGCAGAATCTCTCTACTAACACATGGCTTTCGCGCCTCATTTAACCCTATTTCAAGCAAATATGAAACCAACCGATCTCGTCTGTTAATCTTTGTCCGATACTGTAGCTCAATCAAAATCGGTTCATCATCATGCCCTCTCGAAACAACTTCGTGATACCCTCCACGATTACGCAATGCTTTCGTAACATTATCGTTAAGACAATCCTTCAGAAAACCAAAAACATCGAAAAATGATGTTTTGCCCGAACCATTCGCACCAACAATAATACAAAAGGCGGGGATATTTGACATCTCTGCATTTTGAAATGTCTTAAAGTTTTTTAATCTAATTCTTTCGAGTTTCATCTCTACACCTCCACCTTTGGTAATCCCAAGCCCCCTTCTAAATCTCCCCCCAGAGGGGGGAGACTTAATTATACCTCAATTACCGGCAATGATTTAACTATCTTTATTGTTCTAACGCTGACCTCGATGACGCGCATAATCAGTTCAAGGATATAGCGAGGATTGTTGTGTTCGCGGCACCAGTCGTTCGGGTCGTTTTTGATGCCAGAGTCTTTGTCGATGCTGACCTGATACTGGTCGATAATCCAACCCAGCGGGGAACGGCCATTGACGATGTATTCGTGTGCTTCGGGCGGGATGTTTTTGATGGTGATATGGCTGTTGTATTTGAGTTCGGTGAAATTGCCTTTGCCCACAGGCCGGAGCTTGTCGATGATATAATTCTGCGAACCATCCTCGATGATTTGTGCCGTGGTATTCATCGGGCATTCTTCGTAATTACAATGCAAGTCGCCTAGTTCACGGCCTGCCTTCATAAAGGCAATGAAATCCTCATACCGTTCGACAAACGGAATGCGGGGCAGAGCCTTCTTAAAGTCGTTCTGGTATTTCTCGCGATACGACGGGCAATGCAGGATGCCATAGACGTAATAGAAAATATCTTCTTTCATAATGGCCTCACCCCCTAAATCCCCCTCT
>DGWW01000162.1 GCA_002395385.1 Myxococcales bacterium UBA4248
CTCCTTCTTTCGTCGCGCTTTTCACCTCTCGGGAAGCTCCTTCTTTCGTCGCGCTTTTCGTCTCTCGGGAAGCTCCTTCTTTCGTCGCGCTTTTCATTCTGAGCAGTGCCCTTGTCATCCCAGCTTGATGTAAAAGCACGTTTTTTATCATGTTCATATCGAGGTGCAGGCTCGCGTTGTGGTCGGCGTCTTTCGGGTTTATCTTCGATTTTAAACCGCGATGGTCTGGCACGTTTTTCGATACGAAGTTTACGTGTTTCATCTTCGCGTTCGAGTTTTTCTTTGGATGGTGCAACCTGGCGCGGCATGGTACGTTCTTTTGGATTAAAGCCACGTGCGTAGCGAATTCCCGATTTAGATCTGACAATAGGTACGTCTCCAAGTTCTCCGACTTGTGCATAAAGAGAGGCAACCTCGGCTTCGGTCAGGTCGCGGAATGCACCGAGTGCCAGTCCATCGAGTGTCAGGTTGCCAAAGGCCACGCGGCGAAGTTTCATGACGGGATAGCCAATAGCATCGCACATTCTGCGTACGATTCGGTTGCGTCCGATATGCAGTTCAATTTCAATCCAGGTGTTGTTTCCTGTAAATTTGATGATAGATACTCGATCGGGTTTGGCGAGTCCGTCTTCGAGTTCAATGCCGTACTGAAGTTTTTTGAATTCAGGTGAGGTGTCTTTGAGTTCACCACGTACTTTGGCGTGATAAACCCGGGGGACTTTTGCTCCAGGATGTGTCAGCCGATAAGCCAGATCACCGTCATTGGTCAAAAGAAGAAGTCCTTCGGTGTCCCAGTCCAGGCGGCCAACAGGAAAAACACGGGGCATGGATTTGGGAAGCAAATCGATGACAGTTGTGCGATGCTCCGGATCGTCGAGTGTGGTGATGCATTCGGCAGGTTTATGGAAGAGGATGTAATTGCGTTCTTCAGAATAAAAGACTGGTTTATTATCGACTTCAACCCGGCTTTTTCCTGGGATGACATGCACGCCCATTTCTGTGATGACGCGTCCGCTGACTTTAACGCGTCCCTGTTCAATGAGTTCTTCGGCATGTCTTCGGCTGGCGATACCGGCAAGACTGAGAAATTTTTGAATTCGAATGCCCTCTTGAGGAGCTTTTTTTTCGTTTGACATTGAGTACCTTCTTTATGGAGCTGACTCCATCACACAAAAAACCGGGTTTGCACCCGAACGGGGGAGCAGTTTACCACAAGGTGAACATGATTTCATTGAGAAATACCATTAATATGCAGTCACAGGCGTATGCCGCAGGCATAGCCTGTGCACCGGGGCGTATTTCGTTTTGGGACGGTTTATGTGCCGTCCCAAAACGAAATAGCCCGGTTTCTATTAAAAATGTTGGCATTCTATCGAACTAAAGATACATTAAAGGGGGCAAATGGATGTCCTGATGATGAGATATTGTAATGAGTGAGATCGTATATTTTGATGCCAATCCAACCGTTCGGGCCATTTTAGGTAAACAGTTTGAGCAATATGGTTTAAAACTTGTTCATCTTGATTCTCTCGATCAGATTGCAGCGGTTCTCAAATCATGCCGACATCCAGTCATTATTGTTCTCGATATGTCGAGAAATCCCGAAAAACTGCCCTATCTTCAAAGCATCATTCCTCAGTATTTACAGGCACCAGAGCGTTGTATTCTGATGTCTGTTCAGCCGACGACGCTGGCGCCATATTTGCCGGCGAGCATTGACGAATGCTTTTTTAAACACGTCATTGAAAGACCTTTTAAACGGCTCGACTTTATTCATTTTTTCGATGAGATCGTCCACCCGTATCTCAGAGATTCGAAGAGTCTTCAGATTAGCGCTCCAAACGCTGCGTTAAATTCTGGTATCAATCAAATCATTTCTCAATCTTCGCAGGTTCCTGTCGATAATTTCAGGCAAGAAGTCGAAGATATCGTGATCAGCACTTCGCGTGCCATTCCGCTCTCACGTCTTCAGGAAACCGCGCAGGAACCGCCTCGTGATGATGTTGGCCGACGGGATAGTCGGATGTCGCGGCGCAGCCGGGGGGCATATCCTTCTCGTGCCGGTGTTGCCACTCAAAAAGAGCCACCAGCAAATACGGATGCCCAGGAAAATGTACAGGCAGATTCCAATCCCCGATCATCCGGGATGAGAGAGGCTTCGCCCAGAATTCAAAATCGGATTCGGCATTCCTCGCATGCTTTGCAAGCGCATGAATCGCGTTATCATTCATCCTCTCAGCAGTCAGATTCGCAAGTTCGTATCCAGACTTCGAATGTGCCACATTCCGATTCGAATGGTCGGGCATCCCATCCATCCGTTTCTACCTCTCAGCAGTCAGATTCGCAAGTTCGCATCCAGACTTCGAATTCGCCGCATTCCGATTCGAATGGTAGGGCATCCCATCCATCCGTTTCTACCTCTCAGCAGTCAGATTCGCAAGTTCGCATCCAGACTTCGAATGTGCCACATTCCGATTCGAATGGTAGGGCATCCCGTCCATCTGTTTCTACGGTTCATTCCGATTCACAGGTTCGCGCAGTTCGGCCATCCGATAGTGCAGCACAGTCAGATTCACAGGGGCGCATTCATACTTCGAATGCGTCTCGTTCCGATTCAAAAGGAAGGGTTGATCGACCGGTTGTGCGTTCCCCTCACTCCGATTCTCAGCCCCGCGTGAGCGCATCGCGTTCTGATTCGCAGGTTCGGGATGTTTCCAGTGTGCGCGTCCATGACTACTCGGATTCTCAGAATCCGATACTGCAATCTGATGCAAGCGGAGAAGTCTATCCTCTTAAGCATTTGTCCCAATCTCTGCCGGTTGTGAGTGATGATATTGGGGCCGATAGAATCACCCAGTCGATGGATGCGCCGGTGGCGAATGTCTTTACTGAGTCGGTAAAACATGCTGAACTGGTGGAAAAAAGTGTTGGATTGATGTCAGTCCCAGCACTCATGGAGGATGATGATGAAGTTGAGAGTACACTCAACGTCTCTCCAGAGATTATGAGTGGCCTCATCGATCCCGTGCCACACTCGCCATCGCTCATTCAGCCGTCTGTAAATGAATCGGTCATTCGTACGAATTTTCAAATTACGTGGCTGCTGGGGCTTATTCGTCAATCCCACATGTCGGGCGCATCCTACACCATCATTATTCGAAAAGATCGAGATTTCATGATTGTCGTCCTTCAAGCGGGCAATGCTACGTGGCTAGAATCCATTCCTGGCGGGCAGTTTATGGATGCACCTTCGTTTATTCATAAGATGGCCAGTGATTATCAGATGCCTAAGAAGGAGATTCTCGCACTTCTTAAGAAAAATGCCACACTTTCGGAAGCCATGTCCTCTCTGCATCAGGAATTGCTGATGGCTCGAATGTGCGAGGATTTGTTTCCCAAAACCATGCAGGATATACTTAGTTTTGAGGGCAGTCCGACTCATGTTTTTCGGAATGTGCCGCCGGAATGGCAAAAATTGGTCAACAGTCGGCCAGAATATAATTTGAATATTATGCCTTATCTGTTTGCCACAGTGCGCGAAAACGCGGATATTCTTTTTCCTCCCAAAGCATTTCGATCTTTTAGATTCGCTTCACGTTCCTATCGGACGCCGCTCAATTATTCCATACAGCTTAACCCCCACGAGAGCGATTTACTGGCAGCCCTTCGGACCCCCAAATTGCTGCCTGAGCTGCGTGTTTCTGGCAAAAAGAATGTCACTGATACGGTTTACCGTTTGTATTTGTTTGAGTTTGTCGATGTCGTTTATTGAGAGGGGCCGCCTTTTTTGGGGAATACGGCGGCCCTGGCCGGGCTTTTATCATACGCCCGGCCAAACGGCGCTACTTCGTACGCGCCGTTTTTTTGCCTGGTGCGGCATGTTGTGGTAAATCCTCAGCTCGCGCCTCGGGGCGCTTCTTTTTATTTTACCAATGGTCAATAAGAATGCACTGGCGTCAACACTGGATATCTTTCTTCCTCATGTTATTTCTTTGGATTTCTGTGACTTCCGCTGCCAGTGCTGCGCCCAAAAAGAAAGCATCCAAACCACCCCAAAAAGAAACCATCACTTATGTCGTCAAAAAAGGTGACAGCGTCGATAAAATTGCCAAGAAATATGATGTTCGAACCGATGACATCGCCCGATGGAACAACATGTCCAATATTGCGCATATCCGCGTTGGACAAAAGATAAAGATCCGCGTTCCCAAAGGCAGTGTCGTACAGAATTCCAAATCGGGAAAAGAGACGACGACAACCATCACCCAGAACGTCTCTTATGTCGTCAAAAAGGGCGACACCCTTGGCAAGATTGCCAAAAAAACGGGTGTCTCCATCGAAGAGCTTAAGAAGCACAACAAATCACTGCAAAAAAATCCCGACAGATTAAAAGTCGGGCAAACGCTTGTGCTTCGCGTGCAGAAGTTCCAGGGCGGGGGTTCGGGAAAGAGCGTTTCGCGAGGTTTGGCAAACAATGGATCTTTGTCGGGCGGTGTGCAATTGCAGAATGGTGCCGGTTATACGGTGCGCAATCCCACCCGAAGTTATGGCACGTCGAGCACCGTCAGTCTGATCATGGATACAATGGCTGCTTATGCAAAGAAGTATCCCAATGGTCCGAAGTTTTCGATCGGGGATTTGTCGGCCAAAAATGGCGGCCGGTTATCACCGCATCTGTCCCATCAGTCCGGTCGCGATGTCGATATCAGCTACATCCGCACCAAAGACGGCACCAAACTTGATATCGAAAAGAACTGGTACGTGCTGGAGCGTTTCCTCAAAACTCAGAAAATTCAGTATATATTTATGAATTACGAGTTGCAGGAGTATTTCTATGATTACGCCCGTAAAAAAGGCTATTCGGAGGCACAGCTCCGTCACATGATCCAATACCCCAATGGTAAAAAGAGTTACGATGCCATCATTCGCCACTCCAAAGGGCATGGCAATCATTTCCATGTTCGCTTTGTATGTGCCAGTTCGGATGTTAATTGTCACTAATTAGGAATTGGAAGTGACTGCTTTATCGGCGCTCAGCGCCGATTAGATTTGCACGTTTTCGATCAAAAGCGATTATGTTGTTGTGGTTTTGCGTTTGTATTTGACATGTCAGAAGAAAAATCTACTCAGCTCAATAATATGAATGATTCCTGGGGGACTTACGGCAGCAAATCAAAGCGCAAATCGAGTCTCAGAAAAAAAAATGATCGCGGCTGGGGAGCGGATAAAAACTCCAGTGACAGGTCGGGAAATCGCACGTTTTCGATGAGGACGGCTGATAGTGGAGAACAATCCAAACAACTTGCAGTCCTGAAAAAAAACGATGTCAGTTCAGATATCGCTTTGACAGATGGACGATATCTCGAAATGATCCATGCCAATTCCTATGTGCCAATGATATTTTTGGGGGTTATGGCGGGATTGATTGGCATTGTAATTGTTTTGTTTTTCTTGTTTCATCTTTCATCTTTGCTGGTGATTGGCTTTATAACATTGATTTTATTTATAGGTGGGGGGCTAACGTTTAGACGGCCAAACATAACTCAGGAAAACCGCAAAAAGCTTAAAGAAGTCTATAAAGAACAGTTTGTCGATTATGTTTTAAAAAGTGATTACAATGCAGAAAAGACAGACCCTAATCCAGAGATTCTTCCCTCTTTTTTGCCGTTGATGATTTATAGGGAGAAAGATGGTATCTCGCAGAATTCATCTTATAAAGTTAAATTGGAATCGCAAATCGTCAGGCATCACATATTAAATTCAGGTGCTCCAATTCAGTTTTTGCAGTATGAATTTGTTAAAAAAGTTGGAACGTCCATTAATGAAGCAACACAAAATTATAATTATTCTGAATCGACTCAGTATGCCTGTACTATTGCTGTTATTCCTCTAAAAATTGCATTTAAAACCTATCTGCGTGTTGCACAGTTTCATATTCCGCTTTCACCAGATATGACTGCATTCAGAGCTAAAAATAATATTTATCCGCCTGCGTTTGATTATGATGGATATAATTCAAATTTTATCATGGATGAGTTTAGGGAAAAGACCTTTGAAACCTGTGTCAGCCCAGATAGGAAGGCAGATCTCATAAAGCGGTTTTATGATATCGAATCATGTTACAGAAGTTCAATGACATGTGCACCTAAATGCCGTGATCCACAGAATTTATATATCAAATCAGAGCATTTTGTACAAGCATTCAGTGATGCTTTGGCGAGAGTCCGGGCTAAGGTTCAACTGTTTTTTATTGAAAGCAATGTATATATTGTATTCGATCTTGGTATGGATGCGCTTAATCCGCACGATGAAGACATGAAAAATATGAAACTGAACGAATCGGTCATTCTTTCGCGTGTTCGTAATGAACTGGATAATATGGTACCATTCTGTAAAAAGATGGCCGATATTTTAGAACAATTGCCGAAAAATGCGTAATCGGTATTGAGGGTATATTGCAGGGCCGTCGGATTCAAATTATCTTGTTTATTTGTTTCGCCCCTTCATGGCGATTTTCGAGCAAATATCTAGTTTCCTGCAATAGTCTAAATGTCAACAATCAGAATGCTGGGTTCATGTGGGCATACCGCTTAAACAGAGTCTGCTGTATCATTCAATGAAACCTGTTTATCATATAGGTGAATGGCAGATTTGGCGAGTTTTTGTGTCATATCAATGCATTCAGGATTGATATTATCCCAGGAATCGCGACGCGTATGATAGTAGGTTGTCGGAGAATGCTGGACTGCACAAAGTGCAGCAGCCTTGATGCCATAACGCGAAAATGCTTCGGCATCTGTCGCCCCCGGATAGAAATCCGTATTAGGTATATTGAGATCGCATGCTTTGGCCGCCGATTTGAGCAATGAACATACTTCGGGGCTATTCTTTTGGGTAAAGTTGACACCGCGATGGTAGATGGCCAATTCTTTGGGATCGTGTATGGTGTCGAGTGCAATGACAATCGAATTGTTATCTTTTAGTTCTTTTTGGTGTTGTCTTGCGTATGCCAATGCACCTCGCAGGCCGCTTTCTTCGCCATCAGTGATGAGACAGCAAACATCGGTATAATTCATGCGTTCGTCATTTTTGGCCATTTCTTTTAATATATTCATGCCAATGTAACAGCCTGTAAGATTGTCATTGGCACCGTCGACGATCGTTTTCCAGTTGATAAAGAAAAGCCATGGAATGAAGACGATAAAACAGAAAATTTCTATGATACCGAATGTGAGCATGGTTGTTTGTGAAATGGCACAAAATGCATGCAGGATGCCAAATACTAAACAAGTTATCATGCCAAAAATGGTCAAAAGGATGAGTGTATATATCTGCCATGCTTTCAATTTGAGAAAGAACGTCATTTCGTAGGCAGCATCTGCATGACCTGCAATAATGATGCGCTGACGCGATTCTATTTTGGCCTTTCGTTCGGCAAAGACATTGATTGCATTGTATTTGGGGAACAGAAAATCGACGGCTTGCCGGTAGAGTACAAATTCGAAAACCCAAAGGATGAACGTCACAGATAATAGGATTGGGCTGATAATGGCGAGTATTGCTGAGGCAAAAAAACAGGACAATCCAAAACAGATGATGCCAAGCAATCCTCCGAGTGCCAGCAAGGGGATGCTGCCTACAAAGGGATGGCGGTGCAGCGTAAAAGGCTCGGTATGCACTTCGTCTGCCCATTGCCTCATTTGCTCGGCCATGAATTGCATGCATTGGCGGACGCTTTCGGAACCGGCGGTGCGATTTGGGTAAGTCGTGCAGATGTTTTTGATTTGCTCGGTGATCCAGTCGGTATTTTGGGGCATGGTGATGGTAAAATGATAGCGAGCTGTAGGGACGTTGCGCAGCACGTCACAAAGCGAGCGGCGCGGCGTATTGTGACAAGGGGCATGCCACCTTGTCACAATAGCCGTGCCCCGCAAAAACATTATAAAATCGCAAATTTATTTAATTCGGCTTCGATAGCGGCGAGTTTTTCTTCTTCGGAAGTGACGATGCCTTTTTGCGTGAATTCGTCGTAGCGGAGGGCGCTTTCGTTGAGGTAGAGGAGGCCGAGTGGGATGGGATCGGTCTGTCTGGCGTGTTTCATGGCGTCGTCGTAACTGGTGGGATCGTGTTCGACGGTGCCGTAAGTCTGTGTGAGGGAGCCGGGGAGGACGCCGCGCGGGTCAGTGAGAATCTGGATTTTGTTGGGATCGTTCATGAAGGCGTCGAGGTGGCCTTTCATGAAGTGTGGGCAGCGCTGGCGAATGCGGATGAAGGCAAGTCCGGGATGTTGCTGTGCGCGGAGCAGGGTATTGTAGAGATGTTCGGGGAGCCAGTCGACGCATTGTGCGACGAACGAGGCATTTGTCATGGAAATCGCAGTGGCGAGTGGATTGACGGGATCGAGCGGTGCACCGTTGGGGTGTGTGTTCGTCTTAGTGTGCGCGGGCGTCGTAGGGGAGGTTTGCTTTTTGGTGAGGCCGTAGATGTTATTGTCGAGCAACATGACGGTCATTTTCATGTTATAGCGCAAGGCGTGCAGCCAGTGACCGGCCCCGATGGCGCAGCAGTCGCCGTCGCCAGTGACGACGAAAATCGACAAATCGGGGCGGCGTGCGCGGATGCCACATGCCACGGGGAGCGAGCGGCCGTGCAGGCTGTGAAAACCGTAGGTGCCCATGTGATGTGGCAGGCGCGAGGAACAGCCGATGCCGCTGACGACGACGGTTTTTTCGGGCGGCAAATTGAGGTCTTTGCAGAGCTTTTGAAGGCATTTGAGTACCGTGTGATTGCCGCAGGATGGGCACCAGCGCGGGGCTGCACCTAAATAATCTCCAAGCTCAAATTCACGCATGCGCGGCTCGAGCGTCCAATCGGTCATATTCATGAGTTTTTCCTTTTTATGTGTGGGGGAAGCCTTTTCTTTTGTGACAAAAGATACAAAAGATAATGTTTCCCCCATGCCCCCTTCCAAAAGAAAAGCAAAGATTTGTAATTTTATGCGGTATGAATTGTTTATTTTAACAAACGGATTTGCTCAGGCCTAACGGCCTTCGCATTTTTTATTAGCAATGTGCAATGTTCAATTGAAATGTCAATTCTCAGATGTCACTCTAAAGTTAAATTGACTTCATACTTTAGGAACATATTTGAGATCGCCATCTATTAGATAGTTGATGACTGCTAACTATCTCATGAGATCAAAGTTAGCTGTGAACCCATCGGTTTGTGAAATCTATGGTTTGTCGATGCCTTTTTGGTCGATATGTTCGAGGATAGCGGCTTCGATATCTTTGGGTGTGAGTGGTATGCCTGGAACGTGTGACCAGCAGTCGATGTCGCAGAGCGTGTGTGCGCGCAGGACGGTGCAGAGCTGTGAATAGCGCCTTGCATCGCCGAAGGATGCGGGATCGGAATAATTGATTTCGACGCAGAGAAGATGTTTGAATTTTGAGAAGATTTCTTTGAGATTCGGCTCGAACGGGGAAAGGAATTTGAGCGTGACGGAGGATACGGAAATACCTTGTGCCCGGAGGGTATCGACGGCTTCTTCGATGGCACCGCGCGGTGACCCCCAGCCGATGACGAGGAGATCGCCGCCTTCGGGATCGCCGTGAATGACGGGGGGCTTGAGGGCATGCTGGAGTGTGGCCAATTTGCGGCTTCGTGCCTGCATGGCATGCTCGTTGATTGAGGATTCGTAAGCGACACGGCCATTTTGGTCGTGTGCAAGTCCAGTGACGACGTAGTTGCCGTTTTTTTGTCCGGGAATGGGGCGTTGTGAGAGTCCAGTCTGTGGATCCCAGTCGAATGGGGGGACGGATTCGTCCCAGTCGCTCTGATCAATGGGCGGTGCAAACCAGGTCGTTTTGGGATTTGGTCTTGGAATGGGCTGTTGGCCGGTGGCGAGGTTTGCATCCGAGAGGACGATGACCGGGGTGCGGAAGGTTTCGGCAAGTTTTCGTGCGGTAATGATGAAATGGAAACATTCCTCGTGGTTCGATGGAGCCATGACGATTTTGGGGGCGTCACCGGGTTGGGCATAGAGTGCCGAGAGGAGATCGCCCTGTTCGACGCGTGTGGGGAGTCCCGTCGAGGGGCCGCCGCGCTGTACGATGACGACGACGAGCGGGAGTTCGGCCATAATGGCGAGTGCGAGGAATTCATTTTTGAGTGCGAGACCGGGGCCGGAGGTGATGGTGACTGGTGTTTTGCCGGCGAAACTGGCACCGATGGCAAAACCGATGGCCGAGATTTCGTCTTCGGCCTGGTGAACGACGCAGCCCATGCGTGGGAAAGCTTCGGCCAGATAATGGGAAATCGAAGTCGCCGGTGTGATGGGATACATCGAGCAGACTTCGATGCCTGCGGCCATGATGCCGAGTGCGAGTGCGATGTTGCCATTGACGACGATCTTGGGGACATCGGAGGGTTCGGCGGGAATGGAGAATCTCAAGTCCGTATTTTGCATGGCCCAGTCGTAGCCAGCATGCAGGAGTTTTAGATTGGTGTCGACAATTTCCTGAGATTTTTTTGCAAATTTTTTTGTGATTTCAATTTCGGCGAGTTTGAGATCGCGATCGTAAATGGCGCAGACGAGTCCGAGTGCCCAGATATTCTTGCCGTGGCGCGGGTCTTTAATGTGTTTTTTAGTTTCGGATTCGAAAGGCACAAATCGAATATCGGCCTTGCGATTTTTAAAATCCGCAACAGCATCGGCAAATTCTTTTCGGATATTTTCGTCATCGACGGAAGCCCATTTATCGTCGAGCAGAATGATGGTTCCGTCGCGCATGGCACCGACATCGAAGCGCGAATAGAGCACTTGTTCATTGAAGGCAACGACAAGATCGGCCTGATCACCGGCATTGGTTATTTTTTTTGAGCCAATGCGTACGCGATTTCCAGAGGCACCAGCACGGGATCGGCGCGGTGGTTCGACTTCTGCGGGAATGATTTCGACCGTCCAGATGCCGTTTCCCATTTTGGCACTCACGGTACCGAGGCATTGACCGGCGGTTTGCGCGCCTTCGCCGGCATCGGAGACAAATTCAATGATGTGCTGATGAATTTGCATAGAGACTGATTCCCTTACAAAGATTTTTTAACAAACGGATTTGTTCTCAGCTAACGCTGCTCACTTTTGATAATTAGCAATTATGGGGAAAATTGCCTGTTTCGTTGAGGTGGCATTGATGGGGTGAATTTTGTTTTTAACAAACGGATTTGTTCTCAGCTAACGCTGCTCACTTTTGATAATTAGCAATTATGGGGAAAATTGCCTGTTTCGTTGAGATGGCATTGATTGGGTGAATTCTGTTTTTAACAAACGGATTTGTTCTCAGCTAACGCTGCTCACTTTTGATAATTAGCAATTATGGGGAAAATTGCCTGTTTCGTTGAGATGGCATTGATTGGGTGAATTTTGTTTTTAACAAACGGATTTGTTCGCAGCTAACGCTGCTCACTTTTGATAATAAGCAATTAGCAATTATGGGGAAAATTGCCTGTTTCGTTGAGATGGCATTGATTGGGTGAATTTTGTTTTTAACAAACGGATTTGTTCGCAGCTAACGCTGCTCACTTTTGATAATTAGCAATTATGGGGAAAATTGCCTGTTTCGTTGAGATGGCATTGATTGGGTGAATTCTGTTTTTAACAAACGGATTTGTTCGCAGCTAACGCTGCTCACTTTTGATAATTAGCAATTAGCAATGGAGGCATTCTCAAGGTTATTCCTAAAGAATTAAGTTTTTTTTGTTTTAGAGTGACATTTGAGAGGTTGCATATTCAATTGCTCATTGCTCATTAAGAACGCCTTTCTTTATAAGCTTTAGAGTCTCCCTTTAGTTTTGCGTTCAATTGCACATTGCACATTGCTAACTGCACATTGCTCATTGTTAAAGGCCTGAGTAAATCCGTTTGTATAACATTTAAAATGTCATACCGTAGGCGAGACCTGCCCCGTCGGGAAGCAGGAAAGGTGCTGGTATTTGAGTGTATGAGGGTGGGGTTTTGGTAGGGGAGAGCCAGTTAATAGGAGCGTCTTCGTAGATGATAATGGCGTGAAGAACGCTGGCAGCATAAGCAGCCGCGAGCATTGCGATTCCCGTGATTTGGACAGCCTGCCATTTTTTAGCGTATGTATAGTCATCGTGTGAAAACGTGAAATTGTCTCCCCGGTAATATTCGACCATGCCGCCGCCGAGAATGGACATTAGAATACCGGCTGTCTGAGTCGATGCATAGACAATACCCCATGCGGTCTGATGCATTTGGAACATGCCCGCACCCATGGGAACGAAGTTGAGCCAGTAGAGTCTTTTTTCGGTTTCCCCGGGAACGAACAGCGTTTCGACGACGGATTCCTTTGTTCTTTCGGGGCGAAGGCTTTCGAGTTCATCGGCATGACTGGCGCGCAGGGCTTCGATGCGTTCGGTACTTGCGCGCGGGAGCATGATGATAGCGCCGAGGGGATCGTAATCTGGATCGGTACGCAGGACATTGAGAAAGAAATTGTCTGCCTGTGCTGATTTGCCAAGTTCTAGATGCGATACAGCAAGCAACAAATAGATTTCGATGATTGTATCGGTATCCTCGACACAGCGCAGATTTTCATAGACAGGGCGCAGTGTTTCGATGACAGTGGTGTAACGCCGTTTGGTGTATGCCGTTTCTGCGCGTCTCATTGTCGCATTGGGATACGACATGGTCTCGTCGCATTTGTTGACGGAGGTCTGAACGAGCGGGAGAATCGTCGTCTGAGTGGTTATCCGATCCGTTTGGGTGACTTCCTGCGTCGTGTTTTGAGAAGTCTGAGCGTCAGATTCGCTGCCG
The DNA here is from genome assembly GCA_002395385.1 of Myxococcales bacterium UBA4248. Lineage (GTDB taxonomy): Bacteria > Myxococcota_A > Bradymonadia > UBA4248 > UBA4248 > UBA4248. Next base: position 12,836 of record DGWW01000162.1, read on the forward strand.
GCTTGAGGCATGTCGTCGGAAGTGTGTGATAATTCTTCGGCAGTTCCCGTTTGATCAGAAGCATCGTTCGCTATTTCTTCATTCAAATCAGGTTCTTCGGGAAGTGCATACACATCCTGTTGTTCTGTTTGAGTGACGATTTGCGGAGGCGGATCGTCCGATTCCTGTGCAGCGGCAGGGGAGATTGTACATGAGGCAATGAGTGCCGCTGCATATTTAAACGATTTGAACATCAGAACTCATCTTCACTGCCGGTGTCGTCGTAGTCGGCATCATCGGGCACGTCATCACTTCGGGTATTGAGCTGCTTCATCATCCAATTCTGCGCATTGGAATCATCGGACTGAGGCGCCTGTTGTGTGGGCTGCGTGCCGTTGATAAAAACCTCATTGCGCGTTTTTTGAGATGCGGAGGGTAATAACCCCGTTGCAGCATCGACCTCAATTTGTACCACAGAGTCAGGTTTTGTAAAAGCCAACTCTTTCATATCTTTATGATAATCTGACATAAAATCTGCAAAGATAGGCACCGTGGTAGAGGATCCGCTTTCGCCTTTTCCCAGAGGTTTGGGATCATCGTAACCGACGTAAACGCCGCATGCCATATCTTGAGTGAATCCTACAAACCATGCATCTTTTGCAGAATTGGTGGTTCCGGTTTTCCCTGCGACATCTATTTTCCACTTTCCGAGGTATTTGCGTGCGGTTCCTTCGGTAGCGACGGATTTGAGCAAGGATGTGATGACAAAAGCGACATCTTCGGCAATGGCCCTGTGCGGTTTGGATGTTTTAAGCGCAACGGGTTTGCCATCCTTAATGATTTCAGTGATAAAAACAGGTGCATGATACATGCCGCCATTGGCTATTGTTGCATACGCATTGGTGACGTCGATGACGGTCATGCTCGAGCTGCCGAGTGCAAGCGTGTAATTGTCGACGAGAGGCGTATCAATGCCGAATTTTCTGACGAATTCGATGGTTCTGTCAATGCCCGTGCGTTCAAGCACATCGACGGCGATGGTATTTCTCGATTGCGCAAAGGCGGCGCGCACGGTCATCGGACCTTTGTATTTATTGTCGGAATTTTTGGCAGACCAAGGCTCCTTTTTACCGGGAATATGAAAAACCTTGGGTGCATCGTCGATGATTGTGGATGGCGAAATGAGTTTGGCTTCGAGTGCTGCTCCATAGACAAAGGTTTTGAATGAAGACCCTGTTTGACGCATGGCTTGTGTGGCGCGATTAAAGACCGAATTGGCGTAGCTGTAACCGCCGACGAGCGCCCTGACTTCATGTGTTTTTGTGTCGATGGCGATGAGGGCACCGTCAGCACCGCTTGGAATAAAGATTTTCTCCGGCTTGCCCTGATTATCGAAGTCAGATATCTGAACGAACCAGGTATCTCCGACTTTAAAGGTTTGGTCGATGGGGCCCTCTTTTTTTTGGCGCGAGGTTGGCTCGTAGGGAAGTGTTTTGTCTGCGAGCTCAAAGTAAACTGTATCACCCTCAATTTTGGCGATTTTGGCTTCGTAATTTTTATCTTTTTCGTATTTGGTCGGCTTTTTCTTGGAGGGATCTTTGAGCGGCCGGTTCATATAATGGCGCTCATCGAAGTTGATTAACCCCTTATGTAGAGCGGCTTCGGCCATTTTCTGTGCTTCGAGATCGAGCGTCGTGGTGATTCGCATTCCCGCACTGTAAACATAATCCTTGCCATATTCAGCAATGAGCATCTGGCGGACATGTTCGGTAAAATAGGGGGCAGCTCCAATGGTATCGCGTGAATTCTGTGCAAGCTCAATTTTTTCTTCAAGTGCGGCATGATACTGATCCTGCGGAAGCAGACCTTTTTCGAGCAGTTGCTTTAAGACGTAATTGCGCCTTTCGATAGCCCTGTCCGGATGTTTTTTGGGTGAAAGTCGCTCAGGTGACTGTACGATGCCAGCGAGTGTTGCGGCCTGTACAATAGACAAATCCTTGGCATGCACGCCAAAATAATAGAGTGCGGCCTGCTCGATGCCATAATTGCGATGCCCGAAGTACACGTGGTTGAGGTATATCGCCAGAATTTCCTCTTTTGTAAGTGCTTCTTCGAGCTGGCGTGCGAGCAGGACTTCCTGAATTTTACGTGAGATATGTTTTTCGGGGGTTAAAAGCAGATTTTTGACGACCTGCTGAGTGATGGTAGAGGATCCCTGACTGAACCCGCCTCGTTGGATATTGACAATAACCGCGCGTAAAATGCCGATGTAGCTCAGACCTTTGTGTGTGTAAAATGTCGCATCTTCGGCAGCGATCATTGCGTCTTTCATATGCTGCGAAATATCGGCAAACGGAACGACCGTGCGTCTTTCTTCGTAGAGCTCGAGGAGCGGATTGCCATTTCTGTCCAGAATGACAGACATCTGGCGCGGATGGTAATCGTCGTAGGAGAATATGCCGGGGAGGTTCCTCGAATAGTACCAGAAAGAGAGTGCCACCGCCGCACAACCGAGGATACCGATGAGGAGGAAGGAAATGATAATGAATTTCAGGATTTTTTTGCCGAAAGATGTTTTTTTTGCGGCAGACTTTTTAGAGATGGTTTTCTTTCGATTTTTGGAATTGCCGGATTTTGCCATTGATGACTCCATGTCTCAGGCATTTGAGTTTTGTATGAAGGGGGCGGCCGCCCCCTTCGGCGCTATTTCATACGCGCCTACCCCCTATGCGGGGCTTTGCCCCGCAACGCCCCAATAGCATTTCGAAGGAGATTATGCCATATAAATGATGAATGCAGAAAACCCAATGCTGAATGGACAGTAAACAGTGAATCGTGAATAAACAAGTTAATCAAAAGTAATTTGTCTGACGAATTTTGGGGTGTCATTCTCATAAATATAAATATTACCATTTTCGGAAATGGCTGCTTTAAAGCGCAGAAGATAATCACCCAAGCATATCTCCTGCCCGGCCTCGAATTCATACGTTTTTTTGCCATCGATATTGCCATTGGCATACAAGTTAATACGCCATGGCATGGCATTGGATTCACCTTTGTACTCGTCAATCAGTGCGTCAATATACGGTTCGGAGCTTTCTGGGGATAAGTAGGGAAGAGACTGAACGGTTTTATCTTTTTTCATGCGTTTTGATACATAACCAATGATATCTTTCATCATTGGGCCGGTTCGTTGAGACCGATGATCGAAACATAAGTGATTATAATCTTTTTCGAGCTGCGGTAAATTGGAATTGGTCGTGAGTTTTCCTCCCGTGACAGGTTTTGCAATATAAGTATATAATTTGCCGCTTTGCGAAACAGCAACAATGCGGCTATTGACATTAAAAATGAGTACTTCTTCATCGTGGATTCTATCCACTCCTATCCATGCAATTCGTAGTCTGTTCGGTGTAGTTAGGATAAAATCTTTGTAGATAGTGACTTGATGTGTAGGGGAGACTTTAAGTTTTTGCAGTGTTTGTGGTTCGAATAACGTTGTATTATTGAGCAGAGTGCTGTCAAATAGCTTGACGATGCCGAATGCGGCGACTTCGGGAGTAAGTGGCTGTGAGAGCTTATAGCGTGGCGCAGGCAGTTCGAGAGAATAATTGCCATTCTGATAATATTTTCGAACGTATGAGAAAGGCGTTCCATAGCCTTGACCATAGCCGGTAGGGACGGGTGGGGCGAGATTTGTAGGAACTGTTTTATGAGTATCGACAGGTTCGATCACATAGGTATAATAAGTGTGATCCGAAGTAACACCCATTCGGAAGAATTGATGCAGTTCTTTGAGACCGTATCCGGTTCCTATGGTAAATTCGTAGGCTTCTTTTTTATTGAATTTGGTGAGACCATCCAACAGAATATAAAAACGATCCAATTGGGAAGGCGGGGTAGAGGGCAAGATGGCGGATTCATAAAGTTCGTTCACGGCCTGTAGAACGGGTAGTCCATCGATTTCGAGGTGATTTGGGGGGAGAAAAAGCGTATAATGGACGTATTCGGTTGGCGTGGCAATGGGCAGGTTAGATTCCTCTTCTTCGGGTATTTTTGCGGCAATTTCTGGTTCATAATCGTCGGGATCTTTGGTAGTATCTGCCCTGTATAAAATACCTTCCTTGTATCCAAAAACTTTCTGAATCTCGTGATTGACGATGAGTATGAATCCAGTCGTGCAAGTCGTGTCAAGTCTTTCCTCGTCAAACAATTTGTACTTGACTTTGAGCAATTGGCACTTTTCGATCCAAATGAGCGGTTTTTCTTTTCCCCGATATTGGCTGACAATGTAATTCGCAATTTTGGTGATAGGGAGATTGTTCCAACGATCGAATTTGCGCTCGATTGCGAATTTGTAAGCAGCAATATCATATTTAGGGAAAGAATAGAGGTAGGACGTTGAACCAAATGATGGTTTAAATTCTGGGTTTTGGTTGAGAACTAAGGATTCGTCGATTTTTTTGTTTTGGTTGTTTTCTTTGTTTTGGCTGTCTTCTTTATTATTATCTTTTGTATTGGTTTCGGGATGAGGCGTAATGGAATCGCTCTCATTCTCATTGGTTTGAGGTACAGTGGGCTTGTGATTACATCCTGTTGTACTGATGAACAGAATAGTAATCAATAAAATCGAAAGTGAAGATTTCATAATACTCTGGATGGTTTGGGTTGACGAATGATTATTTTAAAGAAATATCCGTGACAAGTTTAGGCGAGTCGTTTTCATAGATATAGACTTTCCCTGTTTCAGAAACAGCTGCATTAAACAGCAGGTATACCAGGGATGGTCCGGCTTCCTGTCCGACCTCGTATTCGTATGTATTTTCGCCATTGATTTTCCCAACTTTATAGAGTTTTTTTCTCCAGGAGGCGGGAATAAGTGGTTTTTGATACTTATCGATGAGCTGGTCAATATAACCAGCAGACTCAATCGGTGTCATCATGGGGAGAATTTGAACATCGAAATGGATGCTGAGTTGTTTTGAAATTATTCTGCAATCCTTGTCGGAAAATATCATAAAAGGAGCTTTTGTGTTACTTTTATAAAATCTTCGAAATTCTTTATATGTCATGGGCGGAGTGTCATTGAATGTGAGACTGCCGCCCAGCGTTGGTTGGATAGCATACGTAAATAATTTACCGCTTTGGGTGACCGCGAATCGGATGATGTTGTAATCAAAATCTGTCTCAATATCGTGAAACATGATGAGTGCAAATTCGAGTGCTTCTTCATTTTGAATGGTATCGACGCCTGTCCATATTACATCGTAAAAGTCAGGTTTATAAGGGAATAGGTTTGCATAAATGGAAACCTTTTGACCGTCCATTTCGAGGTTTTGAATTTTTTGTGGATCGAAAAGGGTCTTGTTGTGAAGGAGTGCATTATCCAATAAGTCGCCCAATCCCAGAGCGGCAGTTTCGGGAATGATTGCAGAATTCACCCTATATCGTGGGGCAGGTGTAATGAATCGCAGTCGTTTGTCGTTGAAATAGTATCTGAAGAAATAGTAATTCTGATAATAAGTTCTTCTTTCTTCTTTCTTTAGTGGAGCATGAGCGGTTCTGTTTGTGTCGACAGGCTCCAATTTGTAGGTGTAATATTGATGGTCTTCTGTCACTCCCATTCGAAAAATGCCTTTTGTGGCCATAGGACACATATCTTTGCTGCATTCATATCTGTCGTTATATTCGTGGCTTTTATACACGTTGCTGAAAATATCGTGGAAATTATTAAGAATTGTAAATTCATAGGCTTTTTTGTCATTGAAAGTTGCGATACCGTCGTAGAGAATATAAAGATGTTCGAGCTGTGAAGGTTTTATTTCAGCCAGCAGAGCTGACTCGAAAAGTTCGTTTGCGGCCTGCTGTATGCTGAGCGTTTCAAATTCCAGGGTATTTTGTGGTACAAAGAGTGTATAGTAGAAAAATTCTTTTTCTATCGGGATCGGGAAATCAGGCTGGTCTGTCTGCGGAATATCAGCAATATATTTGGGCCAGAGTTCTTTTTTGGGCGATTGATCTGAATTGCTTATTCTTTTTACTTTATATAAATAGCCTTCTTCATAGACAAAATACTGATTTGGAGTGTCACTTGCGATGAGCTCAAAACCAATTGAACATTTGAAGCTAAACTCGAGCATATTGGTGTTATAGAATAATTCACAACTATTAATTCGGATGATGGGTCTTTCTTTTCCCTGATAGAGTGAATAAATTTTATCAGTTATTTGGGTAATTGGCAGTGTATTCCAACCTTTATGCGCACTTTCTATGGCAAATTCGAAAAACATGATGTCATAGCCAGGCATGCTATAAAGATATGTTGGTAGTGGCGCATACCGTTGAAACACAGGATTGTTGCGCCGGACCCTGTATTTGCCTGCTCCCCAATAGAGATAATTCTCATTATTGTACATGATGGGAATATCGTCGTTATCCATTTCCTGACTTGGGGGAGGAGGCTCTGTTTTTTTGCATCCGGTCATGCATATGGCAAGAGAAATCCCAAAAAGTATCATGATGAGTTTTTTCATATCATTCAGTGAATTGCTTTTGAGTTAATGGATGCATTGGGGGCGTTGCGGGGCGACGCCCCGCATCGGGGGTAGGCGCGTATTCCTTCGCAGACACGTTTGCGGGAACGTGTCTGCGAAGGAATAGCGCCGCAGGGGGCTTGGCCCCCTGCAAAAAAATATTCAGAATGTGAAGCAGTTTTAAAGATAGGATTATTTCACATGAATGATGGATAAAACTGCAATGATAATTTCACTAGTTCTGGGCTATGGCAATCTATGATGTATCATTTATTTGTAGATGCGATCGTATAGTCTTTGTGCGTTGGATCCGATGGAGAAGAGGATAAAGTCTTTTATGATAGGAGAAAATTTCATTACAGATTTAAGCGATGAAAGTGTTGTCGGAAAACGCAGATTTTCATTTTCGATCAGTATTTGCAGACAGTCGACGAGATTTTGCGAGAGTACAAAAGCGGCCTGTATGGCATTTTTTTTGCCGGTGAGTGTATGCTGTTTGATGACAGAGAGTGTATCCTGGGTGATTCTTGGGATCATGGCAGAATTCAGGCCGGCTTTTTGGAGTTGAGTTTTATATTGTTCGCGTATATCGGGTGGCAAATCGATCGATTTGGTTCGGACGGCGCTCATTGCAATGGAAGCATTGCTGAGGTGATCGAAGACTTCGGCAGGGGTAAGTGCTGCGCACAGTAGATTTTCGGGGCGTGTCAGGACGAGTGCATAAATCATGCGTGTCGTCCATTGATCGAGGGTGAGCCCTGACAGTTGCATGGCGGAATAGAGTATCGCGGGGGGATAGGAGTTGAGGACGAGGGCGTTGGAGAGCGAGTCGAACGTATTGGTGCGAAGTTCGACCTGATTTCGTTTTAAAAGCAGACGAAGTTTATGGAAAATGGCGATGAATTCATCGGGAATGGTATCCTGGGGAAGTTCAGATTTAGGTGGGAGTTTGCAGAGTGCCGGGGATGCTTCGGAGGAAACGAGGGCAGCGAGCAGTTTGTTGATTCCCGGTGGTGTGGATGTCGTTGAGGTCGTGCACAAAGCCTGCAGAATGATGTCGGAGATGGTGGCCGTGATCGGCGTCGGTTCGTGAGTTTCGTGCGTGACCACAGCGATATCGAGGAGTCCGTCGATGGCTCGTTGCGTCATGTGTGGTGCCTCTTCGCCGAGCGTACGGATGTCATCGAGGGTAAAGTCGAGTGTTTCGAAGGCATGCATGATGCTGCGTTTACTGGACGTCCTGCTGATAATGGTGGGGAAAAAGTTGGATGTATGTGCAGACGGCGATTCTGGAGTTGTACTTGTGTTTCTTTGGGAGTTTCCGTCGATGGGGAGGAGCGCTTCGTCCGGGAGCTGGATGGGGGTAGATGATTTGGTGACAGATGCAGGGGATTTGGGAGTGAACAGCGCATTGTCATCATTTGTCTGTGTGGTTTTGGTATAGGTAGGTGTCGTCATCATGGAATGATGCGACTCGGGGCTATTTTGTTTGATTTCGGGATTTTTTAGGAGTGCAGAATCGACCGTGAGGCTTCCCTGAGGTGATGTGTGGACGTGTTTTCGGGGGGGCAGAGGCATTTCATTTAAAGCCTGTGCTTCGATGGCCTGAAGATCGAATCTGTATTGTTCCATGACATGATGGGCTTGCTGCAGGCAATCGGAGCACTTGGTATTATTGCCGACCCGTTTGGATAACCATGCCAGTGATTTTGCAGTTTCGATGTCATCTGCGGTGAGTTTTGAGGTCAGGTGGTCGAAAATTCCGCGGATGTTTTCCCAATCCTGTCTTTCGATGAGCAGGTCTGTCAGATGCATCAATGTATCATGATGATTTGGGCACAGTGAGAAGGCTTCGAGATAGGTGTTGACTGCATTGGTGCTTTCATTGAGGTGGTTTGCCTGGATATCGCCCAGGACTGTGAGGTAGTCGGTACGTGCATCGGGGGAATTGACTTGCGCCATGGCAAGTATTTGTGCAGTCATTGCCGCTTTTTGCCAGAGTTTTAATTCCTGGTAGAGCTGTAGCAGCCGGATGGGGACATCTTCGACGTCCCCGCCCAAAGTGAGTGCCTGTTCGTATTCCTGTACGGCTTTTTGTGGGTTGTTCAGATAGAAGTGATAGAGTTCTGCAATGCGTTTGTGGATGGCACCCTGAACCTCAACATCATCCGTAAGTGTGAGCAGATTGTCGAAGATTGGCAGTGCTTCTTCCCAGCGTTGATTTTCGAGAAGCAATGTGAGTTTGAGATCGACTGCTTGTCTGAATGTTTTTTGGATTTGTGTGGCATTGTTGAGGCTTTCGATGGCCAGATCGTCGTGTTCAGCGGCATGCAGAATTTCAGCATAGTAATAATGCATGTATTTGGCATTGTCTGCATTGAGCTGTTCGGGATGTGCGAGGAGGGTTCTAATTTTGCTGTAAGCCTGATCCCAGCGTCCGGCATGATAATCCAGCTGCATGAGCTGGAAAATGGCATCGGGATCGTCGGGTGCAACATCCAGGATGTTTTCTGCAGTGTTTTGAATGAGGAGCGTGTCATTGAGAGCGATTGCATTTTCGAGCAGCTCTTCGAGGCAATGGTATTTGTCGTCTTCATCGAGAGAGAAGTTGTTGAAAATGCCATCAATAATATGGATAGCCGACTCATGTTCTCCCAGCAATCTCAATAGCTGAGCCAGAATCATACTTTGATCAACATCAAGTGCGTTGAATTGTTCGGTATGGTTGCTGAGAATGAGGTTTGCCTGTTCGTGGTCGTCGAAAACCTGAACAAGTGTCAGAGCCTGTTCCAGCAGGAGAGAAATTTGCTCGTATTCTGGGCAGCAGCTGATAAGATCTGTGCAAAGCTGATTAAAGATGGCTTTGTTTTGATTTTTGGTGGACAGCGCTATGAGCGATTCGGCAATGGGGGTAATGAGATCGAGATCCTCTGTGTACCGGACGGCGAGATGCATTGCTTCTGCAGCATCCTTGAGGCGATCCAATTCTGCGCATAGTTTGGAAATTTCGATTAAAATTCTTCCTTTTTGTGCGTTGTCCGGTTCGAGCGAAGCAGCTTTGTAGAGTGGTGCAATGGCATTTTCGGGGGGCTCACTATTGATGTAGAAATCGGCAATTTCGAGCCAATCCTGCGATGATGTCGGAGATGCATCCGCTGCGATATGTGCATAATACCCGGCATTTTGTGGGTCGCTGAGCTTGTCATTGTAGACATGAGCCAGTGAGAGGGCAATTTCTGCTTTTTTTTCTAAATTGTCCGGAAAGAGCGGCAGCATATCTTTGAGAATGAGAACGTAGTTATCCCAATCCTGGATTTCAGCCGAGAAAGAAGCAAAAATATCGAGGAATTCAGGATCTTTCGTGCCTCCTCGCCGATAGAATTCATCCATGACATTGCATGCGAGTGCAGGTTTTTGGAGGTTGTTGGCATAAACCTGTGCAAGCAGGATGGTAGCCGCTCTGCGATTATCGTAATCTTTTGAGTGTGTTGCGATCTCTTCGTATTTGTCGAGGAGTGGTGAAAACGAGTGAATTTGTTCCGAGAGCTTGCACAATTTGGGATGAAGATTCGTCATGTTTTGTGGGGTGGTGTCGAGCGCTTCAAAGAGCGTCAGCATTGCCCGCGATGGAATGAGCATGTGTTCGGCCTGAATATCTGCCAATTCAACAAGCTCATCGTATTTGGCATTGGTGTTCGTTTCTGTTCCAATGGCCGATAGCAGTACATTTTCTGCAGATTTCCAGTTTCCAAGTGATTTCAAAAGATCCAGCAGATGGCGTCGTGCTTCCTGGCACGAGGGGGTTTCATCGATGATGGTGTGATAAAGTTCCAGGGCATTGTTGAGCTGGGAATTTTGCGTATACATTTCTGCAAGCGCCAGCTGTGTTTCGAGTCTTTTTTGGGGATCGGTCTCTGTTATGACTTTCAGCTGATAGTACAGAATGAGACAGTGCGGTTTTAATGTTTGCGGCTGAATGGATCGGAGTTTTTCCAGAGCAGCGGGATCATCCGGTGTCGAAATCAGAATCGCTTTGAGGCAGGTCAGTTTGGTGCGATCATCTTTGATGCGTTCGGCGAGAACGTATTTCTTCATATAAAGCGCATTTTTCTGGGCCGTACTTCCCGAAAAACTGTCGATGGTCTCGTCAATTTTTTCCAGCAATTTGGGCTGCTGTTCATGAGATTCTGACATTTTGGTTACCTGCTCGAAAAGTTCATCGAAGCCAATGCATGCTTCAAAATTGTTTAGTAAAGTCTCATAAAACATTTCAGGTGAGCCCGAAATCTTATGCAAAATCATTTGCCTCAAAGTGTCTTCATGAGACCGATATGACAAATACCGCAAGACTGTCTGAACTACAATTATCCAATTTGTATCTATGCTTTCAAGCGCATTTTTCCAGGCGGCATTTTCTGGTTCCAGAACGAGTGCAAGTGCCAGTATATGACTTGTTGTGTCTGCCGGGTACTGTGTGGGATCTTTTAGTATACCACGTATCGTTTGTGACGGGGTGGTCTCTCGCTTGTCGATGAATGCATCCATGGCATCCAGCAGACTCAGGGCCGGCTTAAATTCTCGTGTTTGCTCGTACCAATTAAAAAAAGTCTGGATGCATGATGTTTTGTTGTCTTCGGCAAGAAATGCCATGCATCGCTCGAAAATTTCATCGGACGGCATCGAATGAATTTCCTGGGATATGGCTTTGAGCATATCATTTTTTTTGTCAATTCGTTCTCTGAGTTCAATTTCATCAGGAGAAACATTTGCAACAAAACGATCCAGGAATAATTTAAAAGACAGAGATGTCGATGTCTTTTCGTAAAGCAACTCTGCGGCATCGAACAGTTTTGCTGCACTGACAGAAGTAAAGCAGGTTTGAATGTAGAGCAGTGCATCATAGACCATGGCTGCCATGTGTTCAGGGGTTTCGCGAATTCCCTGCTGAATAATGGCAAGTGCCGCATCGCCGTTGTTTTTGTTGATATATCGGATGTGCAGCATGCGGGCATGAATTCTGAGCTGAGATGACCTTGCAAAACGCTCGAAGTGAGAAAAGACAACGGCAAAAAGCGCATCATCATTCAGGTATTCGAGACTGTCGAAAAGTGCAAATCGGAAATTGTCATCTTCGATAGCATACATGCAGATCCATGCCTGTTTTTCTACGGCCTGTTTAAATTCCGCAGGATACAGCACGGCACAAAGATTTAACAGATATGCAGATTTAGCGGGGTTTGTGCGTTTGAGGCTATACATCATGGATAGCCCGAGCAACGTTGTCGGGGATGGCTTAAAAGGAAGCCGTTCCATCTCAAAATCGAAGATTTCAAGCTGCGTCCATGCTTTTTGTGACATCATGAATGCCACAGCCTGGTCGATCATTGCTGCATTGTCTGGGACAGCCATGAGAATGGCGGCATAGACCTCTGCAAGTTTTGGTGCATCATTGCAGAGCGTTGTCGCAGAATCCAGTACGGTTAATGCCAGGCCGGCGTCCCCCCACTCAATCACAGCTCCAATGGCCAAATCGATCAAAGCATTGGCACGTTCCAGTTTGTTTTCTTCTGGGATCTTTTCAAATCTCGCCTTGGATTCTTCCATCGTAGCCGTTGGAATATCACGTTTTCTACGGAGCGTAGCGAGTGCATCCCTTGCGTTTGTACATTGCGGGTCATCGCGCCATAGTCGGATAATCGCCAAAGCTGCAGATACCGTATCGCACAGCTTTCCACTGTATGCTTTCAAATAGGATTTGGCACTTTCAGCATGATCGTGTGCGGTAAATCTAAGGTAGTGTCCGAGTGTCATCCAGGATGCGGACTGAAGTTCAGGATCAATCGGATCATCCGCCAACTGTGCATGCATGCGCGCAGCAATGGCAACTTGGCGAGTCTGCTGTGCTGAGTCGAGAAAATTTAGCCATACGGGCATGGTGTTCTTGCCGGACGTGTTGGTATTGAGCGCCCGAAAGTAGGATTCCGTGCGTGTTCCGGCATGTCCGGTCAGGGGTGATTCAAAATCGGCTTCATAAAGCGCGTGAATCGTCTCAAAAGTGGTATCAGTGGGGTTGGCAATCATGAAAAAACTATGGGAGAAGATAAGGCAAACCTGTGTTCTGCTGTACAGAGTAAGCCAGCACCGGTTGCATCAACCTTATATATATGTCAAATGGGGCTTGAAGTGCAAAACAAGAGTCTATATCCGATAAGGATTTTTGTCACAATTCATCCGTAGACTGAGTCTTTTTTTCAAGTCTCTACAATGCCAAGGCCTCAGCCCTCAGGCATGAGCGGCTAAAACCCAATGCCCAGTCTGTCTTCAGAAATCATGCCATTCCACAAAGAATACCATCTTGATGCCTTCTGCCTTCTGTCCTGGTTGCCCCGTCCCAAGTCCTTTAGGTTTCAACATGGGGCCAAATTATTACTTTTTCGGTGAATGCAACTTCGTTCGTTAAACAGAGCCTGAATCTTAGTGCTAAATATTGATGTTCAGTAATTTGTGTGTTTGTTTATGTAAAATTTGACAGTTGATTTGTTTACGTGTAAAAGGTGTGAACAGATGGTGCATGAAATTAAAGTGCATTTGAACATTGCTTAATCAGACCAATGAACTGGCAGGAGGAATTATGATGGTAGAATTTAACAGCAATTGCAGCGTGAATCATGTACACGATTTTGTGGATTCATGTAAAAGATCGGAATATTCGAACATCGAAAAATCATGTGAACTAAAAGGGATAACGCGTTCAGTATCAGAGTATCGCTACTCGATCGTTTCGGGTATGGAAGCTTATGTCAGATGGTCGCTTGGAAGATCTTTGCTTTGGCCGAAACGTGCTTTTTTGTTTATTGTGATTACACTTTCCGAAGCTATTGTTCACTTGTCTGTGACAGAGGTAAATGCTGGCAAGTTTGAGACGCATCAGTGGGTGTTCTCTTCCATGGTTCGGTTTGAAGAGATTGTGGAAACAATAGGCTCGATGGTGGATCTCAAGCAGTGTCGGTATATTTTTACTCCAGGGCGTGTTCGTGGTCTGTCGTTGATGCACCTGTGCAACAGTTTGACGTGCAAATCGCTATCTGCACAATTCCCGCATTCCAAGGTGATCCATTTGGATGACATTTGCCGTACATCATCGGGGATTTTAGTTCGCCGCATCGGTGCGGATGTGCTTCGATATGCCGAAACATTGGCAGAACAGAAGCCGATGTCGTGGTATGGCTATAGCAATGAGCACGATGCACTGACGAGTGCAGTCGAGTCGGATAGTGCGGCGCTGATTAAGTTGATTGCGACGCCAGTGTCGAGCTATTTGCAAAGTAGGGCAGACAGGATGGATGATTGTGCTGTTTCTTTACGGTAGATTCGATGAGTAGGAATGTGTGTGATATGCCTTAAAATAAGGACGTTTTGACACTTGATGTGGGTGGAGGGCGCATTTTTTTTTACTAAAATGAAAAAATCTTTTGACACATTCAAGTGAATTCCGTATAAGGCGCGCCGTCCGATGGCAACCGGAAACGATTGCCGAGGATGTTTGAAATGGTGTTTTGGGGCATTAGCTCAGTCGGTAGA
>DGWW01000205.1 GCA_002395385.1 Myxococcales bacterium UBA4248
GAGGCTAAAGTCAATACAAATACTTTAGAGAGATGAGGGTGGGGCCCCATCGAGAGATGGGTTGGTTGGGGTTACGAAAAGTGATGAAAAGAAAAATTAAATGATTGTGGATTCCAAAGGGCTAAGCCCTTTGGCAGGGTCCGGGGCAGAGCCCCGGCTGAGTAGAAACTAATACTCGCACTTTTGTCTCCATTTTGATAGATTTTTTTATTGCACCTTGTCACAATGCATGCAGCGGTGCCTCATACGTTTCCTTGCATGCAGCGGTGCCTCATACGTTTCCTTGCATGCAGCGGTGCCTCATACTTATCTTTTTGATGCGAGATATCCCATGTTCCAACCTTCCAAACCGATGTTACAAGGTGATCATACTGGTTGTCCGCAACCTCGCCCTGAGTGGATCACCAATCATCGAAATAACTACAATAATTTATGTGAAGAACGGCTTCAAATGCAGAAAAAGGCAATGGCGCATGCATATACCCCAAAGAGAAATGGTTTTTGGGGAGCCATTGAGGATATGCTTAACCCACAGTTGCCAGTCGTTGAAATTATTCAAATCGATGCATTAGAACAATTATTGCTCGTTCCCTGGGCACGATGGGACAATTTATCCTCTCGGAATGTCCTTTCTGCCCCCAGTTTTCATGATGACAATTGGTTAAACGACGCTCCCATGCAATTTACACAATACCAGGAGTCTACATTGGGGACGCTCATCCTAAATCGTGATAGAATTAATGCGGGGATGCTTGCTGGTGGTGGTCTTTTTGTTGGTATGTTGATGATGCTGGTCTTTTTTCTTGCGTTTAGTATATTCATTGATATATTCGATATTTTACCTTTCATTATGATGATATTATTGAGCAGTGTGATATTTGTGGTTAGCTTTTATTACAGCAAACAAAAATACTGGATCGACGTGAGCAAAGACTATCTCATCATTGACTGCAGTATTCATCATAATGGCAAACGAAAAGTTTTTTTACGCAACCCGAGAGATACCATGGTTGATTATGCCCCAAGTAATGTGAAAGGGGGTAATGGCCGTTTTTATAATGTTTATCTCACAAATGGTAAGACTCGGGCCAAAATCGGATTACTTGAATTTGAAAAGATTATTATGCTCAAGACAATGATGGAGACGTTATTAATGGCAAAGCTTTAAACCAGGCTCTAAGCTCCAAACCCTGAACTTATCAACCCACTCGTCATATAGAACATTAAATGTGGGTGTGCTCTTATCCATATCAAACCGCGTATTCCGTTGGAGACGTTCGAAGAAAAGTCCTCCAACGGAATAGCGGTTTGGCAAGGCGTATTTCGCACATCGTGCGAAATAGCCGCGCATGCAAAAAAAAATGTAACAAAGCGAATTTGGTTGGCATCATACTATCGAAGGAATTACCCTTCCCTTTTGAGGAGTCATATGTATCCATCCGGATTCGTCTAATGTGCAAATTGCCCGATATAGTGTACGGACAGCCCGGGGCGGGCTTACGGCATGAATACACCTGGACGCAGGGCATTGTGCCGAATTTGCCGTACATGCCACGCACATCATGATGCTTTTTTACGCTTGCCAATGCGGAAAGGGCGTAGTGTGCAAACTCGCTGATTTTGGGGTTCGGTCGGCGTGTCGGCGGGTGGGAATGGGACAGAGGTAACCCTTATAGGGTTACCCCCATTTTATCCTTCCTTCCCCATTTTACTCGTGCCTATCTATCCGCAATGGCCCCATCTAATGTATCGTTTGGAGCGAAATGTCAGGCGGATGGAATCAACCGGTTACCACTTGTTTAAAGCCATTATTTATTCAATCATCATGAATGAAATCTGAAGTTTTGCGTTTAAGAGCCCGTTTCACCAGTGGTTTATCCACTGGTTGTTTTTTTAGTTTTGGGCACTGTTTTACGCGGGTGAATAGGATGGCTCATTGTTTTAGGAATTCTGGCTTGGGAAATGGAATTTCTTGAAACGACTTCCTCTTCAAGTCCAAAGTTAAAAAAATGCGTCCCTTGAGATAAGGCAAATCTACGTCGAATAAACAAATTCTTGCTTTTTATCAGGAGAATTCTCCATTTCTATTACTCTTTCCCATGGTGATTACATGAAGGAAAATCAGGATGTAACCCTGCTTGGTCGCGTGAGTCAGATCATTGCGATGCCTGCGCTCAAGCTCCCGATAGTGATGCTGTTGCTCATTGTCGTAGTGACCGGGCTGCTCGTTCCGAGTGCTATTGGCATTCAGAACGACGACGATGTCATTAAATTTTTGCCGCAGGATGACCCCAAAATTGTCAAATTTAAGGATGTCGGCGACAAATTTCACGGTCTACAGATGGCCATCGTCGGCATAGAAGCCCCAGAAGGCGAAACGATTTTTACGCATGAAAATATCATGCTCACACGTCGGTTTGCGACAGAATTCAAGGCATTGAGCTGCCATAGGGTCGATGCTGACGGCAACTGGGTATATAAAAAAGACGTTGACGGCAATATCATCCAAGCTAAAAAAGGTGAACCGATTACCGATAGAGATGGCAATGAGCTTAAGGATGAGAATGGCAAACTCATGGTTCAGGAAGAAGACGGGCCCGTGTACGAGATGATCCCATGCGTGAGCAATACGACGTCTTTTACTGAAATCTCGGATATCGGTCACAAAAAGAGCGCGGCTGGCGAAGAGTTGGCCATCATTACGGATCTAGTCCCCGAATACCCGATGCCCGGCACACCCGAAGCTGAAGGACGTACCGAAGAAATCAACAGGGAACTCAAGGGCGTTCAGGAACACGTGCGCATGCTCGACCACGTAAACGGCTTTTTGGTCAGCGATGACGGACGTGCGGTGGCGGTCTATGCGCAGGTCGATGATGTCAATGTCTCGACGAAAGAAGCCTCGGATATGATCGTCAATAAACTCCATAAAATTATGGAAGAAATGGGCAATCCGAAAGTACAGATTTACTATGGCGGCAGCCCCTTTATCGGCATGTATTCTGCGGATACCGCGCGAGCTGATATGATGAAGGTTTCGCCGTGGGTGGCGCTCATCGTTTTGCTGATCATCCTGCTCACGAGCCGTTCATTTGTGGCGACGTTTACGGCGCTCTTTAGCGTGTGCGTGTCGATCGTTTGGGTCATGGGCGGTATGGCACTGCTCGGGCACAAGCTCACGCTGATTTCGACATCGCTCCCGGTCTTGCTCATGGCACTCGGCAGTGCCTACTCGATCCACCTCATCAATGCGATGCTGACGAAACTCGATGCCGGCATGAACCGCAAAGATGCAATGGTCGATGCGCTCATCCACACGGGACCGCCCATCATCGTGTGCGTGCTGACGACAGCTGCTGGCTTCTTTAGCTTCTGCTTTATGGATGTCAACCCGATGGTCGAATACGGCGCAGCCATGAGCATTTCGACGCTCGTCATCATGATCGTGACATTCTGGGTCGTCACATCCGCATGCACACTGCTGCCCATTAAACCCAAAAAAGACGGACGTGCGCCAGCATGGGCCATCAAGGCTTTGCAAAAAGGTGCTGATGCAGCTTATGCCAAAGGCAAACTGGCTGCCGTTATCGTCGGTGTTATCGTCGTGGCCGCCTGCTTCTTTGCATCGCGCGTCGAACCCCATGGGGAGACTTCGTCGCTGTTTGCAGAGGGCAGCCTGCCGGTAAAAGCCGATGATTTTATGAATGACAATTTCGGCGGTTCGAACTTCATTCAGACCGAAATCAACGCCGATATTTCATCGCCGCTCGTCCTGCGCCAGATAGAACGGATGACGGCCTATATCAAGTCCCATGAGCGCATTGCCGGTATTCAGTCGATTTCGGATGTCGTCAATCTCGTGGGCGGGTCGATGGGCGATGGTTCACACATCACCGATTCCTATCTGCAGGCCAAGAACCTGACGGCACTTGCCTTTGCCAACGATGCCAGCGTCGCCATGGAACTGTCCATGTGCGCCTGCGAACACGAACCCAAAAACGGGATTTGCCTCCCCGAATGCGTCAAACCGACGAATGGCGTGTTCCCAACGGGCGATGTTGCCTCGAGTGATCCTGCATGCCTCAAAGCCTGTACCCCCGACATGAACTGGCGTCATTCGCTGATGCAGATTCGCGTCGCGGGCAAAGAACTCAGCGAAGGTTCGGCACTGGCCGAAGAATTCCAGGTCGCAATGGAACCAATTTTTGCGCCGCGCATCGCCGTGCCGCGCGATAAAATGACCCCAAAAGCAAAGGAAGTCGAACATCGCGAAATGTCCGATCACCTCAAATGGATATTCCAGGCTTACGAACACCGCAACAATCCCGCAACCGGCAAACCTTATGTGACATCACCGCTCACAGACGACATCATCAAAACGGCAGTGTTCGATCTCAATCTCGAACCGACGCGCGACGATATCCGCACCGCCGTCAACGTCAATCTCTTTGCCGATCCCGAAAATGCTTTCGTCGTGCTCGACATGACAAAGACCAACCTCGAATCACTCACCGATCAGATCAATGCTGCCGTCCAGAATGGCTCTTATAACGAAAAAGTACTGCATGACCTGCTCGCTGCGGTTGCTGACGAAGATGAAGACGATGAAATGATCACCGAAGGCGTCAAATTCCTGCATGCCCAGATCCTCGATGTCAAAGTCGAAAAGAACCGACTGGCGCGCGCCGCTAAACTCTTCGAAATGATGAAAGTCGACAATCCGAGCGAAAAATTTGACGAACTCGTCAAGAGCGCAATATGGAGTCTCGACGATAAAAATGTATTCCTGCCCAAAAATGAATTCCCCGATCTGCTGCAGTATGCCGTCGAATTCCATTCGGGCGAAATCGCCGGCGACATCCACAGCAGCCTTCGCACACTGAGTGGTGAATCCCGCGCCGACCTCGACAACATTCTTCGAGAAAAGCTCTTCGACAACGCTCGCCTGTACTATCTCGACCCGGCCAAAGCCAGCATGAGCGCTCTCGGCGATGCTATTGCCAAAGCCCGCGCAGACAATACCTACTCGGAAGCATGGCTCGCCGATGAACTCCATAAAATGATGAAAATTGGCGAGGAAATTGAAGTCATTCCCTCGGGCTACCCCATCATTTATAAAGCGATGAATGACTCGGTCGTGCGAAACCAAATCGTCAGCCTCGTCCTTTCATTCTTTATGGTTTTGCTGTGCCTCATCCTGTTCACAAAGAGCATGCATACCGGCCTCATCTCGGTCATTCCTGCCCTCGTGACCGTGCTGACGACCTTTGGTGTCATGGGCGTCTTTGGCATGGGCCTCGACGTTGGTTCGTCGATGATTGCGGCCATTTCGCTGTCGGTCGGTATCGACTATGCCTGCCACCTGATTTGGAAATTCGGGCGCCCCGAAAAGACCGCCGAAGCCTGTCAGAAAGCCAGCGACCACATGATCGCTACGACCGGCTGGGGCGTCGTCATCAACGCGCTCGAAGTCGGCCTTGGCTTCTCGGTACTCTACGCCGGTGAACTCATTCCAATGCGCAATTTCGGCGTGCTAACCGGCGTCGCCATGATTGCCAGTGCCATCGCATCGCTCATGCTGCTTTCGGGCCTGCTCCGCTGGGCGCGCATGCATTCGTCGCGCACCGATGTCGTACTGGGCGAAGGCATGAGCAAAGAGGCTGCCAAAGCACTGACCGCCGCCCCCGCAAAAGTCATCGAGCCCACGCGATCGGATGAAAATACAAAATCGGACGAATCCGGGAAAACGGATGAACCCGTGAAATCGGAAGATAGCGTGAAATCCGAGGATGAACCGAAATCCGAAGATTGATTTTTTATGGATAGGATTCGGCTATGGGCCTGCGGGCCCATACGCCTCATCTGCCGTGCTATTGGCAGGAGATGCGCTGAGGGCGCCTCCAGCCAATACGCACGGCTTTTTAATTCTTGGCAACGGGAACCGTGCTTTCATTGCCCAATGGAAAAGAAGACACGCTCCCCCAGGTCAATTGTGCCAGGCTTATTCGTAACCGTACTTTTTTAGGCGATATCGCAGGCTTCTGAATGATATTCCCAATAATTTGGCAGCCTCTGTTTTATTGCCGTTGGCTTTTTGGAGTGCCTGCTCAATGAGACCGCGCTCCAAATCCTCGACCATGCCCTCGAGTTCAACGCCGCCACTGACATCAACTTTTTGCAGCATTTCCTGGCTTGATGCCATTCTGGAAGAAAGTTCCTTCGTGGGAGCATTTGACTCTTCGTGTGGCGTACTATTTGTTGTACACGCATGTTGCGATGGGGGGAAATCTGAAAGGCTATTCTTTATGTAGGCGGGTAATGAGGAAAACGATATTTTCTGGCTTAATTCAAGGGTGGCTGCATGTTCAATAATATTTTCGAGTTCGCGGACATTTCCGCGATAATCATATTTTAATAGAATATCGAGGACATCATCATCGACACCAGTCAATTGTTTGTCCAGCTCACGGTTAAATCCCCGGATAAAGTGATGTATTAATTTGGGAATATCTTCTTTGCGTTCCCGCAAAGCTGGTAAAGAAATCTGAATGACATTCAGCCTGAAAAAAAGGTCTTCTCTGAAGCGGTGTGCATCTACCTCTGTTCGCAAATCCCGATTGGTGGCTGCAATAATGCGTACAGAGACAGGAATTTCGTGTGCACTTCCTACTGGCTGAATCTTTTTTTCCTGAATAGCTCGCAATAACTTGACCTGCATGGAAAGTGGGAGTTCGGCGATTTCATCGAGGAAGAGTGTGCCACCTTTGGCGGCCTGAAAGAAGCCGTCCTTATCTTTGACAGCACCTGTGAATGCACCTTTGGCATATCCAAAGAATTCACTTTCAACCAGAGATTCCGGAATGGCACCGCAATTGACGGGGATAAAAGGCCCCTGAATGCCGCTGATTTGGTGGATAGCGCGTGCGACAACTTCCTTTCCGGTTCCGGATTCGCCAGTAATGAGAATATTTGCTCGCGTTGGCGCTACTCGCGAAACCATATCCATGACATTGCGCATTTGCTCCGAATCGCCAATAAAATCGGGAAGTATGGTTTTAGTGTCATTTTTCAGAACATGTACGATCTTTTCGCGCATCATGGACCGACGTGCGCAAGCTTTGTCGATCAGAGCGAGTAATTCGTCGCGTTTAAAAGGCTTTTCTATGTAATCGAAAGCGCCATCACGCATGGCCTCGACGGCAGTCTGCGTCGTCGCATAGGCTGTCACCAACAGAACCTGGGTACTGTCATCAATGCTTTTTACGGTATGCAGCACATCGAGTCCGGTAACATCATTGAGCCGATAATCTGTCAGAACGATGTCGATATCCAATCCATGACCGCTTTTACCTTCATTGCTGAGCATTTCGATGGCTTTTTGGCCGGACGATTGCTCGACAACATCGTGACCAGCTTTAGAAAGCATCATGCATGTCATTTTGAGCAGATTGAGTTCATCTTCGACTAAGAGAATGCGAGCCATGTGTTGACCATTCACAAATGGGAGTTCGTTAAAGATTTGTTTTAGGATTCGAATGCGAATCGAACCATTTGTATACTACAATCAAACGTGAAATTCTCAATTTTTAAGGGAAGATGAGCAATGTGCAATGTGCAATTGTAATTAAAAGCTCAATGTAATGACTAAAGACTTGCAGTGATTGGATACTCTAGGCAGTGAATAGTGAATAGTGAATACAATCGACGCGCCCCGCAAAGGCGACACAGCTTAACCGTGGGCGCAGCGCAGCACACGGTATATAAACGACGCG
>DGWW01000150.1 GCA_002395385.1 Myxococcales bacterium UBA4248
CCATTGAGCCACGAACGAATTGTACTCTTTTCCCAGGTGATAGGAACCATCGTTGTATTGTATGGCTTCATGTCGAGTACTTTATAAACATAAAAGATAAAATATATTTCAAGCAGCCTTTCATGAGCTTTTAGCCTCCTTAAACTTTATCAATTTGCCATGTTCCATAGGCACTTAATCCAATATTCTCATGCTCGAATCACCATTTTTACCCATGCTTTTAATTCATCGCTAAAATCGTCCAGGTCTTCTACTGTAATCGCTTTTTCATCGAGCAATCCCAAGAGATTCTGAATCATGACGGATCGTTTCATTTCACAAATCACGCCTATATCTCGTTTATCCTGACGAATGCGTTTTTCCAGTTCCCAGAATCGATCGGCAGAAGATTTGTCCTGGCTTAGCAACGCAATATATTCTTTACATAACCGATCCATATAGTTTTCCTGCCAATCAGCGATTTTGGTTTTGAACTTTTTCCAATCACTTTCTTTGAGTGCATAAGCCATCTTCTACTTCCTAAATCTGAGCATTATTAAACTAAACCGTCCGAACTTAGTGTTTTGCGACAAAACCTTCTGCGTCGGATGAACAGAAAATTTTCACTAGTACAAGTATATCATGTACGGAATAATCTATGCCACCAAATATTCCATATTTCCTACTTTGCCGTACTCAGCACACACATTGCCAGCTCGTAATCGATGATGCACCAACCGATATTCCAGTAAGCTTGCAGCATTTCTGCATTCGCCGCCCCCATCATCAATCTGCTACAACACAACCACACACACCTACATTTTACTTGCAATCTGCCTAAAAAATCCTTAAATAATAACCGCCGCGTGGCGAAAAGCGTAAATCCAGGCTTTTTTGGATTTGCGCTTTTTTTTTGCCAGTAGGCCCACTATTCCCATCGGCGCGTTTGCGTCCGATCCCCAAGGCTTTTTTATGGAAAACACATCCGAACGCCCCACAAAATTTCTCCTCATCATGCTTGCCGCACTGACGGCATTTGCGCCATTCGTCACAGACATGTACCTGCCCGCACTGCCGTCGATGACCGAATCATTCAACGCGACAACATCTCAGGTACAGCTCGGCTTAACCACAAGCATGCTCGGCCTGGCCATTGGCCAGCTCATCATCGGGCCGCTCAGCGACAAATACGGCCGGAAAATCCCACTCATCGCCACACTTGTACTATTTGCAATCTCCTCTGCACTTTGTATATTTTCCAGCAGCATCACGATGTTCGTAGCCCTGCGTCTCATCCAGGGTCTTGGCGCATCCGGCGGCGTCGTGCTCGCCCGAAGCATCGCCACGGACCTCTGCTCCGGCAAAGCCCTTGCATCCGTCATGGCTATTATCGGCGCCATTAGCGGCATAGCACCTGTCATATCACCACTTCTCGGCGGCTGGGTACTCACATTCTCTACATGGCACATGGTCTTTGCCATCCTGCTCGGCATCGGCATCGTCCTGCTCGGCGCTTCGTTTCGCCTCCCCGAATCCTATCCCGTCGAAAAACGCCAGCCGCTATCCATTCTGCAATCTTTTGGCCAGATTCGCGAACTCATCAAAAATCGAATCTTCATGACGATTACAATTATGCAGGCCGCAGCAATGTTCGCTTTCTTCGGCCAAATTTCAGCGTCACCGTTCATCTTTCAGACGCATTACGGCTTCACCGAACTTCAATACAGCGCATTTTTCGGCACCAACGCACTTGCCATCGGTATCTTCGCCTTCCTCTCAACCAAATTCAAAACGCCGCAAAACAGCCTATTTACTGGCACAATTATGCTTCTAATTTCGGCAATCTGCGTCTCCACGGCGTTATACCTCAATACCTCCCCCTGGCTCTTTGAATGCTGCCTCTTCACCATGATGGGCAGTTTCGGCCTCATACTCGCCCCTTCCACCGCCATCGCCATGAACGCCGCACGCAAACAAGCCGGACTTGCCAGCGCCGTTTTAGGCGCCGCAGGCTTTCTCTCCGGCGGCATAGCCTCCCCCATCGTTGGCCTCGGAAATATACAAATCACCACAGGAATCGTATTTATCGCCAGCGCTCTACTCACTTTTCTCATTACATGCACCTATAAAAAGATAGATTGTGGGTCTGCACAAAACAGCTTTCAACAAATACAGTTAGAATCCAATTAAGATATTTTATAGTATTTTGATGACGCTATGCCCTGCGGGCATACGCGCCATCCATCGGCCTATGCGCCGTCGGCGCATACGGCCTTTTAGCCGCCCGCTATTTGTGTGCCGCAAATACGCGGGCGGAAATGTTACTACTCAGCCGATCTCTTAACTTTTATCATGGATTATGCCTCTCAAAACGCGAAACATAAGATAATGTAACGGTTTCATTCGGAATGTGCGAGGAGCCCCATTTCACTCAGGTTAGCGAAGGCGATAGATTTTAAGCATATCATATTGCAGATTCTAAAGATATCAGCTCTATTTGCAGCCATGGCATGATATGGTAAACTAATTATGGGGGTAAACATCGACCGTATAGACCACTCACCAAGCGCGAACTGCACATTCTCAGGATCGCCCATGAAGGAATAACTATACATCGGACATCAAAGTTGTAGATTAAGAACGGTGGTAATGCAACTGCGTGCAAATACGTCATTCAGCATGCCCGTTATCTGCGTGCGGCAAATACGCTTGCTACTGCGAATTTTTACTCGCTTTACTCTCACGGAATTGCTACAATACGATTGATTGCAAAGCGAATGCCGGTGCAATCGGGGGACATGTAAGGAGAAATGACATGACACGCGAAGCAATTTTACAGGAGATACAGGCACTGCCAGATGAAATGTTGGAATCCATCTGGACGCTTATTAAATATAATTTAAAAAAAGTTGAACCACAGACTTCTCAACTCAAAGAAGAAACACACAAAGAGCAATCGACAGCCAGAGAATTGCCAATCATCGACGTCGAGAAAGAGCTAACTAATTACAAATCTGAATTTCCTGAGTGTCAATTAGACAATCCATTACCAAAGCGCCAACCAGGAATAACAAAAGGAAAGTATTGGATGTCAGATGACTTCGATGAGCCATTAGAAGAAATGCAGGAGTATATGTATTAATGAATTATTTATTAGATACTCATGCTTTAATTTGGTATTTATTTGATTTAGACAGATTACCAGACAATCTACGCAGACTTATTACAAACGAAGCAAATGTCTATGCCAGCTTGGTCAGTATCTGGGAGATTGCTATAAAAGTAAAAATTGGCAAGCTGGATATTCAATATACACCACAGGAAATCCTCGCATTATGCCATAATGAATCCATCAGTATTCTGGATATAACGATTCATCATATTGATGCCACCATGTCATTGCCATTATTGCCTTACCATCGCGATCCTTTTGATCGCCTTCTTATTGCGCAAGCCAAAGTCGAAGACATGACACTCACAACATGCGACCGGCACATACCGCAATATTCAATTAGGACGTTATGGTAAATAGTTCAGCAATCAGGATAAACTAAGAGATCTTGTGTAATCATAGATACAGGAGCTTCAAAATAAATTTTAATAGATTCAAGCGTTCTATTGGACCAATACATAAATAGGATAATTGGAGTTGCCAATGAACTTCATAGAAGAATACAATAAACTTAAATCGAATGGCTTTCCGTTTAAAGAAACGATTGAATTGGGCTTTGCGCTTGGAAACAGCGAAAACATTGAAGCACATTTCAAAATATATTGCCTGAATGAAGCACTTCCAAAAGATCAACGTGCGCTGGGTATATCAGAATCTTTTGATAAGCATGGCAATGCTGGCGCAGGATATCTCTTTTCACAACTCTCGGAGCATGAAGAAATAGCCATCCATGCAGCCTATTTATTATCCAGTCTTATGATTCATGCAAAACACCTCATACAACCCGGCTGGCACAACGAGTTGGTTCAAAGATTGATGCAACTAACAGAATCCAATATGCCTGAAATTAGACGAAAAAGCCTCATAGCGCTCGGCTGGGTTGGTACAGACGAAACGCTTCCTGTTATAAAAGATCATTTGCTGAATGATACAGATGATTTATCTCGTGCATGGTCAGCATCAGCATTTTTGCAGATGGCATTTTGGGGGCATGTCACGCGTCATGAACTTGAGGCCATTGCCAAAAGCGCACTGACAGAATGTATCAGCAACGAATCAGATTTATTTGTAAAGGGCGTGGCAATCGAGGCGGTTCAGGATATCTGGAACATCAAACTTGGCTTGAGACAGTCTGCCGTCGAGAACAGAAAAGAAAGATCTATCAATAATGCTGCCAAAAGAGCGCTAATCTATTTAAATCAAGGATAATACATAACATTTAGGATACTTATATGCCGGTTTGGTATTCACTCACCAACACCCAGAATGGGTGCAAAAGTACACCCTGGAGTAAGCCCGAAAAGCACAACTACGAGTAAGGAATTTCCCAAAATTCGCCCCCTAAAAGGGTTCAAGACCAATAAATCATAGAAATATATCGTTCGTCATGTGCCTTGCACGCTTTTAACGTGCATGTGGCGGTTACGACCATCAAACACACCAAACGCATTCAATGAACAGGATAGAAATGAGTAATACCCCTGACAGTAATATTAAGGTGCATCCTTTTGTACAAATTTTGAAAGAAGAACTGACGGCAGCGATGGGCTGTACAGAGCCAATCGCAATTGCGTATGCAGCTGCGCTAGCGCGGGAGACGCTTGGAAAGATACCAGAGCGAATCACCATTTCAGTCAGTAAAAATATTATAAAAAACGTCAAAAGCGTGATTGTACCAAATACTGGCGGATTGCATGGTGTCGAAGCCGCTGTGGCAGCCGGAACGGTCATGGGAGATGCCAAGCTCGAACTCGAGGTATTGAGCCATGCTTCCTCAGAGGGACAAGCCGAAATACGCGTGTTTCTTGAGCATGTGCCCATTACAGTTACCCAATCCACATCGCACGAACTGTTTGAGATTGATTTAACTGCAGAATGCGGCGCAGATTCGGCCCAGGTTGTGATTCGAGGATTTCACACCAATGTTGTACTCATCAAACGAAATGACGAGATTTTGAAAGAACAAAAGCCGCAAAAAGCAAACTATTGTCAGGCAAAGGAACCATCGGCAGCCGCGCGGCTTGGGCAGTTGACTGTAGCGAATATTGTTGAATATGCAGACACAGCAGATATCGAAGAGATTCGGCCGATTCTGGATCGACAGATTGCTTGCAACATGGCGATTGCAGAGGAAGGGCTGCGCGGGAATTATGGCGCAAACATTGGTAAAGTGCTGCTTGCAACGTATGGCGATTCGATCATGATTCGCGCGCGTGCGAAAGCGGCTGCGGGCAGTGATGCGCGTATGAATGGCTGCGAAATGCCGGTTATCATCAATTCGGGCAGCGGAAACCAAGGCATTACGGTTTGCGTTCCTGTTGTCGAATATGCCCGGGAACTTGGCGTTCCAAAAGACAAACTCTATCGGGCGCTTGCTGTATCGAATTTGTGTGCCATTCACCTGAAATCGGGGATAGGCTGCCTTTCGGCCTATTGCGGCGCAGTCACAGCAGGCTGTGCAGCAGGTGCAGGTATTGCCTATCTGCACGGCGGCGGCCTGGATGCTGTTGCGCATACCCTCGTCAATGCACTTGCGATTGCTTCGGGCATCATCTGTGATGGTGCAAAATCGAGCTGTGCCGCTAAAATTGCGGCCGCCGTTGACGCCGGAATACTCGGATGGTCCATGTACCAAAATGGTCAGGAATTTCACGGCGGCGAAGGCATTGTACAAAAAGGCGTCGAGAATACCATTCGTAATATCGGACGTCTTGGACACGATGGCATGCGCGAAACCGATGAAGAAATTATCAAGATAATGCTTTGTAATCAGACATAAATGGCCTCCGTGCCCGGCTATTTCATACGCCGGGCATTTTTATATCAGGATGCCACGTATGCCAAAGCAGTATGGATATATCCGTGTCAGTACGCAAGAACAGCACGACGACCGCCAGCGCATTGCACTTGCCGAAGCTGGCATTCCCCCAAAACAGCTATACATCGACAAGCAATCCGGCAAAGATTTTGATCGACCGCAGTACCAAAAACTCTTGCGCAAGCTCAAACAGGGCGACACACTGGTCATTAAAAGTATTGACCGATTGGGGCGAAATTACGCCGAAATCCAACAACAATGGCGCATCCTGACCAAAGAGAAACACGTCGATATCTGTGTACTCGACATGCCTCTGCTCGACACGCAAAAAGACAAAGAACTTAGTGGAACGCTTATTTTACTGCCAAAAAAGTTATAAAGCCTCGATTTGTTCTATAGAAAGCCCCGTGCTTTTGGCAATGACATCTACTGGGACTTGTGAGTCTTTAAGGATTTTAGCGGTATTTTGCGCATTCGCTCTGAGTTCCTTGTTTTGTTCACTCAGTTCCTTATTCTGTTCGCCCAGTTCCTTATTCTGTTCGCCCAGTTCCTTATTCTGTTCGCCCAGTTCCCACATTTCACGATAATGCTTATAGATGATCTGTTCTCCTGCGGTCATGTCTCTGTCCTCCGGATCAAGTTCAACATGATATTTTTCTGTGACTTTGTTTTGACGGTCTTTATTTACGGCTTTAGCAAGACACACATTGAGCAGTGGGATAATACCAAGACTTTCGTCATCGTCGTTATGCGCACTACTCTTGTCTGCTTCGCGACTGAGGTAGACAATCACGAGCCGAATCTTGTCC
Source organism: Myxococcales bacterium UBA4248 (assembly GCA_002395385.1). Taxonomy (GTDB): domain Bacteria; phylum Myxococcota_A; class Bradymonadia; order UBA4248; family UBA4248; genus UBA4248. Next base: position 6,779 of record DGWW01000150.1, read on the forward strand.
ACGTGATGTGAAGGGCATTTGCCCAGGATAAAGTGTTGGTCAAGCGTGTAGCACTCGATGGAATCGGCACAGTCCTTCGGAGGGTCGGTACAAATCCAGATGGAACAGACCTTACGAAGATCGTCGTAACGGTCATTCTGGAACACGGTGTCTTTCTGATCGGCAATCATGCATCCGAGGTAAAACACGCCGCGATTGGCCAGATCATACCCAGGCTTGCTGTCCGCCTGCGCCTCGACGTTGATGATGATGGGAATTGTATCTCCCGTGTCTGGCTTGAGCGCATAGAAGATCACGTCATAAAAACTGGAATTGCGATTTGGGTTGTCGCGCTCGTTACGCAATCCCAGAATTCGCGGCGTATGATTCTCCTGCCCTGGAACGCCTTCAATATAGCGTGCAGCAATCACCTCGGGTTCGATGTCAGCGAATTCGTCCATCGTCGCACGCAAAAGATGCGCAAGCACCATACGGTTCGA
>DGWW01000065.1 GCA_002395385.1 Myxococcales bacterium UBA4248
GGGGTCCGGGGCAGAGCCCCGGAAAAGAAAATGCGGTAGCCCTGTTAAACAACCCCGGTGTCGATTATCAGACCGATAATCTCTAAAAAATGCAGCATTTCTGATTTTAGATTGTTGCTCGACGTACGAATGCTGCCCTTGAACAGAAACAGTGGCTTGTCACGCCTGATGATCAGCACAAGTTTGTTGCCAATCAGGCGAACTGTTACTTTGTTGCCTTCGAGTAGTTTGGCAAGCATGATGAGGTTTGATCTGAACGCAGGAGTCTCAAAACTGATGGGATTGAACTTGAGTGCCAGCGGAAGAACAGATTGAGCTGGATGATTATCATTTAACAAACTGGTTGCTCTGGGGGTTAGGCTGAATTTGTATTTGGGCTTTTCCGTATAATCATAAACATTATAGTAGGATTCAAGACCAACATATTCTGCATTGTCCGAGAGCTTCTTTTTCAGATAAGCAATTGGGGTATAAATGGGGACTATAAGATTGAAGATAAAAACGTCCCCCAAAAAAACTTCCTTCTTTCTGGAGCCATGAATGTCGTATAAAACCAAATTCAGATACTCAAATGTTTTGTTTTGGTAGATTGCTTTCAGATGATCCGAAACGTAATACTGATTCCAGTCCCGATTGGTAATGTGAAGCTGGAGAACGTTCTCGGCGAGAATTTCGTTTTCTGTTTCGTAACTGAGAATTTCAAAATCTTTGGCAAATTTGTTTTGTACGTAGGTTTTCTTAAAGATGGTGTTGAATTTGGGGTGACACGCGTTTTTTTTGATGGTGTAAGTTTCGATTGTAAGCAAAAGAAATAGAACGATAAAAAGCGCACTTCCGATAAAAATTGCTTTCACGATCGAGTCGAGATGCGCAATCACCAGAAATGTCAGATACGAAATGATAAAACTGCCCCCCAGGGAAATCACCATCGCTTGTTCCATGACGGTTTTCCGGGTCTGGAATATCTCATCATCCGCTTGACGGGATATGATATTATTTTTGTATTCAGCGAGTGCTTTTTCTTCTTCTGTTGGTTCGCCTTTAACGGGCATCTTTTTGATAGAGTCTGACATTGATTATTCTCGCTTTCTGACGCGATTCCATTAAAATACCATTCGAAAAATATCATGAACCTGAGCATCTATTTCGGAAATCGGACTGCCTCCTGCTTTGAGGTAGATATCTGATTTCATAAAAGCCTCAACAGCTCGCACTCTTTTTTCGACATCCAATTCTCCCCAATCGACATCCAGACCGTCGTGATAACGGCGAATTTCACGCATGATTTCTGTGTTGTCCCAGTCGAGATGGGCTCTCATAATGGCCATTATTGCTGCACTGATGTCGCGGCATGCAAGCATGCCCGCCCTATCCTGGGTAATCATTGCCGCTTCGCGCCAGTGTATCAGTACTTCGGGAATGCCAGTTGCTTTCCCCCAAAATCCACGCGTAATGTCATCAAAAAAACGTCCCAATGTGAGGTATGGGGCATGCCCGTTATCGAGTGCCCCCAAACCTGTGCCAAATAAAAATTTCAATGTCGATGAAGGCAGCGTACAAGCCATCGGGGATATGCCAAAATAGACGCCCGTTTTTCCGCTGTAGGGCGTAAACAGTTCCTTTTGAAAAGGAATGACCTTAATTGAAAGACCTGTATGTTTAAATTGATAACAGGTTTCAGTCCATGCCGATGAAAGACGATCGTAACTGGCATCAATTTCGACTGCATGTGCTTTGTATTTCCGCCCCTTGGCCAGCTGCCATGCCTGCAAGCCCAAAGAGACTGCCTGTTGAATCAAACCATTTTCTGATAATTCGCGTTGGTGCTCGATATCTTCAATAAAGGCATAATTCTGGAGCTGCAGAGGCTTTTTATTCGGGTTCGCCTCGCGCTTTTGGACGTAGCTTTGAAAATCGAATTCGTATGGCATAAGAGGAAAATCCTGAGATCGGTGTGCACAAACGCAAGCCATCTTCATCAAAATAGATGCGGCGCGTATTTGGCATGGCCAAATAGCGGCGCTGCGAAGGGCGTATGGAGGCCGTAGGCCGACATAGCCACGCACCACCTTTTATCATACTATTTGGTTAATGGCATTTTTCGTAACGATGTTTTTTTTTACAAACGGATTTGTTCGCAACTTCTATCAATGCGCAATTGAATGACAATGCCGAAGGTTGAATTCAGAAGCTAAAGGGAATGCATTTTTTATGCGTAATGCGTAATTGAATTTGCAGACACCCAAGTGTCACTCTAAAGCTTAGATGCTTTTATGCTTTAGAAATACAATGAGAATGCCTGATTAATTCAGAATTCCGAATTCCGAATTCAAAACGCGGAGGCCGTTAGGCTTGAGCAAAACCGTTTGTTAAAAAATCTAAATCTCACAGAAATTAATCCTATTTTCTCTTGTAAGCACTACAAATCTTGACTTTGGGGCCATCTCAGCGTACAAGGCAACCCACGCATCATGCGTAGGGAGTCTGGTCCTAAGCCCGGATTTGCCTGGACTGCATGGCGCGCATCGCATGGGGGTGTTTCCCGTGCAAAGGCAATGTTGCCAACCGCTTATGGAGAGTTATTATGCTTCACCGTACAGTTAAAGCTGAAATCGTTAGCAAATTTGGACGTCATGAAGGTGACACTGGTTCACCCGAAGTTCAGATTTCTCTGCTCACTGAACGCATCAACGTTCTCACCGAGCACTTCAAATCCAACAAAAATGACCATCACAGCCGTCGCGGTCTGCTGATGCTCGTCGGTCGTCGTCGTCGTCTCCTCGACTACCTCAAAGCCAAAGACGTTCAGCGCTATCGCGATCTGATCGCTCGCCTCGGTCTTCGTAAGTAATTTTAGAGCGGCTCCCAAAGCCGCTTTTTTTATTCACGATGTAACTGCGGTTTGTAAAAACTGTGCAATGACCCTGGTGAATGACATTCCCCAGTAGAGGCGTGTCGCGACACGCCTCTACCCAGTATTGACATTCCCCAAGGTGATTGTGCAGTTCCATTCACGATGTGCGTGATAACCGTCGGTTGCATCATTATATAATGAAGGAAAAAACATGGCACGTATTGTCAAAGAATCCGCAATGATCGGCAACCACGAAGTATCGATCGAAACCGGCCGCATGGCCAAACAGGCCTCCGGTGCCGTCCTCATTCAGAGCGGCGAATCGATGATTCTCGTCACGGCATGCACCAAACCCAGCGCCAGCACCCAGGATTTCTTCCCGCTCGTCTGCGAATATGTCGAGAAATCCTATGCAGCCGGCCGCATTCCCGGCAACTATTTCCGCCGCGAAGGCAAACAGGGCGAGCATGAAACGCTCACGAGCCGCCTCATCGACCGCCCGCTGCGCCCCCTGTTCCCCGATGGGTTCCGCGATGAAGTTCAGGTCATTGCGACAGTTCTGAGCTATGACCCCAACTGCGAACCCGATGTTCTGGCCATTACCGGCGCATCTGCAGCTCTGATGCTGTCCAACCTGCCCTGGCAGGGCCCCGTCGCCGGTGTCCGCATCGGTCGCATCAACGGCAAATGGATTGCCAACCCCACCAACACCGAACGCGATAATTCGGACACCGATATCGTCATGGTCGCAAGTGAACAGGCGATCGTCATGGTCGAAGGCGAAACCGAAGGCCTGACCGAAGAGGAATTCCTCGATGCCATGGATTTCGGTACGGCCGCCGTCCGCGACATCCTTGCACTTCAGCGTCGCATGGCCGAAGCTGTCGGCAAACCCAAGATGACTTTCAGCGCGCCCGAGACCGATCCCGCCATTGCCGAAGCCGTCGCTCGCTATACGGATCAGACGATGGCCGCCATGACGGTACCTGCCAAACTCGAGCGCTATGCCGCCCTCGATGCCGTTCAAAAACAGATTCTCGACGATACTGCGCAGGAATTCGAAGGCCGCGCCGGTGAACTCATCGCCGCCTACGAAGACCTCAAATACCATTTGATGCGCAACCTGATTACCGAAAAACACGTCCGCATCGACGGCCGACGCCTCGACCAGGTGCGCCCGATTACCTGTGAAGTCGGCGTTCTGCCTCGCGCCCACGGTTCTGCCCTCTTTACTCGCGGCGAAACCCAGGGCCTCGTCACGGTCACCATTGGCACCGCGACCGACGATCAGCGCATCGACGAACTCGGTGGCATGAAATCCAAGAAATTCATGCTCCATTACAACTTCCCGCCGTTCAGCGTCGGCGAAGCCAAGCCCCTTCGCAGCCCGGGCCGCCGCGAAATCGGCCACGGCATGCTCGCCGAGCGCGCCCTTTGCTCCGTGATGCCCACCGCAAATCCCGATTATCCTTACACGCTGCGCATCGTCTCCGACATCCTCGAATCGAACGGCTCCAGCTCGATGGCCACCGTCTGCGGCGGCACGCTCGCAGCCATGGATGCCGGCCTCGAAATCAAAGCCCCCGTCGCCGGCGTCGCGATGGGCCTCATCAAAGAAGGCGACAAAATCGCCGTCCTCACCGACATCCTCGGCGACGAAGATCACCTCGGCGACATGGACTTCAAAGTCTGCGGTACCGAAGACCGCATCACCGCCATCCAGATGGACATCAAAGTCACCGGCATTTCCCGCGAAATCATGGCCCAGGCCCTCAAACAGGCCCACGAAGGCCGCCGTCACATCCTCGGCTGCATGCTGTCCGCCATTGCCGAAACCCGCGACAAGAAGAGCAAATACGCGCCCCGCATCGAAACCATCAAGGTCGATCCCTCCAAAATCCGCGAAATCATTGGCTCCGGCGGCAAAACCATCCGCAATATCTGCGCCGTCTCGGGCGCACAGGTCAACGTCGAAGATGACGGCACCGTCCAGATTTCTTCCGGCGACGGCATGGCCCTCAACAAAGCCATCGAGATGATCAACAACATCATCCGCGAAGCCAAACCCGGCGAAGTCTACATGGGCACCGTCAAGAAAATCATGGATTTCGGCGCATTCATCGAAATCTTCGAAGGCACCGAAGGCCTCTGCCACATCTCCGAACTCTCCGAAGGCCACGTCGACAACGTCACCGACATCCTCAAGGAAGGCGAAAAAGTCCTCGTCAAAGTCCTGGCCATCGACGGCCGCACCGGCAAGATCAAGCTGTCGCGCCGCGCCGCCATCGGCGAAAAACCGACCAACGAATAACCGGGTGTGCCGCAGGCGCGCCCGGTGAACCCCAATATATATAGAATCTATATCATAACCGGGTGTGCCGCAGGCGCGCCCGGATAACAATCCGACACGCCTGGAAGGCGTCACATCTATATCATAATCGGGTGTGCCGCAGGCGCGCCCGGTGAACCCCAACATACATGGACCTGCCTATTGCCTGCGGCCAATACGCTCGCTGGCGCCCGCTATTGGCGATGGTACAGACGTGCGGTCCGCACGTCTCTGTACCATCGCCGATACGCGGGCGTTGTTGTATCTGGGCTCGCCTATGCTCCCTCTTCCCTCGCCCAACGGGAGAGGGAGGAGGGACAGCCGCAAAGCGGCTGGGGGGTAGGTGAGGTCAATAGCGGGCGTTAAGCGAGCCGTAGAGACGTGTCGTGACACGTCTCAAGGCGAGCCAAAATATTAATTTCTCCAGCCTTCCAAAGGATCGGGATAGGCTTTGAGTTCAGCTTCGGTACGTTCGCGCATCGTGATGGCACCGGCGATACATTTCTGAGCGCATATCGTGCAGCCGACGCAGTTTTCGGGATGGGCAACGATCTTGTCGCCTTCCTGAATGAGGCCGAAATACGAGCAGCGCGTGCAGTTGCCGCATTTGACGCAGAGATCTTCGTCGATCTGCGGTATGCGTTTGACGGGCGAGAGATCCATGAAGTCGGTGAGGCTGTTTTTGCCGCGTCCGATGAGTTCATCGATCGATTTGATGCCGCGTTCTTCCATGTTCTTCGAGAGGCCTTCGCAGAGGTGACGGACGATGCCGACGCCGTATTTCATTGCGATGGTGCAGAACTGGACGTTGATGGCGCCGAGGGCCAGGAAATTGGCGGCTTCTTTGTAGTTCATCGGGCCGCCGTTGCCGCTGATCTTGATGCCGCTGTTGCGGACGGACCACAGGGAGTTGTTCGAAATCGCGGTGACGCCGTGGCCGGACATACCGATGATGACGCCCTGATCCCATGCGTGTTCTTTGCCGTCGATGTGTTTGCGGAATGTGAACGAGGGGAACGTATTGGCGAGCGTGACACCGGCTTTCTTGTTGGGATATTTGTCAAAGACGCCCTTGATGGCCTTGAGAATCACGGCGATGCTCGTGACGGCAGCCGTCAGTTTGAAGAGTTTGGGTACGTTGGGATCGGAAATTTCCATGACCCAGTCGATGATCTTGGCGGTTAAAGCGGCATTCTGCGAAACGATGTCGCCTTCGGTGCCGTCGCCGCCCTGCGGGCAGGACAGTGAGTATTCGATGGCCATGGCGCCGGCTTTTTCGAGCTTGCGGGTGTTGTTCTGCCAACCGGCTTTGTCGTGCGCATCGTCACCGGTGACGGGGCCGCCGGTCGAAACGCCGATGAGTCTGTCGGGGAATTCCTTGAGGAGTTCTTTGACTTCGGCGCAAACGCGGTTAATCGGGTGTTCCGAAACGTTGTCGCAGTTGGCGTAGGTCTCTTTGTCGAGCTGGAACATGTAACCAGCAGGAATGTGAATATCGACGCTGTCGAAAGCGGTCTTCATGAAGCCGCCGGCCCATCCGGCCTTGAGCGCGCGGCGCATCTGATTGAGGCCGTCCGAAGGAGGTGCAGCCGAAAGCAGGAACGGATTGGGCAGCTTGCGGCCGAAGAAATCGGTTTCGAGCGAAACGGGCGTCGCATTGTAGCCTTCGATTTTGACGGTGCTCTTGGCGGGACGAACGCGCTCGGGCATCTTAACATCTTTGCCGCTGAGATAATCATCGATGGCATTGGCAATGTTTTTACCGGTGGCAACGGCTTCGACGGCGGTCGAGGGGCCTGCCCAGCAGTCACCTGCATAGAACACGCCTTTGACATCCTCGATGGCCATTTCGCTTGCATTGCCGATGGCGATGACGACGTGATCGACGTCATTTCTCACGGTCTCGCTGCCTGCAAGTTCTTCCATATCGCGGACGCTGAATTTCTCGCCTTTCAGGACCATGCGGGCGAGTTTGATGCCTGCAACTTTGCCGTCCTTGACGATGATTTCTTTTATGGTGGAACGGCCCGTGAGCTCGATACCGGCATCCTCGATGTGTTTCTTTTCGGCAGCCGTCAGCGGGAGTTCGCTGAATTTCTCGAGGGCAATCATTTCGACGGCGGATGCACCATTCTTAAGTGCAGTCAGCGCGCAGTCGACGGCGATGGCACCACCGCCCATGATGGCGACGCGGCCCGCGAGTTTTGGCTGTTTGGCGAGGTATTCGTTGCCGTACATGGCAGCATCTTCGCCGGGGACGTTGAGTTTATAAGGTTTATAGCGGCCGACGGCCACGCAGACGGCATCATGTTTGTCGAGGAGCTTGGCCGGATCGGCGACAGCGGCTTTTTCGACTTTGACGCCCGTGGCTTTGAGCAGCCAGGCAATGTCGCTTTCGAGCACCGATTTGGGCAGACGATCATCGGGAATCAGGTTGAGAGCACCGCCGAGTTTGTCTCCGCGATCATAGATGGTGACATCGAATCCGCGCTGTGCAAGAACGGCTGCGCAAGCGAGACCGGCCGGGCCGCCGCCGACGACGCCGACGGATTTGCCGCGGGATGCGGCGCGTTTAATCTCAGGCATGACGCCGAGTTTCTTGGCTTTGTCGATGACATAAGCCTGCATCTTGGGAATTTCAATGGCAGTGCCATTAAAAACGCGGTGGCTGCAAGCTTTCTGGCAATAGGCATCCGGGCAAATCAAACCGCAAACGCCGCCAATGGGGTTCGCAGTCAGAATTTCTGCGGCTGCGCGCGCAATGTCGCTTTTTTCGCCCTGTTTTGCGGCCATGATGAAATCCGCTGGCGAGCAGTTGACGGGGCAAGCCGTCATACAGGGTTTCGTTTCGCAGAACTCGCAGCTCGCGGCCTGGCATGCAAACTGGGCATCACTCAAAAATGTTGTGTCTCTCACGGTTCTTCTCCAATTACCATGATGGGTCAAAAAAACCGGATCACTCCGGCGAAAAAAGATTAGCTATTTATCGGGCAAAGCGCTTTAAAATGCAACCATTTTGCACGGCATAAACCATTGATTTTTGCGGGGTTCGTGTGGGTGTGTGTGGGTGATATGCTCGCCTTGGCACGTGTCACGACACGTGTCTACGGCTCGCTACGCGGCTATGCGCTACGCGCATACGCCACGTTGGTTCATTTGGGGGCATGGCTATGCGCGTTGCGCATACGCCTTGCCTTAGGGCCGCCCGGGCCGGACGGCTCTACTCGCCGCTATTTGCGATGGTACTGCCGCCTGGGCCGGACGGCTCTACTCGCCGCTATTTGCGATGGTACAGACGCGCGGTCTGCACGTCTCTGTACCATCGCAAATACGCGGGCGCTGGCGTTGCCGCATACGCCATGCTCATAAAAACGCTCAATCCGTTGCCGATGCCAGAATGACGATATAGCGCTCCATTTGTGGGTCATAGATGCTCCAGCAACCCGTTCCCCACCACTCGTGGCCATCATCGAAGTAATTGGACCAGTCTGTCGACCATGTGTAAATCTCCAGATCATCGGGGCCTTTGGGAAACAATGCTTCGTTGACGCGTCTAAAATCCTCGACAGTTGCATCACGGTATTTGGCCGGATGATTCCCGCATTTCTCCCTGATTTTTATACAATTGCCGTAGGGTGGTTCGAGAAATGCGCGCCAGTAGGCGATTCTGTCGTCCGTGTCGATATATTGCGGGGCATCGGATTGACCTTCTTTCGGTGGCTCGGCAAGCCATTCTGAGGGCGATATCATCCTTGCAATGGCCTGATGAATGTCGAATGTCCAAGCGCATTGTATTTCTCGGTTCAGACCATCGACTATCCCCTTCATGGCATGATGCAGTGCTTCGCGGTGCGAGGCGATCCCCCGGTGTGGCTGATTGCACCGCATGAGGCGATAGTCGAGAACGCAGTCGCGATAGTCACTGAGTACCGGATCGAACACGGGATCGCAGGCAATATCGCACATTTCACCAATCATGCGAAATATTCTCGATTTGCGGGCATCCCAAAAGTCGCACCGCACAATCGCGGCATCACCGAACTTCGTTTTTAAAAACTCAATGGCTTTGTCGTCATCCTCGGGCAGAACGGCTGCATCAAGCAGTGCAGATGCTCGCCAGATGAGATCGTCATCGTCGGGATCGTCGGGATCATTGGAACCATCTTCGTCGAATGCAGCTGCCGAGCATGACTGATTCAATATAATTTTAAAGAGATCATCATAAAATTCATGGTATTGCGCGCCATCGTCGTAATTGTAGTGGCAATGCCAGTTGGCGAAAAAAAGCGAAATTTCTTCCTCGATGTCGATTTCGATGGCATGGTTGGCTCGATTGGGAGATGACCTGATGTAGTAATTTCCATGATTTTCTTCGTGGCTTATTGTAAGCAGTGCGTTAGGGAATTCAGACATGGCTTTGACGACGGCATGATAAACCTGGCGTGGATTCTGGTGCTGCGGCGGTATTTTTGCGGCACAGACATCACAGTATTCTGCGTCCCCGATGCGGTAAATCTGCCATGGGGCAAGTTGCAGCAAATCGACATGGCAGCGCATGCACAATCGGTTGCTCAAACGGCCGAAGCCCGGGCCATGCTTATAGCCTTTTGCTTTTTCTGCCTCGACGATTTGCGCGCATGATGGGCATATAATTTTGCCATTGTATTTGACAGGCTGATCTGTTTTTACGTAGCATCGCTTGCAAGTAAAGAATTTATGCGGTTTGGGCGGATGTTTTTCTGCGCCTGCGTCGCTGGTGCTTTTGCCCGCGTCTTCCTGTTTGTCAGCAGCCTCGGGGGGGGCTTGGTCCTTTGCGGTTTTGACTCGTCGATAGATTTCGTAACATGCCGCCACCATAGCGACTGCAACAGACAGGTATTTGCTGAGTGATGCCATATTTTCATCTCCTGCTATGCTCCTATACTCTTTTCGACACCATTTATTCAGATTGATCCTTGCCCAATTTATTTAAAAGCATTTGTGTATAAACATGGGCACCGACACCGGACAAATGAACGAGATCATTAAAATAATCGGCCTGGTGATTATCGAACGGAATATGGTCGGCCGAGATGACCTGATAATTCGCAGCATTCGAAAATGAGTCAAGGATTTGCTTTGAAAAAGCCCGATAATCATGATCATCGTAAAGACGATAGTATTTGGGGATTTCGAGATAAGTCAGTTGAATGTCGTGTTTTGAGGCGGTTTGTATGATTTTTTGATAGGCATCGATTTGAACCTTCTGGAGCCCATCGCGTTTTCCAAACATAGGAAGCTGGGCGAGTGTTTCTTGCGTTTGTCCATGTTCTGCGCGCAAATTTCGAATGCCACCGTGGTAATTATTGGAACGAATGAGCTTTTGATACAAAGGCCACCATAAAATAATAGCATTATTGGAAGAAATAAACATCTCATAAAGATCTGATGCCTTATCCTCAATGGCCTGAAATGAATCGGTTTTATATGCATGCAGGCTTTGCCACAAGTCGATTTTAAAATCGATATCCGTATCCATGAGTAGTCTGGTATCACTCAAAGCCGGGCGGGCAGCGGCTGTATAAGGATAAAAATCGACGAAGAGATGTTTGATTGTTACGCCCTGTTTTAACAGATATTCCAGGACCATTTCGATGGTAACCGGCTGGCATCCATTGTATGCGAGGATATAAACATTTCCCGGGAGTTTGTTGAGAACCTCGATGTCAAGTCCGCGTCTAAAAGTCGAAGAGCCAATAAACAGATAATCGATATTTTTCTGCTGTACGATTTCGCCCATGCCATAGCCGGGTGAAGGCAGAAATCGGCTATATTCATTTTTGGCTGTCATGATGAGCATGACAGCTAAAAAAGATAATGATATAAAGAATAGTAGTCGTTTCATGTCAGCAGATAATTAGAAATTGGCATAGAGAAAGGCAGACTGCCCGGCATTGCCGAAAATCAGGATTAAAATGAAAAATGTGATGACCCAGGCTGTAGGAATGGGATTGTCATTGTATTTGGGGTTACAGAGTATTATCTTTTCGAAAGAAGCATAAAGACAAACACACAGCGCAAGTGTCATAAAAATGGGCAAGGATGTATTATCGCCTGTAAACTGAACGAGTGCCTCAGTTATATGTGCGTATGATAAATGAAATTCTGTCACAGTCCGATATAAATAATGAAATGCGGAAGATATATTGTCTGAGCGAAATAATTGCCACCCAATTGTGACACCCATAAAAGTCGCCAGAATTGCACAAGCGGATTTGAATTTTTTAAATATATGCACTCTGAAATATTGTGATGGTATCGTTTGTGGATTCGACTGGGTGGTATTATCCTCTTGTTTTGAAGACGGGGAATTGGAGGTCTTTTTTTTGTGTCGTGGCGTCAGGACATTCCATAGACCATGGAGGAGCCCCCAAAAGATAAATGTCCAGTTGGCTCCGTGCCAGAGTCCGCTGACGAGAAAAGTTATGATTATATTAATTTTTGTTCGGATGCTGCCTTTGCGGTTACCGCCGAGCGATATATAAATATAATCTTTGAGCCAGCTCGTCAGAGAAATGTGCCACCGCTTCCAGAATTCGAGAATATTTTTTGAAAAATAGGGCGCTCTGAAGTTATCTGGGCATTTTAAACCAAAGAGGTTGCCCGTACCGATGGCGATATCTGAGCATCCGGAAAAATCGGCATAAATTAAAATTGAATAGAGGACAGAGCCGCACAAAAGTGTCAGTCCCGAAAGGCTGTCAGCATGGCTGTCGACTCGATTTAAATAAGGCAATATGGGGTTGGCAATGACGAGTATTTTAAAAAAGCCGAGAATAATACGGCGAATGCCGATATTGAACAAAGTGCTGTTAAAACTGGTCTGCTGATGTATCTGATCAAGGAAATCGTCCGGTCTTTGAATGGGGCCGCAAACGATTTGCGGGAAAAACAGTGCATAGGTTAAAAAATATCCCAAATGAGATTCATTTTTGTATTTATTTCGATAGATATCAACCAAATAAGCGATGAGTTTAAAAGTATAATAGGATATGCCAAGTGGCAGTGCGAGTTTGAGTACATCGGCATGAACGGGCAATCCAATCAGTGCAAAGAAATCTGTGATGGATGTATAAAAGAAATTAAAATACTTAAAGATAAACAGAGATAGAATACAGGGAATTATTCCTATGGCGAGCCAACGTCTTGGATGTGCAGTGGTGATTTGGGTACCCGCAAACCAAGTCCATGCAGCGGTGCCACTAGCCAGCAAAAGCAGCAGCGGTTCGGCCGAAAGATAAAAAACGATGCTTGCAATACCTAATACTGCCCATCTGAATCGGACGGGCAGAATATAGTAAATCGCAACAGTACCAAGTGCGAAAAGCAGCGTCAGAAGATGGCTTGTGACCATAAGATATTAGACAAATCAATTGTGATGATCTTAGAAGCAGAGACGTTAAAGCAAGCACTTGGCAGTGGTGTATGCCCCACTGCCAGTCCGTAAGATATCAATAACCTCCATAAATGCATTTGCCTTCGTCGCAATATTCGTTCGATTTGCATACGATATCGCAGCCGCCGCAGTTGTTGGGATCACTGTAGGGATAGACCGTCTGATTAGCACAATTCATCGTTTTGGTGTCAAACATCCACCAGATTTCCTGGCACTTTCCGGAGCTGCATTCTTCGCCGCTTTCGCAGTAGAGACCGCATCCACCACAATTGGCTGAGTCATTTCCGGGATCGAATTCGACGCCAAAACAATTAATTTTTAAATTAAAAGCATTATCTCTACAATAGCCTTTTTCACACCGTTCCCCTTTTTCGCAGGTAATCGAGCAAGAACCGCAATTATAATAATCGGTATATAAATCAGTTTCGTAGTCATTTTGTTCGTCAAACGGGCAATATTCATAAGCATAAGAGGTGCTGAGTTTGCATTCTCCTTTGACGCACGACAGGCCGTCACATTCATGGCCGCATTGGCCGCAGTTATAGGGATCATAATACAAATTAAAGGCATTATCTTCGCAGTAAGATGTATGATATTGGTCGGTCAATTCGTAGCATTGGGCTTCATAGCAGTATGTGCCTCGAGGACATTTATTGCCGCATCCTCCGCAGTTCAAGCTGTCGTCATAGGGATAGATTTCTTTCCCGTTGCAGTTTAATTTTGTCTCTGCTGTGACTACGCCACATTTTCCTGCATTGCAGACATCGTTCTCATAGCATTGGATATTGCATCCGCCGCAATTATCAGGATCTAGATAAGGATAAACGGTTTTGCCGTTGCATTCGGTTGTCAGGGATTCATTTAAAGTCAGGCTGGTACATTTTCCATTTTTACACAAAGTGCCTTTTTCGCAGATTTTACCGCATTGTCCGCAGTTCATCGAATCGATGCCTGGATGATAGACGTTTGCGTTGCAGGTCACAGTGGCGGTATCGGTCATCGATATATTTTGGCATTGCCCCTCTTCGCATTTTTGACCATTGCCACATGCATGGTTGCATTCACCGCAGTGGGCGGCATCATCGTAAGGGTGTACTGTGATACCGTTGCATGTGAGCGTATCTTCGGGGCTTGGGGAGCAGGATCCCTTGCGGCATGTATGTGGTGCTTCGCATGCATTATCGCATCCGCCGCAATTGGCATTATCGGTAAAGGGATTGACTTCGACATTGTGGCAAAGCGTGGTGATATCTGCATCTGCGCCGGATTTGCAGACGCCTTTTTCGCAGTATTTGCCTTTGCCACAGTCGGTTTTGCAGTCACCACAGTGACTAGAGTCGATACCGGAGTCGACCGTTTCATCCCCGCAGTAGGTCGTGCCGTATCCCTTTTGGCATTTGCCGTTGCTGCAGATTTGTCCGTCTGGACATCGGTTGTTGCATTTGCCGCAGTGATCCAGATCTTTTTGAGTGTTGACGATCTCATCTCCGCAGTAAACCTTGCCAATGCCTTTGACACAAGTGCCATTCTCACAGAGCTGGCCATCGTCGCACCGGTGGTTGCATTCCCCGCAAGCGTCCAGGCTCGATTCTGTGTCGTATTCGACGCCATCGCACTTGATGGGGCCCAGGCATCGGCCATCACTGCAGTGTTGTGTCGAAGGGCAAGCAAGACCGCATGCGCTGCAATTGTTTTTATCGGATGAAAGGTCTTTGCAGCTCGGTTTGGCGTCAGTCCCGCAGTTTGTTGTATCTGCTGGGCAGGCACATCCCTTTGATGTGCATTCGGAGCCGCCAGTACATGCATTGCCATGTGACAGGCAGTTTTGAATGGTATCTCTTTCGCAAACTGCGGATTTGCCATTCTCATAGAGATGATAGCCTTTAGCGCAGGATGTTGGACGGCATACTGTATTTTCGCAGACGCCGTCTGCCCAGCCTTCGATAGCCGTACAATCGTTCGAAGCGCTGCCGCAATGTTGGATAGAATCGATTTCACAGGCGGCATCTTTTGTCAGATGGTAACCGGCGTCGCACGCGGTAGCCACGCAAACGGCATTGACGCATGCGGCATCCTTAGCCCCCTTTACAGTGGCTGCCTGGCATGGGGTATTGCATGCACCGCAATGGTCGTTATTGTTTTTAAGGTTGACGCATGCATTGCCACAATGGCTGAGCGTGCCGCATGAATTGGTACATTCGCCATTGGCACACATGAGACCGTTGGCACATGGAGTACAGGTGTTGCCGCAGCATTCGTTGGTTTCTTCGACGCAGGTATCCCGGAATTTTCGCCATCCCGGCTGGCAGGACAATGCTTTGCATTCGCCGCCGGAGCAAATCAGCATATCGCCGCCAGGAATCTGGCGTTCGCAGGTCAGACCATTCTTATTGCAAGCATCGGTCGAGGCAGGTACGCAGGCATTGCGTTCGACCGTCATGCCGTCGATGCACCCCAAAACCGTACACGTGCCGTTATCACAAGAGCCCCAGTCCCAACCGAAAACAGTTTTGGAACAATCATTGTCGTGACTGCCGCATCGTTCGACATTATCGGTTTCGCACCGCTCTTCATAGAGATGATGGCTGCTGTCGCAGGCTCTTGCCTTGCATTCGCCGTCCACGCATACGCCGTGTGTCCATCCTTGCAGCATGTCGCAATAGACGCCACCGCACGAAGTATCTTCTTCGTCCGAGTCACTGCACCCAACAAAAGTCATGCCCAAACAGGCAATCAGAGTTAATACCCAATGGAAATGATTCATATTCAACCTCTGGAGAATTGGGATTCGAAGAATAAAACAATCCATTGGGGAATGGACTAGCAAAAAATGTGCCGCGTATCCCGTAGGGATAGCGGCACCCACAATCGAGAGGCGAGCTGTAGCGGCGTGTCGTGACACGTCGCAAGGCGAGCGCGCAAGCCGTATTGCCGCAGGCAATAGGCTGCGCCCCTATCATTATATAATTACCCGATATAATCACATTTCATATAGGGACGAAGTGCATCGGGGATGCGGATGCGACCATCTTCTTCCTGATAGTTTTCCATAATCGCGACGAGGGTGCGACCGACGGCGAGTCCCGAACCGTTCAGCGTGTGTACGAAAGCGGTCTTTTCTTTGCCGTCTGGGGTACGATAGCGGATATTGGCGCGTCTTGCCTGGTAATCGCCGAAGTTTGAGCAGCTCGAAATCTCGCGGTAGCAGTTTTGCGAGGGGAGCCAGACTTCGAGATCGTAGCATTTGCGTGCCGAAAAGCCCATATCGCCGGCGCTGAGCAGCATGACGCGGTAGGGCAGGTTGAGGCGTTTGAGGATTTCTTCGGCGTCGTTCACGAGCGCCTGATGTTCGGCTTCGCTGTTTTCGGGTTTCGAGAATTTGACGAGTTCGACTTTGTCGAACTGGTGCTGTCGGATGATGCCGCGGGTGTCTTTGCCGTAGCTTCCGGCTTCGAGGCGGAAACATGCGCTGTATGCGGCGTATTTGATGGGCAGTTGGTCTTCGGTGAGGAGCTCGTCGCGGTGCAGGTTGGTGACGGGCACTTCGGCGGTCGGAATGAGGAACATGTCTTCATTCGTTTTGTAGGCGTCATCCTCGAATTTGGGGAGCTGGCCTGTGCCGGTCATCGAAGCGCGATTGACGATGTACGGCGGAATGACGAGTTTGTAACCGCGTTCGGCGTGGCAATCGAGCATGAACTGAATGAGCGCGAGTTCTAGGCGGACGGCATCGCCCATCAAAAAGGTAAATCTGGCGCCCGAAACCTTGGTGCCGCGGTCGAAATCGAGCGTGCCTTGTGCTTCGCCCAAATCGTAATGTGCCTTGGGTTCGAACGAGAATTCGCGCGGTGTTCCCCAGCGTCGGATTTCGACATTGCCTTCTTCGTCGGCGGCCTGAGGTACGTCATCGCCTGGAATATTGGGGATGTAGAGCATCATATTGGCGAGTTCTGCGTCGATTTCGGCGCGTCTGGCATCGATTTCCTTGAGTTCGGTGCTCATGGCTTTGAGCTGTGTACGCAGCGCAGCGGCCTGTTCTTTGTCGAGCGTGCGCATCTGGTCGCTTGCCTGGCGCTGTTCAAAGCGGAGCTGGTCGTAGCGCTGGCATTTGGCGCGGCGTTCGTCGCTCAGGGCGCGCAGATGGTCGAAATCGACCTTGGCATTGCGGAATTTGAGGCCATCGATGACTTTATCGAGATTGGCGAGTACGTATTTAACATCCAACATATTGAATCTCCTTTGTTTGTCTCAGTTTGCGGTCGATTGCACGGGAATCGTCCACAAAAATCGGGGTTATTTACTCCATTTGACAAAGGGGTTTCAATGTTTTTTGGGATGTTTTGGGCGCTCGCTATTCGCGTTGCGAATACGCCGCGCGAGAGACGTTCCATGGAACGTCTCAACATTTTGGGGGCCGGCCTATTGCCTGCGGCAATACGGCACGGCATCGCGCGTCTATTCGCGTTGCGAATACGCCGCGCGGAATGCATGGTCTCACGAAAAAAATGCCCAAAAAACAAAAAACGCGGCGTTTCACCGGGGGAAGTAAAACGCCGCTGGGGCTGCGATAATCGCTGATTATCGCAGGGGGGTATTTTGATTTCTATCACTCCGCCTTTTTTTCGTCAACAATTTTATTTTGCCACGATGTACAGTATGGTAACTGTTCATCCATGGAGTACGCTCCTGGTTCCCCAAATACTTGAAATCTCTTTAATTCATAATGCTGAATGCATAA
>DGWW01000197.1 GCA_002395385.1 Myxococcales bacterium UBA4248
GTTCATTTACCGGCTGAGTAGTAATTACTCTATATCCATTATTTGATTTAAAGAAAAAACATTCTATAATCCATTTGTTGTTGCTTTATTTGCAATGGCGTGTTTACGGGGCCATCTAAAATCATTCAACTATGAAAAGAATATTCGTAATACTTTTTCCCTTTCTCTGTTCATCCTGCGCCTGGGACAACGAGCTATACGACACTTTTGTCAACAAAGAGGGTACGGTTCATTTATGTCCGGAATTGGGACAGATTGGTGCCCTGCAGTATATCGAAAAAAACGAGCATAGGTGTTATCGTTATGATGCAGTCAATGTTGTGGCGCAGGAACAAAAGTGTAAAGATGAGTTCGATTGTTGTGGCCTGGATCGTGAAATGGCCAGACGTTATATTCATGCCTTTAACAACAATATTTGCCCTAAACAGTATATGTGCAAGAATATAGATGAGCCAGGCGAGGAGCACTATTATTGTAAGTACTCTAAATGCCCCATTGGGTTACATGTTATGCCAGATTCTGACGAATGTGTTGAAGATTCACTGACATCATGTGGTTCGGATAACAATAATTGCCTGGAAAGGAAGGGCATGTTGTTGGCCGAATGCATCGATGGTGAATGTAGCGCGCTTGCATGTGACAGTCATCACCACTTGCAGATAGTCGATGAGAAAAAGAATATTTATGCCTGTGCCGATAATACGCTTGAAGCATGTCCTGTTTTTGACGAAGATGGGAATATTGCGTTCGACAAAGATGGCAATACACGGATAAAAAGTTGTACTGTCGACATCAGTAAGGGAGAAGACTCGGCTGTTTGTGGCGAAAAAGGGTGCCAGTTTGATACATGTCTTATGAACTACCATTTGGATGAGAACAAAAAGCATTGTGAGAAAGATTCATTTGAACACTGTGGCGCATGGTACAATGACTGTCGTAACAATGGAAAGAAAACAGGTCGGTGTGAATACAATCATCTGGGTGAACCCATTTGTGTTGCCGAGGATTGTGATAGTGGCTATACCTTGGTTGGTGATGAATGTTTGCCGAACAATAACGAACATTGTGGCCGGGATAACTTAGGTAATATTCAGGTATGCGCATCCTATGAAGTTTGCGACTCGATTAAAGCCGAGTGCGTAAATAACGCATTGGGTTGTCCTGCTAGAATGCTTAAGTGCGGCGATGTCTGTATTAATCCTTCCGTGGATGTTTATCATTGCGGGTATTGTGATAATAGATGTGATAATCTATGTATCGACGGCACATGTTCTTGTCGTAAAGGATATGTTGATTGCGATCAAAATCAAACTTGTGAGACTCATTTATTAAGCAAACATTTAGCAACGTGTTCGACATGTCTTAATGATTATTATGATATTAATAACAACATGTCTGATGGGTGTGAGCTGTATTTGCCTCAATATGGTCTTGAACTTGACGCTCTTGGCAATTTAACTTGTCGTACATATCATTATATGGTTAATGGAGAACAACAGGAATATACATATTCTCGATGCGGAAATTATGAAATCTACGTTAATAATATACCTACGACAATACCTCTATGCTTGAATTATTTGTTTACGAATGAAGGGAATTATAAAAATGATAAATGGTGCGAGAATTTTTGTAATTCTCGGTCGCACACATCATCGAGTGCACATAAATACCAAATAGACTCATCTCAATGTAAGCCACAACAAACTTGTTATCCAGGACCTGTTCAAGAAAAATGTTATGTACAAAATAATAATGAACGATGCTATCAATATAAAGAAGTGATCTGTAACTAAAGGTGTTTTTTACAAGATAGTTGTAACTGTTCAGCCGGGGCTCTGTCCCGTACCCCGCCAAAGGGCTTTCTGTTCACAATCGAACGCCCCCTGCCGCATAGGCGGACATGAAAATGAGGTACGCAAGAACCTTGAAGAGGAAAAACAAACTCTAGAAACCATACAAGAAAATTAGAATGCGATAGCCCTGGCCCCCCCCTCATCTCTCTAGAGTATTTGTATTGACTTTAGCCTCAGCAGCTACAAACCTGCTAACATTCGTACTAAATAGTGAGCATCGTTAGATGCGAACAAATCCGTTTGTTAAAACAAACAATGCTGGCGGCTGAGTAGTAACTCTTATGAGTGTGCTCATGAGGATGGTATTGATTACTGTATATATTTACGCTGCCCTATAGGTTTTCATGATTTGCCTTATTCTGAAAAAATCAATTCTGGCATAGAGTTTAGCGCTTGGAGCTTAGAGAAGGGGATTGCCGCTCAAAGCTCTAAGTTCAAAGCTCAAAGCAATGAAATGATTTAGCTATTGGAATAAGTCATATCCACGGTGGTTAAACATAGCCTAAATAAAATTAGCCTCGCGTATGCGTCAGCATAGCGAGGCTATGAAGGCGTATTGGTCGCAGACCAATAGCCGGAATCAGCGGCGTACAAAGTCGCAGCTGTACATGGATATCATCAACTCAAATGGCGCCGTAAAACCGGTTGATTTGCGGGATCTTCGAAATCGAACTCATGCAATGCAAACGCAATGTTGATCGCATGGTCTGAGCATCGCTCTAAATCACTCGCCATATTCGTAAAGACCACGCCGGCGAGTGGGTCGCATGATTTGCTGAGGAGGCGCGTGATATGATTGTTGACGATTTGTTTTTCCATATCATCGACGGCCTGTTCGAGGGATTCGGCTTCTTTAAGTTTGTCGAATGTCTCATGTTCGAAGATATCGATGCTAAAGTTGATGGCTTTCATCGAGGCTTCGGCGATCATTTTGAGTTCGGCCAGTGCTTCGTCAGAGAGCTTCGTCTTTTGGGTTGTCATCTGGGTTTCGTATTCGATGATATTTTCGGCGTGATCCGAGATGCGTTCGGCATCGGCGACGACGAGGGTCATTTGCGTGATGCGGTTTCGTTCGTGGCCGGTCATGTTGTGGGTTCGCATGCGCACGAGGCGCGTCGTAATTGCGTGAGTGAGATAATTGACCGTATCCTCGGTATCTTCGACTTTTTCGACGAGTTCATCCTTGCGATTGAAGAAACAGTCGATTGAAGTTTGAAGATTTTGAGCTGCATAGCGTGCGAGTCGTGTGATTTCCATCTGAGCTTGCTGGAGCGCGACGGCAGGGGGGAGATTGCCTTCCTGCATATAAATGAGTTGGCGATCTTTAATTTTCTGGGTTTCTTCGGGGAGTTCCCGAATGATTTTTTTGCTGAGCGCGACGAGCTGTCGGGTAAAAGGTAACAGGCAGATCACGGCGACGATGGCAAAAATGGTGTGTGCGTTTGCGACCTGACGGCCGATGTTATCGGGAGAGAGCGCTTGAATCCACTCGAGAACGACTGGAAATGCGGCGATTACCGATAAGATGATGGCGGCTCTGAACAAGTTGAACAAAAGGTTGAGCATAGCCGTGCGTTTGCCGTTTCGATTGGTTGTGAGTGAGGCGAGTATATTGGGTGTAACAGAACCGATGGCCGCGCCAATGACCAGGAAAACGACATCCTCAAAGCTGAGCAGCCCCTGGATGGCAAACGTTTGAAAGATGACGACGGATGAGGATGAGCTCTGGAGCAGAGCGGTAAATAGCACACCGAAAATGACGAGAATTGCAGGATTTTCGATAGAGGTGAGAAACTGTATAAATGCTGGGCTTTGTGAAAGCGGTTTGATGGCGTCGCCGATGATCGAGATGCCGACAAAGAGCATACCGAATCCCATGATGATCGACCCGATGTGCCGGATGATCGTCTTTTTGACGAACATGTACATGATGGCACCGACAAAGAGGATGAGCGGCGCATAAGCCCCAAGGCTAAAAGCCGTGATCTGTGCGGTGACAGTTGTGCCGATGTTGGCGCCCATGATGACGCCAATGGCTTGTATCAGCGACATTAGGCCAGAGTTGACGAAACCGATGACCATCATATCGGTTGCCGATGAGCTCTGAATCAGGATGGTGACGAGCAGACCGACGAATGTGGCCGTAAAACGGTTTTTGGTCGCATGCTCGAGAATGGTTTTGAGTTGTTCACCGGCGGCGTTTTTAAGGCCTGTTGACATGATCGACATGCCGTACAGGAAGAGACCGACGCCGCCTAAGAGTTTGAAGAATTCTAAAAATGACATATTATTCTTTTTATATGTTCGCCTACGCTACTGGTGATGGTTTCTCAAAAAAAAACTCATGTAAAAAACATGAGGTTTAAGAACTATACCATCGCAAAATTAGGTGAGGTTGTCCGATGTCCTTCATTGTCGATGAGAAGGCAGGCGATTTGGGGATGTGACTGACAGTAGGCTAAGGCCTGTTCTCTGGACATGACAAAGAACGCGGTCGAAAGAATATCAGCCTGTAAAGCCGTAGGAGCAACGACTGTGACAGAGGCCATGTTGGGTGAACGACCGGTGTGTGCATCGACGATATGGTGGAACACCTTGTCGTTGCCAAAGAAAATCTCATAATTGCCAGAAGTCGAAACAGCGCCACTTTGGAGTGCGAGTACACCAGGATAGTTGCCTTTCTTTTGCGGATCCTGAATGGCGACGCGCCATGTATCTGTATGCTGCGGGTGACCGGCGACGCGGATTTCACCGCCGGCATTGATTAGATAGTGTGCAATACCGCGTTGTTCGAGGATATTGGCCATGCGATCGGCAATAAATCCGGGGGTGGCACCATCGAGTGTAATGCCCATGTTTTCGCGCAATGCAAGCTTGTTTTCATGAAAATCGAGTTTATCTGCACCGATAAAGGGCAGGATGTCTTCGATTTCGCTGTTGGTGGGATTGCGATTTTCGCGGGCAGCCTTTTGTATCAAATCGAGTACGGGCTTGACTGTGATATCGAATGCACCTTGTGTATCGCGATAATAGAAATCGCAGGTCTGGAGCAGGGAAGCCATTTCCTGGGGAACGTGATCGAGATGGCTTAGAGCATTGGCTTCGCTTACAGGTGATTGGTTGTCAAATCGTGTGAACATGCGCTCCATCGCTGCAACATCTTCGAAAGCAGCCATGACGGCATCTTCGGTCTGAGCCTTGCTGGCCCCGATGGCCGTGATATCGACCTGAGTACCGATGGCGCGCTTGGATTGTGAGACGCGATATTGCCCATCGTGCGGCAGGGATTCGAATTTATCGCGATTGGCAATGACTGCACCTGTTGCAGCGGCTGCGCCACCCAGTCCCAGTAATTTAAGGAATGATCGTCTTTGCATGGTATTTCTCTTTGTGTGTGGTGAGGGAAACCTTTTCTTTTGTGCCAAAAGAAAAGGTTTCCCCCACACCCCCTTCCAAAAGAAAAGCAATAAAAATGTTAGATTTGTGAATGATTAAGCACTTGCCTTTTCTGCAGGCCTGGCTTCATTTGATTTAGCCTCAGCAATGGTTTCTACTTTTGCTTCAGCTTTGGGTGTCTCTGTTATTTTCGATTTTGCCTCGGTCTTCTCTGCTTTAGCGACTTCGGCTTTGTCTGATTTCACCTCTGTTTTCTCAGCTTTTACGACTTCGGCTTTGTCTGGCTTTGGCTTAGCTTCGGTTTTGGGTTTTGCTTCCTCTTCTTTTGCTTTATCTTCGGCGGCTTTGCGCTTGAGTTCAGCAAAGATATCGAAAGACCCTTTGGGTGGAACCGGTCTGAAGATCTTGCGCGGGCATTTGGCGACGCATGCCTGACCACAATCGCCTGCGTACTCGAGGCATTTATGGGTATCGATTTGAACCTTATTATCGGCGATCGAAACCGCACCAGCGGGGCAGGCTTTGACGCACATTTTGCAGCCAATGCAGCCAACTTCGCAGACATCTTTGACTTCCTTGCCGAATCCTTTGGATGAGCATGGCACATAAACTTTGGCATCGGCTGGCATGACTTCGATGACCTGTTTGGGGCAGGTTTTGGCGCATTTACCGCAGCCGACGCATTTGTCGGCCAGGATAAAGGGCATGCCATCGTGCATTTCAATGGCTTTAAACGGGCAGGCGCGTGCACAGTCGCCCATTCCAATGCAGGCATACTGGCATTTGGACGGGCCGCCATAGGCGAGGTTAGCAGCAGCACATGACTCAAAACCAATGTAATAGTGCTTGTGCGAGACATGTCCGTCCTGTCGGTCACAGCGGACGCGGGCAACCGAGTTTTCGACTTTGGCCATTTCTTTTTGTGTGATTTTGGCCACTTTTTCGCCGACGGCAGCTTTGCCCGGGAAACACAGATTTGGCGGGACATTGGGGTCTTCGACGACGGCACGGGCATAGCCTTCGCAACCGGCATAACCACAGCCGCCGCATTGTGCCTGAGGTAAAACCTCCATGACTTCTTCGACTTTCGGATTGCGTTCGACTGCGAATTTGTGTGCCGCAATGGCGAGTCCGATGCCAAAGAAAATACCGATAGACCCGAGAAGGGCGAGTCCGGTTAATGCGATTTGAATGAGTTCGGTATCCATTTGAATGACAATACTCAGGTTAAACTCTGAAGTAAAATGAGTGCGTAAAATCGCTTGCTTAATTTTTTATACAAACGGATTTGCTCAGGCCTAACTGCCTTCGCTTTTTTTATGAGTGAGCATCGTTAGATGCGAACAAATCCGTTTGTGAAAAAATTCGTATAAAAATGCTTTGGCGTATGTGCGCAGCACATAGCCAAAGCGCCCGTGGCGTATGCGCGCAGCGCATAGCCCGGGCCACCAGAAACACTACAAAATCTGAAGTCCCGAGAAACCGAGGAAAGCGAGTGCGAACTGACCGGCCATGACGAAAGCGATGGGAAGTCCGCGGAAACTCTCGGGAATCGGAGCAAGTTCGAGGCGCTCGCGCACGTTGCTCATGAGGTAAAGTGCAAGCAGGAAGCCGCCGCCGGCACCGAGAGCGAGCATGATCGTCTCGATGAGGTTGTAATGGTTGTTGGCCATGTAGAGCGGTACTGCGATGATGATGCAGTTTGCGATGACGAGGACGAGGAAAACGCCGAAAGAATTGAACAAGATGGGATTGACCTTGCGCAGGATGGTATCGACGGCCTGAACTGTGAGGGAAACGAGGCCAATGAAAACGACGACCTGTAAAAAATCGAGGTGGAACGGCTGAAGGATGTAGGTATTGACGAGCCAGCTCATGACAGCCGAAACGAGCATGACGATAGTAAAGACGATGCCCATGCCTGTGGCGGTTTTTTTGCGTTTGGACGTGCCCATGAAGACGCACAAACCGAGGTATTTGGTAAAGACGTAGTTGTTGATGAGCAGGTTGGCGATGAAGATCGAAACGAGGAAAGCCAGGTAGGAACGGGCAACTTCGAGATTGATCGGGCCGGTGCCGGGAACGAGTTCGGGGGCTTTGACCACGTGTGTATTCGATTGATTGAGCGGATCTGCGAAAGACAGGGTCAATGTTGGGTTATTCTTTTGATCGACGCCCTTTTCGATCTTGCTTGGATGCATGAGAATATCGGGGTCATTCTCTTCGAAAACTGTAAATGACTCGGGCGCAATATTATCCTGTACAGGCTGAGATGTCGTGAGGACGATCTCATTTTCGCCGCCGAATTCCTTGGCTTTAATGAAGCCGCCGGTATCGGATGAGCAGCACTGGAAGCCTGCGACGATGCCAACGAAGAGGAAGAATGCAAAGGCGATAGAGAGGTAGTTGCGAAGATTATTATTCATTGCTGGTCTTCCCCTCGTTGTATTTGGCTTCAATCCAGTTGAAGAAAGCCATCATGATGCCGACGACAAAAAAGCCGGCACACGGAAGGATGAAGAATAAGAAGGGATGAATGGGAACCTCGATGGCGATAGGCGTTCCTGCCAGGATCGTGCCCGCACCGAGGAGTTCACGTACAAACCCGATGACGACCATGCCGAACATAAAGCCTAAGCCCATGCCGACGGCATCAAAGAAGGAATCGCTTGGGGATTCTTTGCATGCAAAGGTTTCGAGGCGCATCGTAATGATGGCAAATGCAACGATGAGCTTGATGAAAATCCCCATTTCTGCATAAGCCGCCGGAAGGTAGGCTGCCAATACGAGGTCGATGACGGTTACCCAGGTGGCGATCGTCAATGTATATGTCGGTATGCGGATGCGCGGATGGATGAAATTCTTGATGAGTGAAATCGTCATCGACGAAAACACCTGTACAAAGAAAACTGCGATTCCGAGCATGAGTCCATTCATGACCGTCGTTGACATGCCGACAGCAGGACACATCGAGAGTGCCAGCTTGAAGATGGGGTTCTGGCTCAGAACGCCGCGCGCGATGAGTTGACCTTTAGTAAGTGTGTTGGACATGGTGTTGGTGGGGGAAAACCTTTTCTTTTGTGCCAAAAGAAAAGGTTTTCCCCCACACCCCCTTTCCATAAGAAAAGCGATGTGAAATTTTTCTTTTTGGCATTTTTTCGGTTGTTAGTTCAGAATTGCTTATGTTTTTATAAAATGCGAATACCGTTGAATTGGCAAGAATTATCAATTATGCATTATTATGCATTATGAATGATGCATGATTAAAATGGTGTTTTAATTCCTTGCTGTTGCAGGGCTTTATCGAGTTTATCGATACGATAAGCGAATTTCGTGACCATCGCCTTATTGCCGTTTAGGACGGAACGCGAGGAAATGGTTGCACCAGTGAGGGCATGAATTGGATCACCTACGTGTTTTGCACGAATATTCTGTGCTTCTTCGCCCTTTATTTTGCCGGTAATGGCATTGCGATAATCATCGGGGATCGGCGTTTTAACGACATCGGCGGTTTTGAGCTGCTCAAAGGATTTGCCTTCGAATTGCCCACGGAACCATTTTTGCTTGATTTCTGCACCGAGTCCGGGGTCTTCTTCATGTTCGAGAACTTCGAACCCGAGCATCGACAAATTCTTGTCTAAAGCCATCTTTACGCGAATAGAAGCTTTAAAGCCTGGATATTTTCCATCCAGAATGTAGGCGATGCGTTTGCCGTCATTCACTGCAATGATGAAGTTGTCTGCATATCGGACTTCGCCATCTGAAATGAGTGCTTGTACTGCGCCTGTGCGATCACTTTCCTTACGGAGTTTGTCGATTTCCTGTGAAATGGGATAGGCTTTGAGGAAATTTCCTTCGAGATCGAGCTCGACAAATTGCGTACCGGTTTCGGTCGATAAGACATAGCCGATAGATTGCGTTTCACCCCGCGTTACAATGTAACGGTAGATTGTATTGAGGGCGAGTGTTTTCGGAGCAGGATTGGCCTTATCGTAACCGAGTATCGAAAGCATGACTTTTTCGTCACGCACTTGCTCGTTATGCTCCTTTGCATCGTGTGTGAGCAAAAAAGCTGCGCCCATGATGATGCCTGCTACGAGGCAGGTGACTGTCAATTTAATGACAATCATGAAGATGTCTTTCATGGCTCCCTGTTTCATGCTGCCGCCCCCTCTTTTGCCGGTTTTGCTGCAACATTATCTGCTTTGGGTGCAGTCTCTTGAGATTCTTCGGGTGAGAATCGTTTGCGCTTGAACCAGCCATCGAGCGCAATGGCTATGCAGTTCATGAGGAGAATGGCATAGCATACGCCTTCGGGATAGCCGCCTTTTAAGCGGATAAGCACTGTAAGTGCGCCGATGCCCATGCCATAGACGATCTGGGCGAATTTATTGGCTGGCGAGGTCACGTAGTCGGTGGCCATAAAGAAAGCACCGAGAATGGCACCACCGGAGAGAATGGCGAGCAACGGGTCACCCGTAAAGAGCGTTGGTCCGCCGAACATCCAGGTCAAAAAGGCAATCATGCCGAGCATCGAGACGGGAATATGCCAGGAGATATATTTTTTCCACATCAGGAAAAGACCGCCCAAAAGGAGCAGCAACCCCGAGGTCTCCCCGATACAGCCGGTTTTGTAGCCGACGAAGAAACTGCCATAAAGTCCAATTCCCTGGCCAAATGTCTGGTGAAGTGCATCGATGCCCCTGGCGCTCATAGTCATGAGTGGGGTGGCAGAGGTGATGGCATCCACATCTAAAACCGACGGCATACCATTGAGCGCTGCTATCCATGCGCCTGCGGCACCGAGATCGCTCAATGCCGTGGGGGCGAGCCAGTACGATGTCATATAGACGGGAAATGACACCATTAAAAAGGCGCGTGCGAGCAATGCCGGATTAAAAATGTTGTAGCCAAGACCACCCATGAGCTGCTTGCCGATAAACATGGCCATGACTGCACCAAATATTGGCAGATAGAGCGGCACATTCGGAGGAAGTACGTAGGCCATTAAGACACCCGTCAGGACGGCACTGCCATCCTTAATGGTGATCTTGCGTTTTAAAGCTTTTTGACAAACAACCTCGACTGCAACACAGCTTGCGACCGAAATCGCCACTAACGCAAGGACGCGCCCGCCGAAGAGCACAGTCGATAAAAGGAGTACGGGCATCAGGCATGCGACGACCGTCCACATGATCTTCGGGACTGATTCGCGGTTTCTGATGTGCGGTGAAATGGATACGGTTAAAGATTTCATAGCTTATTTATTTCTCAGTGCCTGCTTGGCCATGCGAATGAGCTGCACGAGCGGTCGCTTGGACGGGCATACGTATGCGCAACAGCCGCATTCAACGCAGTCTTTGACGCCGAAAGGCTCTGTCTCTTTGGCTTTGCCTGCCTCGACATAAAGGGCAATTTCTTTGGGTTCAATTCCCATGGGGCATGCATTTAAACACCAGCCGCATCGCACACAGGGACCACCTTCGTGCAAATCGACTTCGTCTTTGGTCAGAAAGAGTATCCCGGAGGTCGTTTTGGTCACGGGGGTCGATAAATCCGATGTGGCAAAGCCCATCATCGGGCCGCCCATAATGACTTTCTCGGTATCCTCTGACATTCCGCCTAAAAATTCGACGATATCTGAAATGCGCGTCCCAACAGCCACCCTTAGGTTCGCAGGGCGCTTGATGCCTTTGCCGGATATCGTCATCACACGTTCATACATGGGTTTGTGCAATACCACCGCTTCATAGACGGCAAATGCCGTAGAGGTATTCACGACGACGACACCCACAGATGCCGGCAATTTCCCGGATCCTACGCGGCGGCCTGTCAATGCCTCGATGAGCTGCTTTTCACCACCTTGCGGATAACGCGTTTTGAGGGCACATATTTCAATGCCTTCCTTGCCTTTGGCGGCCTTTTCCATTTTCACGATGGCATCGGGTTTGTTGTTCTCAATGCCAACGAGTGCACGCTTAACCCCCAAAATCTTCATCATTATCTGAATGCCGATGATGATTTCATCCGCATCCTCAAGCATCATGCGGTGATCCGCTGTTAAATACGGCTCACACTCTGATCCGTTGATGACGAGCTCTGTGATCCTGGCATCGGCTGGTGGCTTGAGTTTGACATGTACTGGGAAACCGGCACCACCTGCACCCACGATGCCCGCATTTTTGATGCAGTCGAGCAATTCATCGGGTGATAAATCATTCCATTCGTGCGTATCCCACTCGGGGGCTATTGCTTCGGCATCTGTTTCGATAATCACCGCCGGTGCCATAATCCTGAGCGGATGTCCTGCTGACGCTATGGCTTTGACTTTACCCGCACATGAGGAATGTACCCCAGTCCCAAGACCTTTTGTCACTTGGCCAATCTGCTGACCCACTGTTACCACATCCCCCTTTTTGACCATCGCTTCACAGGGAACACCAATGTGCTGCCCTAATAATATCGCGACTTCCTTGGGAATCGGCATCTGCTCAATCGCAAGACCTTCTGTCAGTTCTTTATGCTCTGCAGGATGAATTCCACCCAGCTTGAATGTAAAAAGCTTATCAAGTGCACTCATTCTTTCCTCTGCCCCAGACGATTGGATATAGATTGACTATATCAATCCGAATAAAAGCGCGCTATTTTGCATTTTATCCTAATATTGTCAACCCGTACACGTGTGCGTGCAGGGCTACCGCATTTAAAACTGGTATATCTTTTGCTTATGGATTTGGATAATGTGAAGAATCAATACTTTAGAAAGATGGGGGGAGGGGCCCCATCGAGTAATTATTTGTTATGTTTTGCGAAACGTTATATCTATGCAAAAACTTAAAATAATTGCGGATTCCAAAGGGCTCAGCCCTTTGGCGGGGTCCGGGGCAGAGCCCCGGTAAAGTAAATGCGGCGGCCTTGGTGTGCGTGTGATAACCACACGTTGCCGCTCAACACGCGATTGCCCATGATCTAAGAGGTTCATTGAATTCTCAGGTAAACACCCGGAGCGTTACACCACATGGGCGATCTTTCCCCGGGAACGTAATGGAATCTCAATTTGCTCTTTCCCGCATGGCCTCGATTAAATACATCGCTAGGCGATTCGTCTCTCGCTCGACGCCCTCATAATAAGGCATCGAAAGTGCAATCAGATAGCGCTCCTTTTTGTCTGGTGACGAAACCACGGCAATTTCAAGTCGATCATCGCCAATCACTTTACCACCTTTATTGTAGACAATGGCACTCTTCCCCATAATGGCTGCCACGCCATCCCCAATACACGACGGCGCTTTCTTCAATGCTTCTCGCACCCTGTCTATCTCATTGTTGGGAAGTGCAAGACGTCGGTTTTTAGGTAATTCTTCGTGCAATACTGTTCTAAAAACGACTTCTCCCAGCTCTGCAAGTGTCGTGCAGTTCGCTTCGCGCGGACATTCCTCGCGCATCTTGCCACTGCTTCGCCGTTCGGGAATCGTCCCGGTTTTATCCCCTTCGGTAAATGTAATTTCCGGAGAGACTCGCAAACTGTCGTCCGGATGGTGCCGCACATAGCGCCTCTGCAATATCATCTTCGGAAAATGAAATACTTTCGGTAAATAATGATCATTAATCTCATCAAATCCGGCAATTTCCATCAGACGATTGTAGGATGCATTGTTGCTCGGAATAATCGCGTCGCGGCACAGTTTCTCGACCGTTCCCTCAAATTGGCCTTCGAGGTTTGTATAATTGACCACAGCCTGACTGCTTGCACCGTATTCTTGCATTTTCAGCAATGCCATCACACATGCAGCCAGTTTTACTGTCGAAGCTGGCCAATAGTTTTCCTGTCCATCCGACGTCATCGAATATTCAAACGCAGAGTCATTGTAGGAATAATATTGAATCGATATTTTATTCTTCTCTTTTTTTATCGGAGCAATTAATGCATAAGTATGCTTTGGCAATGGATACTGGATGAGTTTAAAATACTCTGCCAAATAGGTTTTATTCGCATGCTTAAAAGTTTGTTTATACCATTTCTTCGATGAGGAGGGCTCAAACCAATCCGAACTTGTATGTAATTTCTTAACATCTTCAGGATTAGGATTCGCCTGAGCAAGCGGCTCCGGTTCCTGTTTGGTTTCTGCCTGCTCTGTATCAGTAGATTGGGGAGTATGAGATTGGTCTGCTGTTTCCGATGGGTTTGTATGATTTGGAATATCCGATAATTGAGACCCATTTCCCTCAGTTGTCTGCAAACTGTTCTTGCCAATGGGTTGCGTTGTTTCTGTGGGCGTGGCATTATCTTTTGATGCCAGCTCAGCCTGTGAGGTAAGCTCTGCCTGTGATTCCTGCGATTCAACTGCGGAGATGATATTCGACGAAGTCGTTTCGGTCACTGTCTCCGGATGCTTGGATGTTGTGTTTGCACATCCTGCACATAACAGCAATAAAGCTATAAATATATTAATACGCATAGTCCATTCTCTCTCATTAAATTCCCCCAGGATAGATTTACCTGATTTATTCCACACTGACAAATTTCACATCAATTGCTTCTTTGCGTAATGGCGCGGGCTATTGGCGTTGCCAATACGCTCAGCGCTTCGGCCTATGCGCCTTTGGCGCATACGGCCTTTGGCACTCGCCTTTTTCGCTGCGCTCAATACGGCTCGCGTTTTGATTCGTGCCGCCATTCTCACAGTGACAACGATCCTCTTTTGGGTCTGTCATCCGATAAACACGCCATCATATAGCCGCATGCCGATGTCATGTTCGTATCGCTTGCCAATGATAATAATTGCTTTATATTTGCTTTCGATAATATCCTAAATTTGATCAATGTTACGAGCTCATCCTCGCGCAATTCTGCTATCAATTCCTTCGCAATATCCATGGCAACACTTTTCAGATATTTTGTACTTAACGTTCTATTGCCAATGCGGCTGTATTGCCTGAACGCAAATTGCTTTTTCTCTTGGTTCTCTGCAATCCCCGCAAAACAACAGTCGTACGCTTCATAATCAAAATTTGGCTGGTTCAATGCAAAATCCAAATAGCATCGATACTTTTCGTTCAAACTCCCCGGAATATCAATGATTTCAGTTTTATCTTTTGATTGGATCAAATCGATAACACACTCGCCCCAGATGATGTTGTTTGTATAAACTGTGGGTGAAATACTTTCATGCTCACGAGTGGGGGCGCAGGCTTCGATGGATCTTAACAATCCGGTCGTTCGCCCCTCAAATGCTTGTACGCGTTTTGCCCCCGAAATGGCACCCTCACCTATGTGAATCAGCGACGATGGCAGCGTACACGATTCAACAAGTGGCTTCTTTTCGCAAAAACAATACTTTTGGTTCGGCGAATAAGATGCAAAAGCATAATCTCCAATATACTCAACCCCCTCGGGAACTTCGATCTTCCGGATGCCACTGTTAAAAAATGCATAGCTTCCGATGATCTTCAAATTTTTCGGCCACGCGAGCGCATACAGGTTTTTGCATCCTTCAAATACACCTTTGGAATTAAAATAAGTCACTCCAGGAATCATTTCCAGCCGATCCGAAAATTGAATATGGATGAGTTTTTCACATCCGTAAAAAGCTGACATGCCGAGTGTTATTACCGAATCTGGCATTATTACCGTTTCGATAAAACAGTTACTCATAAATGCCTTCGGTGCGATGGTTTCTGTGCCCTCGGGAATTTCATAAATAGGTTCACTGCGTCCTTGCGGATAATAGATAAGCGTCTTTTTGTCCTTCGAAAACAGTATTCCATCGACCGTGCAGTAATCGGTCTCACCACTTTCCTGTATGTTGAGAGACTCAAGTGCTCGATATTTTCTCAGCAAGTCGATATCCATCCGGTCATTTACGCGTTTTATCGTATATTTTCGGATTGTATGCTGAGAATGCGATAAATAGATCGGAACTGCCGAAATCAATTCCTCAACCTGAATATTGGGAATTATGAGGACATTTGGATCGATCTGGCGCACTTCATCCGGAAGATTTAGAATTTTAACATTCAATCCGCATCGAACGAGTGTTTGCCCATCGATTTGAATGCCTTCGTCACAAGCTATGATTTCTTGCGCATCATGATGGGGGGCATTCTCCATCGTATGATTGTTAGATAGAACATGTGAAGTCGGTAAATTGTGAATGAGATGAAATGCATCATAATACATATCACGATCAAACACGTGCCCATTCCATGCCAAATCGATGCAGGCTGGTTCGCCTTCTTGTATCTGTAATGGCAATGGTATATCTACCGCATGGAGTTTTGAATCATCGTGCTTAATCATCCGGATGATCGCGCGTTCCCAGACTGGATAACCGGTTTCTGGCGTAATACCCTCAATCGCTTCGATAAGGCCGAAGGCCGTACCTTCCCAGGCAAGAACCTCTTTTGACCATCCAATCGCGCCGCATTCAATAACCTTTATGGTGGGCGGCAATTGCACTTTATTCGGTCCTGGCACCGCTAATTCCATGCCATTACATTTGCTGCGCACGATAACAGGCTTGGCAAACGCGTAAGCGCCGATATATTTCACGCCCCCGTCAATATTGATTTCTTGGAGACGTGTATTGTAAAATGCACGGCAGCCAATAGATTCCAAATGTGCCGGCAAGCGAATCTCACTCAGATCAGTACAATCTTCAAATACCCCATGCTGTATGGTGCTCGTTCCTGGAATAATTCTTAAATTATCCGAAAATCGTATTTTTTTCAGGTGAAAGCAACGAAAAAATGCAGCCATGCCAAGATGATGCACACTGTCCGGCATAACGATTTCTTCCAAATACAAATTATAACGAAAAGCGTTATCTCCAATGGCTTCGGTACCATCCGGGATGCGATAGAAAACATCTTTTCTTCCTTTGGGATAGTACACGAGTTTGGTTTTGTCTTTCGAAAACAATACCCCATCGATGGTACAATACTGGCCATACAAATCCTCTTGTATTTCAAACCATTCCAACACATTCATCCGCCTCAGGTCATTCAAATTCAATCGGGTTTTTAACTGCGTAATGGTATATTTTTTTATAATATCAAACAGCTTATGAATACCGCAGTAATGGTCGCAGCTCATCGGTATTTCGATCGGACTGATGATATGTTCCAATTCACTGCAGTCCTTAAAGGCATAATCATCAAAATCCCGAACATTGTCCGGCAATGTACACGTATGCTGATTCATTCTGCATCGAAACAGCAAGTCGCCAATCATACAAAATGGATGGTTTTCAATATCGCCTTCAAACCATACCGATCCGACAAACGATTCTATCCGGTATTTGATCTGTGGGTTTTCAAATACAATGTCATTGCAGGTCGTCCCTGCAAAAGCCTTGGTCCCGATGCGCCGAATTCCTTTTGGCACAACACATTTCTGCTTCATTCCCGCCGAAAAGACATACTTGAGTTCTCCGTTGATGAGCAGCATTGTGTCAATGCTCGATATCGACTTGTTTGACTCCGAAACCTCAAGGCGTTCCAGATTTGGGAACATGCGGTTGTCCGCATGAAATTGGCTCACCCACGACGGAATATACAACATGCGCACATTCTCAAATATCCGGCAGGCATCCGGATATTCCCCTTGTGCCAGTTTGACATTCCAATCGATTGTTGCATTGCCATAATTCCTCGGAATCCAGACGACATCCGCTGCTTTGCACAATTCTACGATCTGGTGCCGCATGCCCGCATATAACTCAATCAACCGAAATGTCGATCCCCGATATGTGTATAATATCGTATCCATCGTATTCTCTCAAGTATGGTCATAGCCATTTGGAGTTGATGTATTGATTTTACAAACGGATTTGTTCGCAGCTAACGCTG
>DGWW01000343.1 GCA_002395385.1 Myxococcales bacterium UBA4248
GAACAAATCCGTTTGTAAAAAAAGAAAATCAAAAAGTGAGCAGCGTTAGCTGCGAACAAATCCGTTTGTTAAAAACTAAAATTCATTATCGAACATCAAATTTTCGATGACGTTGGGGATTTCGTCGGGAACGAAACGCACGAGATCGAGAAATTCAGTTAAGAATTTCATGGTTTGGCGAGGATTTGCGAGCTGTCCCTGTTGGGTGAGCGCATTGACGACGTCCGAGAGGGGTTCTGTGATGCCTTCGGGGATATCGGCATCCGGATAGGCATTTTGGTAAAGGCCGACGACATTTTGTGTCATTTTGAGGTAATCGGGTGCCGTGAGCTGGTTCAGGTAGCAAATGAACTGCGGGGGCATGGCTTCTTGCAGGACGCGCAAACCGTCGGAATTGGGCGTCATGGCGAAGACGAGATAGAGTCCCGGTGTATCGGAATAACGCGTCGGCAATTCGCGCTGAATGCCGTAGCCGCCGACGAGCAAATCTTCATCGTTGCATGGGAGGGCATCCTGTTCTTCGGCCGAAACGGCGTGTGACCATGCCTGAAAGAGAGATTTTGCAAATGCACGGTTTTGGGCAGACAAGAGCGAATAGAACTCGGCTTCGTCGATGACGATGACGAGTCCCGAATAACCGACATCCTTGGCGAGTTGCGATATACCGTTCAGAATATAGCCGTAGATCTTGGCCCAGGGGCGGTAATCGAGCAGCGAATAGATCTTTGGGAACCGCCCATGAATGAGATTGAGCTCGTCGTTGATATCCTGATTGGAGCGCGTGGGATGGCCTTCGATCCAGTCGATGAGCAGATGCTTTGCCTGGGGCGCCCACTGAGCAGGATCGCCCAGATAAGCAGGCAGACGAATGGTTTCGGGATGATTGAGTGCACGCGTATAAGCCAGTGCCGGAGAAAGATAGAGATGCAACCCTGCATTGAGCTGATCGCGAATTGCACGCGGAACAGGCGTTTTTTTATCGACCTTGACGAGATATTTTTTTAGGATATCGTCATTCTGAGCGGCCTTATCGAGCAGAGGTGCAATGCCTTCGAGCGTCTCTTCCCTGTCGGGATAGATGAGATTGCGCATAATCGCATGATAGATGCGCTTTGGCTGCGACGGAGAATAATCCGCATGATCGAGCGTCACTTTTGAAACGAGAAAATTCCGCTTCAAAGCAATTTGTTCGATCAATTCGAGCAAATGGGATTTTCCGAGGCCGTAATCACCGAGAAAAGCACGGCGAGCACCGACATTTTCGCACAAATCCAAATCCTGGCGAATGATGTCGAGTTCGATATCGCGCCCGACGGTAAACTGCTCGAGATCGGTCGCCGGAACGACTCCGAGACGCATGGCTTCGAGCGTCAGTGCTGCATGAAGGTTTATATCATCAGCCATTGGTTTTCCCGCTTAAAAATCGTCGAATTCGTCTTCCGCTTCGGCAGATTCTGTCAGCGTCTGCTGTCCGCTCCAAAGCAGTTCGCGCGCCTGTTCATCGGTAATTTCGCTTTCCCCATCGGCGAGCTGTGCAAACAGGAAATCGACCCAGGTCTTGACAAACATACGGCGATGGTTGACTTCGAAGCAGACCTCTGCACAAGCTTTTGCCACGACAGCAGCATTGCGCGCCTGAAGTTCTTCGTTTAAGGGCACGTCACGCGCATCTTCAAATACCTTGACGAGACGAATACCGAGGTTCGTCATTAATTCCTCTGGCGGCAAATCGAGTTTTTCGAGGTCAATGAGTACCGCTTGGGGGCTGCGGGCACTCAGAGGCACGGGGGATTTAAGGCGCTGATAGAGTGCGGGATAATCGGGCACAACCGTGCGCATAAACTCAGGCGGTACGGCATACATAAAGAGGGTATGCGGCAGCTGATGACGACCACAAAGATCGATGACCTGGCGCAGATTATCGCCAATAATGTGGGAACGCTTGACGCTGACCGAAAGATTGCGATCGACCTCATCGAACAAAAGCACGGTACCGGGCAAACCCAGGGCAACGATCATCTGCAGCAGACTGCGCATCATCGTAAAGCCGTTGGCTTTAGAAATCTGTTCAAAGACGCCGCATTCCTTGAGCTCCGGAACGACGATATTTTCACCGAGCAGCCAGGCTTCGAGGATTTGTTCGCGTGCAAAATTATTCTGCAGGGATGCAAGTGCAAACTGAACGACAGCTTGTCTGCATGAATGGCTTTCGCACCAGGTTCTCGCCAATTTTGTCATAATCCAGCGCGAAACTTCTCCCTGGGGATCAGAGGATGATTTGGCAGCTTCATCCAGTTTGTCATCCAATACATGTCGGATGACGTTGCATACGCCAAGCTGTGGTTCCTCCATGATGGAAGCGGGTTTGACCATCAGATGACTGGCGACATTCTGGTAAACTTTGAGTGCATCGTCGTATGGGCATTCTGCAGGAGAAAGTTCGACATTCGCAGAGACAAAGCCATATTTCCAGGCAAGTTCCCTGACACAATGCAGAAAATGGGTCTTGCCGCCTCCGAAATAACCCTGAACCAGTTTAAAACTCGAACCCTGTTTGAGCAGGCTCTGAAAATACTCATGTTCCAGGACATTCAGATAGCTTTCATTACCCACATTAATGCGGTTCAATCCATATTCCGGGGGCAAACCGCCTTCACCAAGTCGTTGAATAATATGGGCCGCAATCAGTTTATTTTCTTCGTTTGTTGTCATGGACCAAAAACTCTCGCGAAAACAGGAAAAATGTACATCCACTACTCAGGGATGAAGCCGGAGCATTCTACACCTGTCTTAAACAAATCGACAAATAATATTGACCTTCACTGTGTCCCATTGGGATAAAAAGGACATTGGCCTTATTTCGCGTGCTTCCGCCTGTCGCGGTGCCGAGATCGAGACGCCACCCACGGTTGACCAACAGACCATCCGAACGCAGTTTCTGTAACTGGTAGGCCAGCAAATACCTTGGAAAAACGACATTTTTTTTAGTAGCTGCCGCATTTGGCCATATCCATGCCAGCGCCGGCAAGAGTTGGACAATATCGATCCGTGCCCCCATCGGCTGTGCCTCCTTGAGCAGAACCATGTCATACGCCAGCTTGAGTATCTGCCAAAATTGTTGAGAATCTATGCGGGATGCACGGAAATTCTCGACAATCTGTTGGTGGGCATTGAGGATCTCTTCGGGAACGGACGAAACCGTTTGAAGCACCTCATGCGCGTAGGTCAGCGCAGCTTTGCCTGTTTCAAAGTGCACTTCCACCGTCAGCGGGTGCATGTAAATGACCAGCGGACTGTCCGAGAGAATGCGAAGATGGTTGGGATTGTCAAATGCAGTCTGCAAACCTGCCATCAGATTCTGCCGCGCATTCATCTGGAGCGTTCGCAGACGGTTCTCAATGGCATGAATGAGCTCGGATTTGTCTGTCCCGCATCCAAACATCGCCAGATCATTGGATTTAAGGCTATCCATCAGATCTGTCAGATAATCCTGTCTTCCGAGGGCCTTGACACTGTCTATTTTTTCGATCGATTTGGCAAGACCTTTGGCTTCGCTGAGCACTTTATTGACCGTTTTGCCAACGCCCTGAAGTGCTATGAGCAAATCGGAATCAGATTCAAACATCGTGTGTGGGTCCTCCATGGATTCTTTTGTATTATTCATCATTCTCTTTGTCGTTCCCGATTGGGGCTTCCAGACGCGGGGAGTTGTTGCGTAAAACCTCGTATGCCACGCGGTTGCTGTATTGGGCATTGCGTGAGAGTGAGGAATAAGTTAAAAATTCGACGCCATACGCATGCTTTTTCGAATCGGGGACGGTCTCAGCATGGTAGCGCGTTGCGGCCACATCGTGCAAAAATGCAGCCAAAGCGGCATCGCCGGCACCGCTCGTGTTGCACAGCTTTTGCGGACCACCGAGATAAGGGTGAATATGCGTATATATGCGAACTGGTGATTTGCAGTTTCGCTTTAATACAAGACGGCTGAACTCGTATTGATTGTAATTCTCGATGGCACCGCTGTGAAGACCGTCTCGCGTCGCACGCTTGACCGAATCGTCGGTATAGCCACACATCGTCAGACCGCGTGCACCTTCGGTTATCAAAACCGCATCCACGTATTCGAGCAACGCATTGCCGGCACTCAGAGGATCGGAATATCCCGTCAGTGCCTCGGCTTCGCGGGCATTCATCGCCGCGATGTTGATGTATTTCTTGAGCAGATCGAGCAGTTCCGTTCGCATGCGCTTCACAATGGCACTCGTGCCCATGCCAAAGGATGTCGGTACACCCGCTTCATGCGCTATTTTCAGCATCTCGATCGTCGCACCGGCAATGGGACGATTGGGATTGGCGATGCAATAGACACTCGATGCCACGACAGATGCTTTGCGGATGACATCCACGGGCAGATCTTTCGCCGAATAATCACCACTGATGCCGGGCGCAACCGCAAACGAACGTTCTCCGTCCGGTGTAAAACAGGTCACTGCTATGCCGACCTGACCCGCAACGGGAATCAGATAATCGAGATTGACGGCCTTCGGCGTCTGGGCCACATAAGCAAAGGCTGGCGTGCCCGGATGGATCGTCTCCGAAATCGCACCCAGCAAAATCGCTGGCTCACCCGAAAGATGCGTATAATTGCACAGCGTATTCGCTATCGTGCCGCCTGCCGCATATCGAACAGACAGACCAAGCTCATGAACCCGACCTAATAGTCGGGCAATCTCTTCCGCCGAAAATTGAACACTTTCACCCGAAATCAAGCCGAGCTCACTCAACAATTCCTGAGGACAGTCATGTATTTCTAGATCGACAATAACCTCATCCAGACCCACAATATACCAAGGTTTTGTCGTCGTCGTGACAGCAAGCGAGGATTTCTTTTCCGTCACTGGAAAATAGTACTTACCCTTACGGATTCCAGGGAAACGCATAAACTTTTCTTGCTCCTGTTTTGGTAGGGTCAATCACACAAAGAAACTTTGAGAACCCCAAAGCCTCTTTTGTGGGCGGCTAAACTATCGAATTGGCGACGTGGTTGCAAGTAGATAAAACACCTACATCATGATTATTTTATCGAAGCGCTCGCTATCGGCCTTTGGCCGATACGCTCCGCGCACCGCATCTATTGCGCGGATGCGCAATACGCTGCGGCTTTTTCGAATACGGGCTCAAACCGCGCATCGTAAAAAAACTTCTCACCATAACTCTCAACCCACGCATGCATCATGATCATACCATTTTCTACGCGTTTTCCCAATTTAATTGTGGATCTTTGACCATGACATGCCAGCCAGACAGAAAAGGCACATGCCGTCTCCAGGCAAGCCACCCAGGGTTTCCACTGCATCCGTTGCAAAAGGCGAAGCTCAAACGTCATTTCTCCTGCATGAATCAGGCGATCACGACTGGGCATGATACGTGCGACACCATGTGATACGACTTGAGCCATTCGAATCGCCCTTTGAGGACCCGACAAAAGGCGAACGACAGACCAGAATGCTGCCGATGCCGGTATGAATAGAATCGATGGAAACATTTTGTAGTTAAAATACTCCATTCTCTAGGAATAAAAACGAGAATGCCTCCATTGCACATTGCTCATTCAAAACAATTCCGCATTCCGCATTCCGAATTAATCAGCCTCTTCCTAGAGTTTTTCATCCCAATTATCAATTATCAATTGTTATTAAAGAGTTTCCCTAGAGTTTTGCATCCCAATTGCACATTGCACATTGCACATTAAACTAATATCCCGTCACAGAAAAATGCATGATATCCTTGGTGGAACCTTCAATTTCACCACCCCACTTCCAGAATTTGGTCATTTCACGGTAAACGACGCCGCCCTTGACAATCGAAACGCGCGGTTGCTTTTCGGGGTTATAAGCACCGCCAATGCCTTTTTTGCATGATTTGACATCCTGGGCACTGTTGTTGATCGGCGTCGTACAATTGCTATAAATGGCATTTTTATGAGCATTGATATCGATGGCAGTACCAAAGCTGTGCTGGCTCCATTGGGTTCGGAGGCCATTTTTATCGACAGCACCACGCGTTTTGCCGGGCCGGTAGCCTTCGAGTTTTTCGATGTCGAATTCGCCGCTTTTATGGATGGCTATGAGTGCGTTTTTCACCTGGTCTGCATAGAGATGGCAAATGCGGATGGTATCGGCAGAAACACCAAATTCATGCGGATCGATGACAACCTGATCTTCGCGGCAAATCGTGCATTGCGGTGCATTGGGATCGCGTTCTTCATCTGTGACTTCGGCATAAGATTTAGAAACGTCAAAGTGATCGGTCGACCGTTTTTTTTTCGTATCCCAGGCGTAAGCAGAATAGGTGCATGCCGTTGGCGCTTGTCGTGCAGAATTCGCTTTTGGAGGAACTGTCGGATTGGCTACAGGTTTCTCTTCTGGCTTTTTATCGTCATTGGCTTTCTTATCGTCCGGAAAGACGAACAAAACCGGATCTGTATCTCCGAGTTTGGTCTTGCATTTCTCGTTGGGATCAACGGGCTTTGCCTCATCCTTTTGGTTTGGGCAAGGCGTCTGTGCAAAAGCTGGCAGAGCAAAGCAGGACAGCAGGAGTGTAAATATGAACGATTTTTTCATCACCTTGTCTCCCCACCACATATAAATTCGCAATTCGCAATTACTCAAGAATTCCTTGGTTTATTTCTAAAGAATGGGATTGTTTTTATCTTCCCAAAACTTGCGTCTGACAAAAAAATTACACATTACTAATTAAAACGGTTTTGTCATTCAATTGCTAACTGCTAACTGCTCATTGCTAATTATTCATTCCCATCCGGCATCGCATCGTCATAGACAAAAGGAAAATCATTTTCATCTTTGGGCCGCACCGTTTTGGTCACGCGCTTGACCATCGTCCCGCGCGGATCGTCGAGCCATGCAAGAAAAACCCGTGCCGGCTGAACACTGTAACGATAATCGTTATTGATGGGTTTGGTCGCCGAAGTGCGCATAATCAATGCATTATCAGCAAACGGCATCGTACGCATATTTTCTTTAAATGCCTTTTTATATCCCCAATATTGTTCTGCATTCGAAGTATAAAGCGTCGTGACGGTGCGCCCCGTATCACGAAGGGTCTGTGCGATGGCCTTGAGCGCCGTATCACCGAGCAAATTGGCCTGTAAAGTCACGAGCCGACCCGATTTGACGAGTGTACGAATGTATTGGTAAGTCTCGGGATCGTTAGTAAAATTGGGGGTCTTCATCGCAGCAAGACGCCCAAGCTGACGGCGGATGCTACCCGATACTGTTTTGAATACCTTAACGATATTCTTTTTTTCTGAGTTATTTTCGTAATATTTTTCTAAAAACTCAGAAGAACCAATGCGATCATCAAACATAGTCATCAGACATGCCGAATCTTCGCATTGATCAAAAAATGCAATATAAGCATGGTGAATATAGACCACCCAGGGATCGTAATCGACAGCGAATGCCAGCGTCGGTCTTTGCCATCCCATATAAACATACGATTGATCTGTCCCGATACCAATGTAGGTTCCACCCATATTCTGGATGGTGTCACGGAATTTTTCGGGATGCAGTTCGTCACTAAAGGGAAAATGCCCGCCTTCGTTTTCTTTTTCGACGGCATTCAAAACCTCGGGCGGAACATCCCATGGAATGCTGGCCAATTTAGATCGCAGCGCTTCCGATAAAGGGGTTAAATCGTCGCTGATTAAATTGGGATCTGGCTCTGCTGCCGGCGGTTTGCTGCCCTGATTATCATCTTCTTTTACCTCATTTGGGAGGGGGCTTTCGGGATTGACTGCCAATTCAGGCTTCGCATCCTGGGGCTGCGTTTCCGGTTGTGCATTCGGTTCTGGATGCGTTTGCTCAGGAGCGCCAGCAGCATTTGCATCAACTGCGGCTGCATCCGCTGCAGGGGGCATGAGTGCCTGAATTGCTTGTCCTTCACCATTGGAACCATCCGAACCATCCGAACCATGGGCTGTCACGCTATTACCACTCACCTCACGATTCTGATCCGAAGGCGATGGTGAGCATGAAGTTGAAGTTGATAAAAGAAGCGCAAGCGACGCCACCAAAAGAGGTTTGTCATGAAAAGCAAACATATAAAACCTATGTGTTATCTCAAGGTCGTTTACAGGATTGCGTATAAATATGCACTCAAGTTCCGGGATTCCAAGAACTTTGCACAATGAAAATACTCATATCAAATTTCTTTGAAAAAACAAAGAGAATGCCATCTTTTGGTAACTATTCAGCCAGTCTTCCTCTAGTATCATTAACTATGTCCACAACAATAACGGCCTTGGCGTTTTGGCTGACTCATCACTCATCCTTATAAAAATGTGAGCAACGTTAGTTGCGAACAAATCCGTTTGTTAAGACGACAAACAATTTTCGACTGAATGGTTGTCATACACAAGCAAGGAAGATCCCCACTATATTTACAACTTGAAAAATTTCGTTTAAAAATACATGAAGACGCGACGATTTCGCGTAGTTTGTATTTGTGTTCATAAGTTTGCTATGTCCAACACTAAGATTGTGCGTTTACCTGCTCATATCAGGAGCAAAACTCCTGCAATTGAAGCACCGTTTGATTCGTGTTTTATTCCTAAGGGATTTTTGTTTCCGGAATCGCGGGATGAATTGGCTCCCTATCGGGAATTTCCTCTTTCGACGCCATTTTATGCGATGCCGTCCAAAAACAGAGATCAATCTGTAGAGGATATTTTTGCGGCAGGCATCTCGGATGATACCGATAACAGTGCATTCGACTCGACCATTTTGCAAATCAGCGAAATGGATGAACTTCTTTTGGATGTTCAAGGCATGGGAATGCAATACACCATGCATACCCAAATGTGTCTGAGAGAGGATTTCTTGTATGATTTCCCACGTACATGGGATCGTACACAGGCACTTTTACTCAATATTCCCGTCTTTTCGGAGGAGCTCTGTCAGTGGCACTATCCCATTGCGACTATGGGGTACAATGTCGAAAACACAGATCCCCCGCTCGACATCAATATCGCCAATAACTATCCCCAACTATTTGGTTATCTGCCTAATGGAGATCTAGCACTCTATTGGGAAATTGCCGAAATCCTTGCAGATGAATTCAATATTGAGCTCGAACCCATCCGAAGCACAGTCGAAGGCTCGCTCATTATCATGCCCAATATTGCAGAGCAAATCAAAGCTGCTGCACCATGCCAGCAGGTCACAGAAACGGGTATTGTCGTTGCATCGGGTTGTCCATTGGATGGGGCAATAGCATTTGCACAGCAATGGCTCGGGCGTCCACCCATCGTGATCCGGGATGCTATCTACCATTTTTATCGGCTTCGTCTGCCTGTCATTCACTGTGAAATCGATTTTAACCCCTATTCCGAAGCAACCTGGGGAGCCTTTGGTTTTACTTCGCCACGTTTGTCTGGATACGAATTTAAAATCGTCAACAATCCCTTTGCGCGGGAAGCACCGATTTTCTCGACAGAGAAAGGGAATATCGTCGTGTCGGTTTTGTTCTTTGAACGCCTGAAGCAGCTGTTGGCCCAGTTTGGTGTGCATCTATGGGCTAAACTCTTCCCAATTCAGCGCATTCCATAATCCAGGTCTTTGCCATTCGCGATTGAATAGAGAAAATAGACACCATGAGGCCCCGTTTGAGGGGCTTTTTATTTGGCTATGTTTAACCAACGGGACCTTGTTTTGTCCCAAAGGCCATATCGCTTCATGGTTTTAAAATCAAAAGCTCTAAGCTCAAAGCTCTCGGCAATGAAGTAACGATACTAACGAAAATGCCTATTCGAGGTGGTTAAAGATAGGGTGTTTTGATATTTTATGGAGAATAGACAAAAAAAATGCCCCGAAATCGGGGCATTTTGAGATAGCCATTTTGAACTAGCCTTCAATCCCTTTCCAAATCACGTAGGTAATTGCAATGGAGTCGGTGATGGCAATATTCTTAACATTTTTGAACGTAATGGCGTTTTGCGAAGCATCGTAAGCCCAACCGTCGGTAGCAG
The DNA here is from genome assembly GCA_002395385.1 of Myxococcales bacterium UBA4248. Lineage (GTDB taxonomy): Bacteria > Myxococcota_A > Bradymonadia > UBA4248 > UBA4248 > UBA4248. The sequence continues at coordinate 10,049 of DGWW01000343.1, forward strand.
CATTACGATTAAGCTCAACAATCGTATTCTTCTTTGTATCGACGCGGAAGACGCGAATGGAGGAGGAGACGGGATAGCCCCAAAGTTTGTGAGACCCCAGACGACCGACGACGTCTTCGGCAATGGCAGTAACCGTTGCATTGTAGTCGGTAGCGCAGATACTGGCTTTACCACCCTCTTTGGTTGCTTTGTCAGGATTGTCAGGATAGTACGAACTCAAAAAGCGAGCCATGTGAATATAGGACAGACCATAGTTAGCACCGGTAGTTGCCGCCGAGTCGTTGTAATTCCAGTGATTACATTTCAGACAAGTCGTATTATCGGATGCATATTCTTCGCACTTACGAACCTCGCCAGATTCCTGATCAGTGCCGGTGCAGGTTGCGAGTTCCTGGCAGAAACCACCATTTGCACGTCCAACATCACCGACGAAGGCGAAGCCGACGATCTCTTTGGCGTTCTGAGCATAATTCTGATACTGCTTGATGTAGTATTTCAACATATTAGCATATTCAGGATAAATCGCCTCAATCTCTTCCATCGAACTATCGTCTGTAAGTTTACCTTCTTTAATGAGCTGATCCAGTTGGGATTTCATCGAGGGGTTACATTCACTGGCTGCTAAGTCGGCACCGCCCACACCCGTACGCATCGTGCCGCCGTCGAGTTTGTAACCGGATTTACAGATAGCACCTTCAGATTTACCAAACACTGGGTTCGTATTTGAGCTGTCTTTGGGCTTGGCGGTCTGAGGATCTTCTTTAAACTGGCGGGATTCTTCGTCGGATACCCAGATGACGTACAAAAGGGTGTTCTCATCTTTACTTGGAGATATTTGCGCCAATTTGGCGTCATCTCCTTCGGCAACACCGGATTTAATCTGTTTAATGATATCCCACTGGCCTTTATCTTGCTGGCTATAGTAATCTGGTGCGCTTGCAGCATCGAGAGCGACACTGAAGCGTGACAGCGTATACGAGCCGCTTTTCAGACCATCTTCAAAACCAAAGCCGCAAATATTCTTTTGTTGCTTGCCATTGGCAGTACATCGTGTGTTAATTTTAACTTGTTGCTGGAAGGCTGATTGCTTACCATTATCCGGTTTGCCGTTTGTCACAATGTCGAGGAAACCGCGGAATTGCTTCATCGTAGTACCGCTCTGTTTAAAGCCGACGCCATTCAGATAGGTATCGCTACCGAGGACGATTTTATAATTCTCATCGTAGGCTTTGTAGGCGGTCGGATCTTCATCCAGCAGATAGGCATCCGTCGTAGTAACACCAACGCGAGAGTCGATGCCGTAGGCCGCCATGGTCTTACTGAACATGGCAACCGTGTTGGAGAGGTTTTCCAATTCGTCGGCCATCGAACCGGAATTGTCGATGACCCACAGGAAGTCGGCTTTACCAGAGGAATTGCCATAGGGCTCAATTTGGCAGACAAAATCTTCGTAGGCTGCGTAACCGCCCGCAGGTGCTTCATCCGCGAGCTCACGTCTTGGGGCGACGAGCGTTCCGGACAGAACGTCATCCATCAGAGCTGCGACCGAAGCCGTACTGAGATCTTTATCACAGGCAAGAGCACCACTGTAAATACGGCCTTTGGCATAAGCTGAACGGGCCAGATACAGAGTGGCGGTGTCGCATTTTATCGAACCGCCGTATTTGGCTGCCGATGCAGGATCGAGCGTTTTGGCAATGGCATCCGCAATTTCCTGCAGCGATTTGCCATTGGTGGTAATGGCATATTTGTAACGGTCGACAGTATGATTGGGTATGATTTGAAGGTCTTTATTATAGCCCTGACCTTTTATATCACTAAACCAGGACGCCAGAGGCACGGATGCCTTAAATGCGGAGTTTTCGACGTAAGAACCGGCGTCGAGGGTATTGTTGCCCAGAACCTGCTGGCCGGTACCGATGACGGACGAATTCGATCCGAAGAAGCCTGCCACTTTATCGCTTTCAAAGCGAATGACGGTCGTGTCCGTCATATCGAGCTCGGGATAGTATTTATAACCCTTGTTCGTGACTTTGGCGAGATGGAAGCGGGTGTATTTACCTGTCGTACCACCGGCGAGTACATCCTCTTTCTTACAGGCATTTTTGACAAGAATACCGTCCTGGGAATTGGGATCGCGCTTGCTGGAGGCATCGGCTGGATTGGTCTCGCCGGCAGCTTCCTGAAATTTGCCGTCGTGGTTGAGATCCTCGACACCGTCGCTGACACCATCGCCGTCTGTATCTGCTTTACAGGGATCCAGACCTAATTCGCTCTCCATTTCGACGCCGTTTGGGATACCATCGCCATCGTAATCTTCTTCATACACCAGTGTGGCCAGATTGCATTCACCTTTACATTTCTCCGTATTTGCGCAGACCAGCCAGGAACAGGTGTCACCTTCGCATTCGTATTCGCATTTGCCGATGCCGGCACATGCGGGATAGGTCTGGCAGGCTACACCGCCCTGAGCACATTCACATGCCGCATAATCGGCACCTTTCGTGCAGCTGCCGCTTTCCATGCAGGAATCCGCATTCTTGCAGGTGCTCGAAGCACCCTTGATCTCTTTGGCCGAATACTTGGATATACCCTTGAAATCGTCGCTCGTGGCTCCGCGCTGAGTTTCATCCGGGTTGTCCGGATCTGTCGGGCATTCTTCACATGTCCAGTTTTTGTCATCGCAGCCTGTAAGTCCTGCGCCTGCAAGCATAAGTGCACTCAACAGGATTGCCCAATTTCGATGATTTGCCATAACCACTCCTTAATAGGTCTTCTAAATGACGAGATGCAAACCTTTTACAAGGATTAAAACTATTTTTCATTACCATGCATACATGACATATACACAGCCATGAGCACACACTTTGAGTATACACATATTTTATAAAAATTTCAACTGTCCGTTTGGAGATTCCTGCCTCTACGTCATTTTGCACGCAATTCGGCATGAAACAACACTTCTGATGCGCTTTCGCCTGATTGCTTCGGGGTGTGTCGATAATCGACGTCCGCCGCTTTCACACGCCCATGGCTGATCTCAATTCGGCTCTTTCCATTGCCCTGCGCGCCGTCGGCTCGCGAAAACAATTCTGTCGTCACATTCAGCGTGACTGCGTCTCCCTGGCTCTCAAATCCAACCTGCGAATCGCGATAATACGGCAGCGTCGTATCCGTATCTTTAAAATGCCATCCCCCCTTGTTGCCAACGGTCTCTTCTGGCAAAGGAATCCAAACCTGCCGCAGGACATCTGCAAAAACATACAGTACTCGCGCAACCTGCGGGTTGATGTCTGCTTCTGCTACGACCGTAAAAAGCCCCTCTCTGGCACCCAGACGCGAATAAATTCCAATATCGGCCAACATGCCCCCTATACTCGCCAACTCGACAGCATCTGTCCCATCCAGGACCTTGACATCGACGTTTTCAAACACCACCATGATCGCATCATCTGTCTCGCGCCGCTGGGGACGCGTAAAAATTACGTCGGCATCCAGGAGAACTTCCGTTCGCGCATTTTCCTGATATTGCGCCGTTTGACGCAGCTTCAGAGTATAGGCTGATTTCTCTGTGACTGGCGCATATCTCAACGATGTCTGTGCATCGGCACCGGCTTCCACCTGACTGATTTCTGTCAGAATGCGGTAATTCGACTGCTTTTTTTTCTCAGCCTTCCAGCTCAGAGGTGGCATGAGGATGATAATGATGATGCAATATGCAAATAATACGCCCGCAATTCCCAGTATTATGGCCGATCTGCGGCGGCTTGACGGGAGCGCATCCAAGGCATCGAGATTCTGTTCACTCAGCGTCCGATCATCCGAACTCCGGGGTTCTTCAGCTTTCTGTTCAGTATCCTGTGACAGCGATTCGCTTTCCTGTGACTTTATTTCGTCTGACATGGCCTTTACTGACTTTTAAATCCGAGCTTTGATGCAATTCCTGTAATGCGGAATCTTGGGAAAATGCGGGATTCGGAATTCGGAATTATCCGGGCATTCTCAATGATAATTTCCAAAGAATTGAAGATATTTTTTGCTTTAGAGGTACATTTGGGGGTTCAGCAAATTCAATTCCGCATTCCGCATTCCTAATTAATTCAGGCTTTTCCTTGAGTTTTGGCAATTCAATTACGCATTATGAATTACGAATTATGAATTATTTCCCGCCGCCTATCGCACTAACGTTCGATACGGCGCGCGCTTCGGCCTATCGCAAAGCGATACGGCCTCAGGTCTTGTTTGGAACAAACCGCGGGCTTTTTAAATTCCCGAACAGATAAAATCAAAAAAAGGGGGACAATGACGCTCCCCATAAAAAAAATCGCGCGGCGTATGAAATAGCCGCGCGGCGAAGGCGTATGGGCTATGCCCAAAGCCGAAGCCCCCAAAACAATGGGCAATGAGCAATTGAATGTGCAAAGCTAAAGGTGGAATCTAAAGCTAAATAAACTGAATTCTTTAGGAATAAAGTAGAGAACTCATTAATTGCTAATTGCTAATTATTCCTTCTTCTCCTCGGGCTTGATTGGCTCGACAAAAGTCGAGAATCCCTCTTCGGGAGACGATTCATTCGAAGTCCGTTCAAAGACATCGATGCGGGCTTTGGCTGCAGCGAGTCGTGTTTCGAAGGCGAAGCGCGTTTCTTCGTCGAGGCTTTCGATATCCTTGAGTTTATCTTCGGCTTCTTCGATCATCTTGCGGGCTTCTTCGGGATCGATTTCGGCGGTGCCTTCGGCCGAGTCAACCAAAAGCGTCACATCGTTTCCAGAGACTTCGAGCAATCCCGCACCGCATGCGAAGATCGCCTTCTTCTGGCCATCGCGGATCGTGATCTGGCCCGCTTTGATTGTCGAGAAAATAGCGACGTGACCGGGCAGGATTTCCATCTCGCCGGCGGTTCCGGGCAGGATCACCGATTCGGCCTCGCGTTTAAAGACGATGCGCGCAGGTGTTATAATTCTGACATCGAGCTTATCTGACATTTAGTTACCTTTTCTTCCAGCTTTTTCGATGACGTCGTCGATATTGCCGACCATGAGGAATGCCGTTTCGGGATAATCGTCGAATTCGCCCGAAAGCAGAGCCTTGAAGCTGCGGATGGTGTCCTTGAGTTCGACATAGCGGCCGGGGATACCGGTGAATTTTTCGCCGACGTGGAAAGGCTGTGACAGGAAGTTACGGATTTTACGGGCGCGGTTGACGGTGAGGCGGTCTTCTTCGGAGAGTTCGTCCATACCGAGAATCGCGATGATGTCCTGGAGTTCAGAGTAGCGCTGCAGGGTGGACTGGACAGCGCGGGCGACCTGATAATGCTCATCGCCGACGATGAGTGGATCGAGCAGTGTACTGGTCGAAGCAAGCGGATAGACGGCGGGATAAATACCGATACTGGCGAGGTTACGGGAGAGAACCGTCGTGGCATCGAGGTGGGCGAATGTCGTGGCCGGTGCGGGGTCGGTGAGGTCGTCGGCGGGCACGTAGATGGCCTGAATTGACGTAATGGAGCCGTTCTTCGTCGAGGTAATGCGTTCCTGGAGCTCGCCCATTTCGGTGGCCAGCGTGGGCTGATAACCTACGGCGCTTGGGATACGGCCCAAAAGTGCGGATACTTCGGAACCTGCCTGCGTAAAACGGAAAATGTTGTCGATGAAGAGGAGCACGTCCTGATGGAGTTCTTCGCGGAAATACTCGGCAACGGTGAGGCCGGAGAGGGCGACGCGGGCACGGGCCCCAGGCGGCTCGTTCATCTGGCCATAGACCAGCGATACTTTGGACTGATCGGGGGCCTCGCCGAGTTTGATAACGTCGGATTCGACCATTTCCCAATAGAGGTCGTTGCCTTCACGGGTACGCTCGCCAACGCCGGCGAAAACCGAATAACCGCCGTGCTTGAGGGCGACGTTGTTGATGAGCTCCATGATGAAAACGGTCTTGCCGACGCCGGCGCC
>DGWW01000215.1 GCA_002395385.1 Myxococcales bacterium UBA4248
GCCCTTTGGCGGGGTCCGGGGCTGAGCCCCGGCTGAGTAGTAACTAGAATTCCCATCCTTTGTACATGCCCATCGCTCACTGCTCATTGCCAATACATTCAGGCCATCCCATGAAATACTCCATCGCCCTTTTACTGGCAGCATGCATCCTCACACTCCCCTCTCTAGCTTTTGGCTACGGCGAAGGTGAAACCATCCCGATGGTCGCGCGTGCTGTACATTTACTCACCAATGCCGCGCGTGCCGATACCAGGACTGCCCTCCATGATTGCGGAAAAAACTGCAAACCCGACGAAAAATATCTCGCTTCGATGCCGCCGCTCTACTGGAGCGATTGTCTCGAAAAATCCTCACAGATGTACGCCAATCTTACGGGCCCCTTTGAATGCCCCGATCACGATTCACCTTGTACAATCAAAAAATCGATTTACAAAGATTACCCCCAAAACTGCCAGGGACAGACATCGTGTACCTGTGCCAATTCATTCAAGTGCGGCGCATCCTTTGGCAAATATACAGAACGCATCGAAGGTTTCTGTGCCAAGGAACCCTTCGATCTCTATGGCGAAAATATACTGTATACCCATGATTTCTACGATGACGCCGTCTTTCTTATCAATATGTGGCTCCATGAAGACGGCAATATAACTTCTGGCCACCGAAAAAATCTATTAAACCCCAAATTCAATCAAGCCGGGTATGGTATCTATAAAGGTGCACTCATTCAGGATCTGGCACACACAAAAAAATCCACGCCTCTGACGATCACTGCCGGCGCATCATTCTCAGATGGTATAAATCAATATATCGGCCTGCATTTTTATCATGACAAGCAATCCGTCAAAAAAGCCGTTGTGCACCTCGAAACACAAGGATGTTATGAACTTTCTCTGCAAATCGGAACCTCAAAAAATGGTTTATATTTAATAAATACAAAAGATATTCAATCACTCAGTCCGGCAGCATGCACATCTTTTGTATTCGAAGTTCAATCCGACGATGGAACTGTAGTGCAATATCCCTCCTCAGGAAGCCTGCTTTATGGCAATTGTGCCCAAAAGTCCTGGTCATCCAAATCATTGTCTTCCTGTCTTGCACCACCTAAAAAAAGCTATTCCGTCGATGATATCCCTGTCGCAGCGATACCCGCCAAACCCTTTAAAATAGAGAATCTCTTTAGCGAACATAGACGCGAACGCCAGAAAACGGCCCAATACAAGACGTCCCCCAACGTCACGAAAGATGTCGTGACCATTACCTCATCTTCACCATCCGATGCCGAAGTCGTTACAAAAACAATTACGACAACGACCGAAGTGGTTAAAGTGCGCCAATGTCAGATCGTTACCTACGATGAAAATGATAATGTCGTCGGCACCGAAATTGTCGATTGCGATCAATATCCGAATCAACAGCCACAAACGAAATGATCCGAACCCCGAAGTCCGGAATGGGTTAGGGGCCCCATTTCGCACCGTAAGAGAAAACGTATGGCATTCATATTTAAATATTGTGGGTTCCAAGGGCATCATACCCTTGACGAGGTCCGGGGCAGAGCCCCGGCTGAGTAGAAACCTCCCCGTTAGTTAAACAGTGCCAAACTAATTGACTTCTCCCTTGGCAAAATCGGTTCCAACCTGTGTTTCGGTACATTCCCACTGGAAATTGTCGAGAATGACGGTCGAATCGAAGCGCAGATCTCCGGTATCCCAGATGTAGAAGTCGAGATTGAAGATTTCGCCGGGTTTGACAGGCGCTTTCGTCGTCAGCCATGCCGTACCGCCGCCGCGCTGTTCCTTTAGATCTGTACCACCAGTGTAAGGTTTGGGATAATATGCCGAAAGGACATCCGAGCCATCGGTACACATCGTGCCGCCGCATTTATCGCCAGAACATGCAATCGTAGCCGGACATTTGTCGCTCGAGGCATTGAGGAACTCGACACCGCAAGGCGCTTCCGCACACGTCGTAAAGAATGCATTGTTGACCGACACGGGGTTATTATTCTTATCGAAAGAGATGTTGCCATCTTCGTCCATGACATCGCCATCGCCATCGAGATCGGCAATCGGATGGCCATTTTCGTCGGTCAATATACTCAGGAAGAAGTCATTGTATTTCGAACAGACATAATAAGGATATTCGCGCGAGAAAAACCGGAAGTCGAAGCTGATCCCCTTGGCGGTTTCGGGCGCTCGCATTTTAAGATGCAGGCGAACTGAGTCGTAGATATCGGATCCGCCAGAAGCACAAGCAGGATGCGTCTGAAGTTGGTTGGCATGTGCCGTCCGATAGGGCTCGGGAATCGATCCACCCAAGGAGAATTTCATATCTTCGATACCATATTTCGAGAGTTCGTCATGAACGTCCCCGGCAATGCCCGACGACAATAATACGAATGTCTCGCCCACACGCGGTTTAATGAGCACATTGCCTTCGGCATCCTTCATTGCAGTTTTGATATGAATCTGTTTGGGGTCGATCCCAATATGATAATCACTTGCCGGCGTAATGGCATATTCAATTAAGCCCGGTTTGTTCGACTCTGCGGTCACGACATCCAGACAGGCATCCATGGCCTTGGCCAGTTCGTATGCCCCCCAGGCCGATGCATTCTTCGTTTCGCCGTAATTCCATTTGCTCACAGAACTGCAATTCTGATCCTTAATTTTGCAATCTGCCTCGACGACGACGGTCACATCACCGCACTCGGGAGCCTCCGGATCATCATCGGCAGCACCACTGCAGTTATCATCCACGTAATTGCCGCGGCAATCAATCTGATTTGGATGTATCAGTTCAGGACTACCGCACCTATTGATATGATCACAACAATCCAGAATGGCATCGCCGCCTTCATTGCATACCGTATAGGAGTCACCATCGCTGTCCTGAGTTGCATCGGGCTTGCCATTACAGTCCAGATCCAAATCCGGCTGCGAAGGATCGCAGGTATACTCATAATTGGGCAAAACCTGGTCGATACAATCCAGCCCCCAGTAGGGTGACATGCCCTCCTCTATCTGACATTCCTGATGTCCTCCATGACAGGCACCGACGTTCTCAGTCCCCTCATCGCCGTCGTAACACGGTCGCGTCTCCCCGGGCTTGCATTCACACGCGCCCTCCGTTTCACAAACGCCATCGCCATCGCAGTCGATATATCCCGTCTGGCACACACAGGCACCATCGACACAATCTTCATACTCGCCACAGACATGTTCACATGTACCGCAATGATCGTGCGATGTCTGAAGGTCGATATCCTGGCAAGGATCCGTCTGAGGCTCGGGGGGCTCGGGGTTATCCACGGGTTTATCCACGGGTCTGTCGGGCTTTTCGACTGGTTTGTCCTTTTCGGTGGACGGATCCTCTGGATGATTCTGGTCCTGTTCGCCAGTTCCCTGCCCCTGATTATCCCCATTGCTTCCCTTCGAACTGTCATCGCTGCAGCCACAGGCAAAACAAAGCGCCGCCAAAATCCCCAAAAGATAACTTTTACGCATACGTGACTCCTAAAAGAAAAACACAACTGTTAGAATAGATTCTACACTCAAATCTTTCAACTGCTTTTATGAAATTGCCTTGATTTAGGGTAACGATTCAGCTCAGATGTGGTCGATTGTTTCAATTCATTTGGGGGCCGGGCTATTTACGACGCAGTGGGGCGTGCCCCACTGCCGTAAATACGCCCGTCTTTTTGCGCTATCGGCTGTGACAAAGGGGCATGCCCCTTGTCACTGCCGATACGCGCAAATATGCTTGCTAACAGCATCCCTTTGTGTTCCGTGCACAATTTTCTTCATAATAACAATCCAAACTGTGTTCCGGATGCAAGAATCACCATAAGAACCACAGAAAGTGCATTCCGGCAGCAAAAATCATCGTAAAATTGCCTAAAAGTGCGTTCCGGCGGTCAAAATCATCGTGATTTTGACAAAAAGTGCGTTCCGGCGGCAAAAATCATCGTGATTTTATCAAAAAGTGCGTTCCGGCAGCAAAAATCATGATGATACTTTCAAAAAGCACATTCCGTTTGCAAGAATCATCACAAGATTACCCAAAAATATGTTCCAGCTGCAAAATTCATCGTGAAGATTGTCCAAAAGTGCGTTCCGGCGGCAAAAA
>DGWW01000248.1:0-23797 GCA_002395385.1 Myxococcales bacterium UBA4248
TCAATTATCAATTGTCATTAAAGAGTCTCCCTTGAGTGTTGCATCCCAATTGCACATTGCACATTGCTCATTGCACATTCAAAAAAAAACGCTCTTCCCAAATTTCAATTTATGTTTATTCTCTCTCCGCGCGTTTTGCGCATGGAGTTCGTACATGAAGAAAGTAAAAGAAATTGAGAAAAATTCGCCGGCTTCGCAGAATCTGCAAATCATTGAGAATGATCAGAATGAAATCCCGGAAGTTCTGGATGATGACGCCATTTTAGATGACATTTCGGAAGCAGCATTAAATAGCGAGGACGATTTCCCGGACATCGAGATCACAGATCCAGATTTGCTTCCGGATCCCAATATTCTATTGGCACATGGTCAGAAGCAGGAAAAGCATTACGAGACCATGAATGTCGATGTCGATTCGGCAGACGGCATGCTCGCTCTAAGGGATGCATTTAAACCCAGAAATTATGTGTCGGATACGACGACAGATCCCTTGACGCTTTATTTGTCCCATATTCGCAATCATCCCATTCTGGATGCCGAAAATCAGCAAAAACTCGCAGTTCGCTATAAACAAAACAACGATCTCGAAGCGGCTCAGCTCCTCGTTTTGACCAATCTCAGACTCGTCGTCAAGATAGCCCGGGAGTACAAACGTCGATGGGCCAATCTGCTCGAACTCATCCAGGAAGGCAATGTCGGCCTTTCAGAAGCGATTCAGCGCTACGACCCCTACCGGCATGTCAAATTCACCTCGTATGCCCAGTACTGGATCCGGGCCATGATTCTCAATTATCTGATGAATCATTTTCAGCCCATCCGCATCGGTTCGACGCGATCCGGACGAAAACTCTTTTATAACCTCAAAAAAGCGCGTGCCCAGCTGCAGCAGGAAGGCTACAGCAACCCGACACCGGCACTCGTCGCCGAAAAACTCGGCGTCTCTGAACAGGATGTCATCGATGTTTCGAGACATCTCGATCAGCCGGCACTCAGCATCGATCAGACAGCCCCCGGCTATGAAAATGTCACCATCGGCGAAATGCTCAAAGACAACAGTGCATCTCCCGAACAGACCGTTGCTCAGGAAGATTTCTACGCAAAAGTCCACGAAATCATGATGGAGTTCTCACAGACAATTACAGATCCCCGAGAACTTGCGCTCTGGAACCGCCGTCTCATGGCCGATGATCCCATTACACTCGCCGAACTCGGGGCTGAATATCATATCAGTAAGGAACGCATCCGCCAAATCGAAGCGCGCCTCAAAGATCGATTCAAGGATTTCATCATGCAGCGCATCGACGGCGATATTTCTACGTTTATTGATGTTTAAAGCAATTCGCAATTCGCAATTGAATGGCAATTTTCCAATAGAATCGACACGCCTGGAAGGCGTTTCATTCTTAGAATCTAGCCGGGTGTGCCACAGGCGCGCCCGGATCGGAATGAATGCACAATTAGCAATTAGCAATTCGAGGATTCTCGATTGTATTCCTAAAGAATGGAGTATTATTAGCTTTAGACTTCACCTTTAGTTTTGCATCCCAATTGCACATTGTTTACAGGCTCTTGAGCAACCAACGTTTAGTAAAGGTTTCATCCGGAATATTCTGGTTCGTTTTTTCGGCATCGACAAAGTTTTCGGTGATGTGCTTGGTATTGGCATCCGTCACTTTGACATGCGTGTAAATCAGATGGCCATTGCCAAAATCTTTAGGAGTATCGCGCTCCTGGGTCTTGATGAGCTTACCGGCTTCGCTGTAATACTCGATGTAATCCATGAACATGAGTTTTTTGTCGAGCTTGATGACGAGCTTGGGATAAGGCAGATCGACGCCATTCTTGAGTTTGAGTTCCAGTTTGACATGTGAACCGCCATTGTCGTTCATATCGAGAATCTTTACGACATCGTAGTCATCGGCCATGTAAATCATGGACATGTCATCCATCGACCAGTCCGACCCATAGAAGCTCTGGCGTTTAGCATGCGTACCAACGCGGCGGATTTTTTGCGAGTCCGGCAAACGGGCATAGACTTCGTCGCGGCCTTTGGTTACGACGCCCATACCACGCATCTCGGCTGGTTCGAAGAAACGGACAGAACGACGGTTCGTCCCCTTGGTATAGGTGTCAAAATCGTAAGTCGTATTCTTATGGACGCCGCCATTGAGCACCATCTTGGTATGAATCCACTGATCTTTAAAAGGATTGTGGTTTTCGTCGACTTTTTTGAGCATGGCGGTTGCACCGGCAATGTCATTGGCATCCTTGATGTAGCTGCCATTGGCTGCGGGTTTAGGGGCAGGTGCGGGTGCGGGAGCCGCTGCAGGCGCAGGAGCTGCGGCGGGTGCAGGGGCCGCTTCGGCAGCGGGGGCTGGTGCGGCGGCTGGAGCAGCTTCAGCTGGCGCGGCAGCTGGGGCAGGTTCGGCAGGGGCTGCAGCAGGAGCTGCTTCCTGGGCAAACGCAACAGAGGAACAGAACATTAAACCGGCCAGCGCAAAAGCAAATTTATTCAGAGGCATGAATACTTCTCCTTATTGAGGTTTCCCCAGAGGGAGCCGTTCACGGGGGAACGGGAGCTAAACATCCGCACAAACGATTTGCATTGGGGGTTATTCAAAAAAATCTGTAAGCACGGTTGGAGAGCCACATCTCATGTGCATTTTTTCACGCGGCACCTTGCTTTTTTGCTTCGGTGCCGGGGCGCGCTATTTCATACGCGCGCCCGGTGCGGCTATGTGCGCGGGCTTTGCCCTGTGCGCATACGCCGCACCATCCCTATTCGGGGACATGGCCGGCGGCCTCAAAGACGGGAATACTTAAAACGAAATCTGAAAAATGAATGTCTTTGAGTGTCCAGGTGATATCGCCAGAATCTGCGTTCAGTATCGTCAGCAAATCATCCGCATAATTGCTATTATCGACGTCGACTGCATAAATATAAGCACAGCTGGAAGGTTGGTAATAATTTTTTATAGTGTAAAAATACAAACTTTTAATATAGTTGCAGGCGTCGTCTGCATGATAGTCATCGATAAATGATTTAATTAGTTCATTATTAATATTATCATTAGGCAATGGTTTGATCTTTCCTACATTTTCTGGCGAAACGACGATAACTTTATCAAGTACAGGCATATACCCCGCACTCCCCATCAATGTCCCGTATAGCGCGCTATCGGATATTATCAAAGTATCTTTAACCGTCAAATTCTTATTTCCGGTCCCCATGATACCTGCAATTTTATCGTTATTCTTGATTTCATCCTCAATTGTATGTTTAATTCGAACTATGTTTTTGGAAACATTAATCTTAATATTCTCAGTTCCTGTCTTACCGATCAGCGCACCAGAATAGTTGCTATTTGCTGGATGATTGCTATTCATCGGAAGATTCAAATTATCTAGCTGAACATATACATTCTGTAGATCGATATTATTCGTCTGATGTATCACTCCCCCAAAGATGCCATCGCCAGATTGGATCTCAGCATGATTTATAATCAAAGATGTATTGGATATTGTCATCTTTTGTGATGGCTGTGACATCTCACCAATGATCCCTCCCAGACCAGCATTTGCACCATGGTTGATCAATTCATTAAATGTAATATGGACTCCATCAAGCTCCCCACCATCGGCTTTGCCAACAACACCGCCCATGGGATTACCATACCCCCACATTTTTGTCATATCGATAGTGACATCCTTCAATTTAAATTTCTCACCATTTTTGATGAGAGCATAATCCCCTATGCCAGAATTGCCAGAATTGTTAGTCGGCAATTGCGTGGCGTTGCCGGTAATGGTGACATTCTCCATGACCGAGCTCTTAAAAGTATTAACGAGAACCGCTGCACCGGTTCCAGCGTAATCGATATCAAAATGAATCCCCTCTATTTTTCCTGCGATAATATTATAGAAAAATGATTGGGGCAAAGTACATCGCATAGACCCTTGAATGAACTTTATGGTCGCATTATCCAGACCAATGATTTCTGTACCATCGGGAACGATCATTGATTTCCAGTCTTTCCATTCACATGAGTCACCATCCATGTCAGGTTTTAAGGCATCCGCAAGATTGATATCACCTTTAAATATTATCTTTTTAATATTAAATTTCGTCCTATTTTTATATTCCAGAATACCTTTTCCCGAACAGATGACAAACGTATCACCAGACAGGGCATCACACACCTGGGGGACTTCAATGTCACCGGGGTCTTTACAGCTAATGCTATTTTTGCTCGTTTCGTCCAGACTGCATAGCGTATCGCCTTCGCATGTGATACTCGCCCATTTGCCATCTATACAGTACCTGCCGGTCTTTTTGTCTTCCGAACAGACGGGGGTATCGCTCTCTTTGCTGCATGCAGCCCCTGTCTGTGCTTCGCATGAAGCCTTGCCTTCCGTTGCAATACATTGCGAATCGGTACAGTTCTCCTGCACAATCTGACCATTAATACAATTATAACCAGCTGTCCCATCTTTCGAACAGTGCGCAATATAAGTCTCATCGCATTTTGCACCTGGGGTTTCGTCTTCGGGATTGAGCGTCGGAGGGTCTGGCTCTGTACCAACAGTGAGACACAGACCTTCTTTGCATTCCTGGCCATTGCCACATTCTTCCCGTTCGGTAATGCCCTCGATGCATCGTTCAATGTGGTATGCATCGCTGCACACGGGATTACTCGCTTCACAGGTCTTCGCAGCGCATTCACCATCTTCACAATGATTGCTGCAGGGAATAAAGCTCCATTTGCCATTTTTGCACATTTTTTGGGTGTCGGGATCGACGCAAAGCTTTTCACCCTCTGCACACGCGGAGTCCTCTGCCTCGGCACATTTGTCCTCATGGCACCCATAATCGCAAGCCCTCGAATAGACAAACTCGCCATCTCTGCATACTGACAAAAAAGGTTTATTGTCATCCCCCAGGCCGCATCTCGTTTCCCCCTCATAACAATCCGGCAGGGACGAAAGCGAACAACCAGCTGAACAAACCATGATCCCTGCAATCATAAGAGCAAAATTCCACCGCGCCATAGCTTTCTCCATGCAAATGCACACCCTGTAACGGCATCCCCTCTATATTATAGTAGATTTTTCACTAGAAATCCATATTACTATCATCATGGCTTCGTGCCACAGAAATGTTTCTGCCCTGATCGGTTTTTTGTTTTACAAACGGATTTGCTCAGGCCATTTAGGAGTCCCAAATGAAATTTACAGTTTGCCCCGAATGCCGTGAAGTCATTGGCGATGACGAATTGCGTGGTTCCAGCAAGATATGCCATGCCTGTGCACGCAGAACAGATCGAAGCGATCTCATCGAAATCGACACAGAAAAAACGGAAGAAGAAGATTCAAAACTGTCCATTCATGCGCCACTCGGTGCCAATGGGGAATCATTCGATCCAAATGAAGTTGCAGAACAGCCTTTTTCCACACGGGGCAACGCTCCGGAGCTCACATCCGAACTCGATAAAGTACTGCCGCACAGTCAATACCTGATAGACATTCCAGTCATTCACTCCCTCGATGAACTTCACACTATTTCCAAAGCGCATTGGGAATATGACACCGAGATCAGGGATTCTGAGTACTTGCGCACCCTCGTTACCAGACAGCCGGTGGGGATCATAGATCTGATTTTGGGGACATTCTTTGTAGGCTGGGCAATGTTGATATTATTTATGACTCGCAATCCTGAGTTTATCATCGTGCTGATGTTCGGTGGTATTGGCGCGTGGTTTCTTTACTGCGCACTCATGACCCGTACCAAAGTCTGGATTCGAATTTTCAGGGATAGGCTCGAGATTCATCGCGGATTCCGAAAAAATGGAAAATACAGAATTTACAATCGTTCCTACCAGGACACGCCGGTCAATATCGTCGAACGCAGATCGAAGAATTCATCTTCTTATAAAGTCGTCATTCTCAATGGCTCTGAGTCCTACATACTTGTCAGTGCTCTATCCAGCTTCAATCATAGTTATGCCGAAGATTACAAACGCATGATCGAGACCATTTTAAAAGCAAAGCTATAATCATTGGCTCTGATTAACGAGGGGGAATATTTTTTTTCACGGATAACTTCCATCCTAGTTTAGAGCTTAGAGCTTAGAGAATGGATTGACCACTCAAAGCTCAAAACTCAAAGCAATGAAATGATTTAGCTATCGAAATAAGTCATATCCACGATGGTTAAACATAGCCTAATCATTATGCAATCTTTTGGGAGGAGACAGAATAATACACGCCCGGCGTATGGTCACATAGCCGGGCGCCAAAGGGCGTATTGCGCTCTGGTGCGGGTAGTGGCCCGGCACCAGAGCGCAATAGCCCGAAAAGCGAGTCGTATGCGCCTGATGGCGCATAGACGAAGGAACAAAATTTACGAAAAAAATATTTTTTCGAAATATTTCGAATAATCTGCCCGTTCCTTGATTTCATTCGTTAAAATCTCTAAAAATAGATTCTTGACTGGAAGGGCGCCATTACGCCCACATGTGGTCCCAAAAAAGGAGGTTTTAATGACAAACAGAAAGAAAGCAACGTTCATCACGTTGTTTATGGGGGTCGTCGTTGCATGCGGATGTAACGACGAAATCACCGATCATCGCTGGGTATTCCATTATCAACAGGATACATCCTGCGACAATTGTATCGACGGTGATTGTGTGAATGGCGTGTGTATTCCGCATGGTGACTGTTCGCCAGCGTGCAAAGCTGACGAAGGAGAGATGTGTTTTCATTCGGCATGTGTAAAAATAAGCACCGATTGTGATCCTGCATGCGGGGCAGACGAAGAGTGTATCAATGGCGAATGCCTTCCTTTGAATGGCTGCAAACCAGCATGTAAGAGCGACGAAGTCTGCATCAATGGTGCATGCATCGATCCATGGCGCATCTGCGAAGACGACGGCGGCAATGTTTGCCAGGGCAATCAGTTCTGTGTCGCCGATTTAGATAATACCTGCGTGCCGTCCGGAAATATTTGCCATCAGACGTGTGCCGCAGGCCGCGTTTGTTTTAATGGTGCCTGTGTGCTCGAATCGGATGATTGTGATCCGGGATGTTCGAATGATGAAGTTTGCATGAACGGCAGCTGTGTCACCCCGGGTGTCTGCAAGACACCATGCAATAACGGCCTGGCCTGCATCAACGGCATTTGCTACGACCCGCAGTTCTGCAAGCCGGCCTGCGTTGGCCAAACCTGCGTTGCCGGACGCTGCATCGATCCGGGGCAGTGCAATCCCGAATGCACGACGAAAGAATCCTGCTTTAACCTCGTGTGTGTCGACACGAACAATTCCTGCAACCCAGCATGTACCCATCCGGATATATGCATCAACAATGAATGCGTGACGCCGAGCATCGATCAGTGCGATCCCGAATGCGTTGCACCTCAGTTCTGCGTCAATGGCATTTGTGTCGCGCCCAAACTCGATTGTGTCGAAAAAGGGCAGACATGTGCCCCGGATCAATTCTGTACCGTCTACGATGGCAGTGCCGAATGCCGCGATCCCGGCAGCCATTGTTATGCGACCTGTGCCAACGGGCTCGAGTGTTTTAACGGCACCTGCATCACACCGGGTACGGACTGCAGTTCGACGTGCGCCGACGGTTCGGTCTGTGTTCATGGCAATTGTGAAGAACCTGGCGTCTGCAACCCCAGCTGCACCGGAGAACTCATTTGCATCAATGGCAAATGCGTCAATCCCAATTTCTGCGATCCCGAATGTCCTCCCGGCCAGCAATGCATCAATGGCATCTGCAGTGGTCCCGACGGTTGTTCCCCTGCCTGTGAAAATGGCGAACTGTGCTTCCAGGGAACATGCATAAAACCCAAACCCGACGATTGTTCCTGCGATGATCCCAAAGCCATTTGCGTCAATAAGGAATGCGTCATCCCCAATATCTGCGTGCCCGACTGTACGGGTGAACAAGTATGCGTCAACAGCGTGTGCAAAGACACCAAACCCCATTGCGAAACGACGGTTCAGACACCGACGTCCGATGATGTCCTGGTCAAATGCGATGAGATGGACATTTGTATCAGCGTTCCCGAGGAAGTTCCCCCCGATGCATGCTTTGATCCCGGCAATCTGTGCGTCCCAAGCTGCAAGGACGGCAAAAAATGTTTTAACGGCATTTGCGTCAATCCCGATGGCGGATGCGACAGCGATCAGTGCAAAATTACCGAGATCTGCATCAATGGCGATTGCGAAACCCCGGGCGAATGCACTGAGAAATGCAAAGACACAGAGATTTGCCTCAACGGTGTGTGCACCGATCCCAATTACTGCTTCGACTGCCCGGCTCCCGGCGTCTGTGTAGAGGGACGCTGCATTATTCCGGACGATACGTGCGATCCCAAGTGTGAAGATGGCCAAACCTGCTTCCAGAATACATGCATTGCCAACCCCGGAACGGATGACTGCAATCCCGCATGCCAGCCGACCGAAGTGTGCGTCAACGGCAAATGCGAGCCTCGCAAATCCGAATGCGATCCGGCATGCCACCCCGATCAGGAATGCGTCGGCGGCGTATGCATCGATCCCAAACGCGTATGCGAAGCCGAGGAACCACCCGTCCAATGCCTCGATGACCAGTATTGCATCAACCGACCGGTCGATCCCGAAGGCAGTGCCCTGCAGTGCACCAACCCCGAATCCAACGTCTGCAGCCCCAAATGCGCAGAAGGCATGGTTTGTTTTAATGGTGCATGCATCACTCCGGGCACGGACTGCTCAAAAGAATGTGGTGACAGCGCCGTCTGCATCAATAAGAAATGCGAAGAACCCGGTGTCTGCAGCGCCAAATGCCCCGAGGGCCAGGAATGCCTCAACGGCGTTTGTTACGACCCGAATTTCTGCAAAGAAGACGGCAAGCTCGGATGCCCGGCAGGCAAAGTCTGCGACCATGGAACATGCAAAGATCCCGATGGTTTGTGCGATCCCGAATGCAAAGAAGACGAAGTATGCGTCCACAATACCTGCATCAAAAAAGACGATTCCTGCAATCCCGCATGTGACCCGGCCAAAGGTGAGGTCTGTATCAATGGCGTGTGCGTCACGACAGAATGCAATCCTGCCTGCACCGATAAACAGCTGTGCATCGGTGGTGTCTGCATCGACCCCAAACCGGTCTGCACGCCCATTTGTGCCGGCGAAACAGTCTGTGCCTACGACGATTGCCGCCCTGTTCCCGGACAGATTTGCACCCCGCGATGCAACGACAAAACCCAGATTTGCTACAATAACCAGTGCGTGCCCAAGGGCGACTGCGATCCCGAATGCGATGCATCCAAAGGCGAACTCTGCATCAACGGCAAATGCATCAATCCGAGCGTATGCAGTCCGGCATGCCCCGAGGGCGAAGTCTGCGTCAACAATCACTGCGTCGATCCCAATTTCTGTGCGCCCGAATGCGTCAGCCCGATGGTTTGTATCGAAGGCGCATGCGTCGACCCAACGTTGATCGACCCTGACAAACAGTGCAACCCAACATGTAAGAATGATACCATCTGCAAAGATGGAAATTGCGTTCCCGCATGCACCGATGGCCTCGTCTTTTACAACGGCGAATGCAAAGATCCCACGACAATTTGCCGCCCCGAATGCGATCCCGGCTATACCTGCGTCGATAATATTTGCCGCATCACATGCGAGGATGCCACCAAACGCTGCGGCTATTATGACAATGTCTCTGTGGCGGACGAATCCCTCAAAGAGCATTGCTGCAATGCAGATGAATTGTGCGTGTTCCCCAAATGCGTCAAGCAAACCGAGGACAATCACGAGTGCACAACCAACTCCGACTGCGATTACGACAAATATTGTGATCCCATCACAAACAAATGCATCAATGCAGACGATGTCGCCGATATTTGCTCCAAATCTGCCAGTGCCGAAGATTTCACCAATACGAGCTTAAAATATCAATGGCCTAGCTGTCTGCCCGGCGGCAAACCGTCCAAATTTGCTTCTTCCACCAATGTCATTGTGACCCCGCTCGTGGCTCCGCTCATCGATACCAACAAGGATGGCGTCATTAACGAAAAAGACAAGCCCGTCCTGGCTTTCATTTCGTACAACCGCGATAACGGCCATGGCCCCGATACCCAGGCCGGCAGCGTACTTCGCCTGATCAGCCTCGATGATGAAATCGGCAAGTGCACCGAAATCGCCTCCTCCGAAGCCATCTATTCGACGTATCCTCACGATCTCGCCATTGCCGACGTCGATGATCCCATCCTCGATAAGGCCGATGGCCCAGAGCTCATCGCCGGTACCAACGGCCACTGCACAGCCAATCGCAGCGAATGCAAGCTTCCGCAGGATGGTTTTGCCAATCAGAGCGAAAATGACCGTCTCCAGATCCTCAAACTCGAAGCCGATGGCGGTGGTTACAAACTCGTCGAGAAATATGCACTCAACATTACCAACAAGACCAAAACGTATACACCCGCAATTGCATACCTCGATCCGGCCAACGATAAAACACCCTCCATTGCGACCAACTACGGCGTAGCCATGGTCGATCCCGCCACCAAACAGCTCGTTTGGCGCCCGGGATGTGAGCAGATTGCAGATGATGTCAAAATCGACGGCAAAACGCGCAATAAGAATTGGAGCATGCCACATCTGCTCGATTTGGACGGCGATGGCGTCAAGGAAATCGTAACCGCCAAAATGATCTACGATGCCAATTGCAAACCTCTCCTTGCCGATAACTCACTCGCCGGGGGCAAGGCTTCCTTCGTGGCAGTCGCCGATCTCATGCCCGACAGCGACACTGCCGCTGCCGATGGTGAGCTCGTCCCCGAACTCGCCATGGTGATAAGCGGTACCAATGGCGGTAGCTTCGAATTCTGGAAAGTCTATCTCAAAGATGGTGCATGGTCTGTCAAAAAAGCCAAAGACCTCAAGATCCCTGTCGATTCAAGCCGCGTAGGCCAAACCCATAATACCTCCGGTGGCGGCAACCCCGTCATCGCCGACTTCGATGGTGACACCATCCCTGATGTCGGTCTCGCAGCTCGCTTCTATTATATTGTCTACAGCAACGATGGCACACCGACCGGTGGCGAAGTCCTTTGGGCCGACGGTAAGACACAGGATTATTCGAGTGCTGTCACAGGATCGAGCGTGTTCGATTTCGATGGCGACGGTACCGCCGAAGTCGTCTACTCGGACGAAACCAGACTCCGCGTCTACAAAGGCAAGAGCGATCAGGAAAAACCGGCGAATGGTTACACCAAGCCGACCATCATCTTCGAAAGACCGAACTATTCGGCGACGGGCTGGGAATATCCCATTATTGCAGACGTCGACGGCGATGGCGAAACCGAAATCGTCGTGGCATCCGACGCGGAAGGTGCCGACTATACCACGACAATTGACGGCAAAGATGTCACCTTCAGCGGCAAGACCCGCGGCGTAAACGTCTGGTACGACCCCGATCGCAAATGGGTTCGTTCGAGACGCATCTGGAACCAGCACCAGTACCATATCTCCAACATCGAGGAAAACGGCAATGTACCTAAGGAAACTCAGGCCCACTGGCTGCTCGATGGCGTCGCCCCCAACTGGAACCATGCCGCCAGTTACCAGAAGATGAAGTACAACAACTATCGCCAGAACATCCAGCCGAGCGGCATCCACAATGCCCCCGACTTCTTCCCGCGTGAGCTCTACGTCAATGATGCCAACTGCCCGATGTACATTCACTTCGATGCACTCGTGCTAAACCGCGGCACCATCGGAACGAGCACGAGCTTCGTCGTTCGCTTCTACGTCGATAACAGCGCCGGCGATAAACTCATCGGCGTCGTTCCCGTCGACATGTCCCTGCCTGCAGGCGGACACGCAACCGTCAAATTCACATGGATCGACCAAGTGGTGCTCGATGCCGACGGCAAACCGACCTCCGAAACCATCGATCTCTCCTCCGGTGCCGATATCTATTATGTCGTCGACTTCGGTGACAATATCGGCGAATGCGACGAAGAAAACAACGCATCCAGACTCTATCATCTCGATGCCAAGTGCAGCCTGACCGATACAGGCAAGCCGGCGACACCGTAAATATAGTTTGGATATCGTTCCGCCTATGCGCCGCAAGGCGCATACGGCTTCACAGCACCGCTATTGGCCGCTGGCCAATACGCGGTGCTTTTTTTTGGCTCGCGAGTTGCGCGCAGAGCGCTCACCCACCCGGCTATATCTACGAATGAAGCGCCTTCCAGGCGTATCGATTATTAGATAATTGCATCCCTAATTGCTAATTGCTAACTGCTAATTGCTAATTGCTAATTGCTAATTGCTAATTGCTAATTGCACTTCGTGCCTTCCGCATTACATCCATTTGTACATTCACGCGAACCTGCGCTGACATAATAGAAATTGCCGTCTTTTGCTTTTGTACATTTCTTATGAAATTCTCTACTTAACTTGGCATTGCAGTTCGTCACAATTTCTTCACCTTCGGCTGCCGCCGAACAAAGATCCGAATCGGCCGAAAAACAGCTGGCCTTATCATTGACGACAGCACAGATCTTAGGCGTAGTTGCGAGATCGCAGTGGTTATAGCGAACTTTTTTAGCTGTGCAGTTGACGGCGACACTATCATCACATCTGGATTCAAAAGATTTCGTCTCGCAATCTTCGGCAGGAATACATTTGCCGTCTTCGGAGCATGTACCATGACCGTTATCAC
This sequence comes from Myxococcales bacterium UBA4248, assembly GCA_002395385.1. GTDB lineage: Bacteria > Myxococcota_A > Bradymonadia > UBA4248 > UBA4248 > UBA4248. Next base: position 12,730 of record DGWW01000248.1, read on the forward strand.
ATTTATCGGTGGAAGTGAGTACCAATACTTTGGCACCATCTTTCTCTGTACATGTATAAGTATCTACATAGGTCGCAGATGTACCCTGAAGCCGGCATTTCTCCTGTTTTTCACCAACATTTGTACATGAGGCAGGTTTGCACGCCGTCGCATCCTCATTGCATCCGCTTAAACACAGTCTGGAGCCTGACGACTCGTAATATAATTTTCCATTTTCGGCACGCATGCAGACAGAGATAAACTCCTTACCGGTTTTAGTATTGCAGCTTGTAACGATTTCTTCACCCTCTTGTGTACATTCCTTTTGGGGACTCAGACATTTTGGGGTTTCATCGATGACCGAACATACACGAGGTGTATTATACGTTGTACAATCCGATGTCATCAATCTATTCTTATTGCACTTTTTAAGTATATCGCCTTCGCAATGTGTTTCAAATCCATCTTCGCAGAAAACAGGTTCCAGACATTTGTTATCTGGAGAACAGACACCATATCCATCGTGACATTTTTCTTGCGACACATGACGATAGAACAATCGCCCATCCTCAGCCTTGATACATTGATAGGAATGCATGAAGGTCATACCGGCAGCCCCCTTTTTGCACTGCACCTGAATATCGTTTTCGACTGTGCATTCTTTTGCCGCGGAAATACAGGTAGATTTACCGGAGATCGACTGGTTGTTACTGATACACTCTTCGTCTTCTTCATCGCAGGGCACGCTCGTTTCCGGTTGTGCAAACGTGACACACAAGCCACCATCCGAAACGAGTGTTGCGCAATCATCTATAGCAACTTTATCGTTGCGGCAGTATATCAGGCGATTTCCATCGCAAGTTTGCGCAAATGTATTCGCATCACAAGCTTCTCCGACTTGAACATCAATCTTGTCTGTTCCGGAATCCCCTTTGTCCGATCCCGAATCACCGCACGAAGTCATCCACAAAGCGCACACAATTGAAAGCCCAAGACACAATCTTTTATTCATATCTATCCTCCAGTATTTAACAAATCTAAAAATGACGAAAGTGATCAATCCCCCAACCGCCCTTATCATGCTTACGAAACAAAGAGTCTTATATTTATGCTTTATTCAAAGTCATAACCGATTTTTATCGTAAATGAAATTCCCCAAAATATCAAATACTATATCACTGCGTATCGGCGCAGCCGATAGCGGTGGCTCGCAAGGCGTATCGGCGCAGCCGATAGCCGGCGTTCGCAGAGCGTATCGAGCCTAAAGAGCTGTGTCGCAGACACAGCTCATAGGCGAGATAGCATGCGAATCATCATAATAAACAAAAAACGAATTCTCTCTCGCTTTGTGGGAACAGGTGATTATCAAAATCGCCAGATATTCTTTAACAATCAGCAAATAATATGCTTGCTTTTATTGGCTAATTTTGTAGTTTTAGCATGTTGTTGGTACTGTTTTGGTCTGGCAACATACAAAACCGAAGATATATACAGTGGCAATCATAAGCAGATGCCGCGTATCCATTCACATTTTACCTGCAAACTATACAACCATGTCAGAAAACATCTCTCGCAGAAATGCACTTAAACTCTTTGGTGTCGCAGCAGCTGCAGCGATTGGCAGCTTTGCCGGAATCACTTCATGCAATAAAAAAGAACCCGAAATTAAAACAGATAATCTAGCCAACCAAGCCCCCGAAACCAACAATCCGGGAAAGGATATTCAGGCAAATGACAGTGAACAAGTGAACAATGAAGCTGCTGCCAAGCCCGAAAAAAGCAAACGTATCGTGTTCTATTTTACCGGAACCGGCAATTGTATGTATGTCGCAAAGGAATTGTCAGAGAATATCATCAGCATTCCTCAGGCAATGAAATTGAACCAACTCGAATACGAAGCTGAAGAAATTGGTTTTGTATATCCCGTCTATGGCATGATGCCTCCCAATATGGTGCGCAAATTTATACAAACTGCGAAGCTAAAAGCCAACTATTTCTTTGCGATTGCAACGTATGGCAACAAAGCAGGCAATGCCGTCAATATCTGGAATGATATCACCAAAGCGGCAGGTTATACATTCGATTATATTGCAACGCTTTTGATGGTAGACAACTGGCTGCCCGTCTTTGATATGGACGAGCAGAAGAAGATGGATAAAAACATTCCTGCAAATCTCGCCAAGATCAAAACATCACTCGAAAAACGCGAAAAATATATCGAAGCAGTTGCCGAAGAAGATATCGAACGCTGGAATAAGCGCAAAGAAGAAAAAACCGGCCCATTCCAGGCTGATGGAATTCATGCATTGGCAGAAGAATGGTTTACGGTTACCGATGCCTGTATCACATGTGGTGCCTGTATGCGCGTGTGTCCGCGCAAGAATTATACAATACCTGGCGAGAAGGCTGTCCCCAAAGGCGAATGCGAATTATGCCTGGCATGTATACAAAACTGTCCGCACAAAGCGATTATCATTACTGCCGGTGAAAAGAACCCCAAGGCGCGCTATCGCCACGAAGCAATTACCACCAGAGATATTATTAATTCGAACAACCAGAATTGACAATGTGCAGTTAGCAGTTAGCAGTTAGAGTATTCTTAAGTTTATTCCTAAAGATTGGAGCTTTTTAGCTTCAGAAGCACACTTTAGTTCTGCATACCAATTATGCATTATGCATTATAAATTATACATTATTAAAAAGTCGCCATTGAGTTTTGCATACCTATTGCTCATTCTGAACATCATTCACCGATAGCTTCAGATTCGCCCTTGAGTTCTGCATTCCAATTATGCATTATGCATTATGCATTATACATTATTAAAAAGGTTCTTCCTTGGCGCTTTTGACGATTTCATCGAGGAAAGACGATTTCATCGAGCGGTTTCGTTCCTGAATCTCGCGAAAAGAAATGATGAGATCGACCGACGGGATATCGGCTTCGATCGTCAGCTTTTCTTCATCGAGTTCAAAGGAAACCGGTGCTGCTTTTTGTGCATCTTTATCCTGTGCAAAAGAGGTGGCAGGGATGAGGCAAAGCAGACTGATGAGCAAAAAACGTTTCATGATATACCTCAATCGACCGTGAAAGATTCATTGGATTTGTTCTCTTGTGCAGAATTGCCGGAATCAGCGTCTTTGGATGGCCCAAAGAGCGCTTCTGCATCGAGCATGGCCTGTAAGGTTTCGATGGCATCGTCGGTCGTTCGGATATAACCTTTTGCCAGTGCGACATCATCTTTTTCGGTCCAGTGGCTTTGAGCATTTTCGAACATGGTACGAGCCAGTTTTAGTCGATCCATATCTTTGATATCGGGCAGGTGAATGAGCTCGATATTGAGGTAGAGCGTCCCCAGAGCGAAATCGACAAGTCCGTCGTTGGGAGCCAGTTCTTTAGCTTTGTTGAGGAGTTTGAGCGCCTCTGGGCCTTTGTCGAGCGTTTTAAGGGTGTTGGCCAAATTGATATAGGCACCGACGGTACTCGGGTTGAGTTCAATGATATGGCGAAAGAATTGTTCGGCCTTATCGTAGTTGCTGGCTTCATAATAAATGACGCCGCGCATCCAGAGTGCTTCGAGATGATCGGGGTTAAGTTCGAGTACGCGATCGAGTGTCGATGCAATGCCGGGAATGAGCGACACATCTTCGGTGCTCAGAGCATCGTGAATGCGCGCCCGCAAGAAGAGCGCTTCATAATCATCGGGGTCAATTTCGAGGGATTCGCCGACGATGAATTCTGCAAGGCGGTAGCGTTTGCGCTCAAATTCGACCTGGGCGAGGTAGTATCGAAGTTTAGGGTTGGCTTCGTCGCGTTTGAGCAGGGCATTGATGAGCGCAATGGTTTCATCGTACTGCTTGTTGGCAATCATGACCTCGAGCCTTGCATAGTTATGACTAAAAACATCGGGCTGCGAGGAGATGTACTGATTGGCCGTATTAAGCGCAGAATTGATATTCCCGTTTCGAATATCCATCCTTACGATTTGCAGCAGTGCCGGAGTAAATTTGGGTTCAGCGCGAAGTGCATCTTCGTATGCTTTGCGTGCTCCTGTGTAATTTTCCTGTCTTTCGTAGAGCACACCGAGGTCGTAGTGCCCCAGAAATGCCTTGTTATTGCTGTTTGTAACGGATTGAAGCGTCGAAATTGCAGAAGATGTATTGCCATCGTTGGCATTTTTGAGTGCACTTTCGATTTGCGGCGCACCGGCATCGATATTCTCGAGATTATAGACCGTACGGACGGCCTTGGTTTTAGGCATATTCTCGTCGATGGCATAACTTTTGGCACCGGATGACGACGCATCCGAAGCAGATGAATTTTGTACATCCGCTGCGGTTTTGGTCGATTTTTTATCTTTATCAGAGGCGCATCCCGAAAATGCGATGGCCAGTGAAATGGCACCAGCCCAGATGGAGCGTTTTGAAATCATTTCTTACTTCCTCCAAAATCGGGTTCATCCGCATTGCGAGCGGCTTCAGCAGCGGCCTTAGCCTCGGCTTCGGCTTCGGCTTTTTCGATTTCCTGCTGTTTAAATACGGATGGATTAACAAGTGGCCCTGAGCTATGTGTAAACTGCATGGGTGCAAGACGTTCCTGGTTGCTGGCGGTTCGATCGAGCTGTTTGAGGCCATCGATACTCTTTTGTGTCCATTCCATACTGATGCCGGCCATGCGCGAGGCATCGATCGCCAACTGATACATCTTAATGGCTTCGTCGCGGGTACCTGTAGCCATATCGCTCATCGAAGCCAGGAATGCCAGATGGTTATCACTGCCTTCGCGAATATCGTTTGGCCTGGGCATTTCTTCGAGATCATTGACGAGCTCGTGCATCATGCGGGCGATGGCATAACGCGCGGCAATACCCCAGATCGGGCTATTGTATGTCATGACCTGCGCAAATTCACCGTAGATGCGCTTCATTTCGGCCATGTGTTCTTTGAGCTGGGACATCATGGACTGCATTTTGCCCTTAAATTTCTTGTCTTTCCAGGTCTCGTAATCGATCTCACTCAGAGCGTATGCAGCTTTTGCAGCGTTATCGCGTCCGATGGCACCGGAAGATTTGGGCGCATTCTGGTACATGGCACGAGCCGTTTCATAAGCGGTTTTGGCATCTTTGATGCGATTGGTCTTGCGGTAATGATCGCCTTCGACAACGTATGCCGCAATGACGTAGGCTCGCATCTTTGGATCCGATGCATATTTCTTCCTGAACTCGCTAAAGATGCGCTGTGCCTCACTGAATTTGCCGAGTTCTGCATAGGAACGGCCTGCTTCATAGAGGAACTGCGGTGCATCCGACTGCCCTGGGAAGTCTTTGTGATAACGCTCGAGCAGTTCTGCTGCGCCCTTTTTGTCTTCGATGAGAATTTTAATTTTTGCTGCATTTCGAAGCGCATTGACGCGATATTTAAAGCCCTGGTACAGCGGCTTCTTATTGTTATAGAGCGAAAGGAAGCTATCGACAGCCGTATCGAAATCGAAGAATTTTTCGGCATTGACGCCGATTCGATAGAGCGCATTGACGGCTTCTTCGGTATCACCGTATTCATTGAGGACACGGCGATACAACTGCATCGCACTGTCGTAGTGTTTCATCTGTTCGTATGCATAGGCCGCATTGTAGAGTGCACGGTCATTGTGCTCGAAGGTCGGATTTTCGTTGATAATCTTGATAAATTCGTCTGCCGCTTCGAGATATTGCTTGTTATCGAACAAATTGAATGCCTTCTTAAAGAGGGCATTGTATTTCTTGTCTTTAAATCTCGAATTGACGATCGAATCGGAATCAGCGCTTCCGAGCTGCATGTTGGCATACTGATCCGAAAGTTCGGCCACTTTGTCGAGATCGCCGCGCAAATCGTATTCGGCAATGATAATTTCTGCAGCACTGGCGGCATGCTGGGAGGCAGGATTTTTCTCGATGATATCGTTAAAGCGTTTTTCAGCTTCTTCGAAATTGCCATAATTGTAGTATATCATGGCATTATCATAGCGATATTGCGGTGCCAGTGCATCGGGATTATCAGCATTTCCGGTTTTGTTTTCGATTTCACTAAAGGCTTCACGTGCATCGATGAGCTTCTGAACATCTTCGGGCATTTGCCTGGGTTTTGTTCCCCCACTGCGTTCTTTGAGCTCGGCATCGATCTCGTCCTTGGTGTATGACGTAATGCTCTGTGAGAGGAGAATGCTCGTCGGCGCTTCTTCGAGCGTCATTTTTTTGGAGTTGACGCGTTCAATCAGATTCTGTATCGGCAGTGCATAGATATAGAGATCATTTCCTTCGGCTCTGTTTGTAACGATAATTTCGTAAGCATCGGCAACATATCGGGCTGCATCGGCCTGATAACGCGTATTCTCGACATCGCGGATTGCCATAAAGGCATCGATCGATTTCTCGTACTGTTCCGAATAGAAATAAGCTTGTCCCAACAGATAGCGATAATTGTAGCTCTCTTCGTCATTGGGATAACGCTTGACGAACGTCGCAGTAATATCGGCGAGTTCAGCATTGACTTCGATGAGTTTGCGATTGGCCAGATCAAGCTGACGTTGTCCCTGAGCTTTTTCCGAGACAGAAAGCTTGGGATCTTCGAGATATTCCTGTGCAATACGGACGTCATCCTCGGCTTTGGTTACTCTGTCATGGTAAGCCATGATGGAGTTTTTAAGTGCCTGCTGAGAAGCAAGTGTTGCCGCAGCAATGGCTTCGAGATTGCCTTCTCTTTCCTGACATTTGTACCATTCGGAATCGGCACCAATACGGGAGTCGATGCGCCCCTGTTCATCTGCGGCTTTGTCCATCTTGCCCGAGTAATTGAGTGCAGCCACATAGATTCGGATAACTTCTGGCAAATCAGGCGCGCATGTACCGCGGTTAATGTATTCCTCGTAGGCTTCGGCGGCATGCTCATAGCGTGTCTGTTCCATGAGCGTATCGGCAAACTTGCGTAAAACCTCAGATTCGAACGGTGCTCCCGAATTGAGGTATTTATTGAATCGCTTCATACCGAAATCGGGATCGACTGCCACACTGTCGCTAAGATCCCAGTCTTCTTCGGCCAAAGCGGCAGCCATAAAGTCGATGGCTTCACTTCGCAGGGCACTGCCGTTGGCCACATTATCCGCATAGCCGACAAGGTCGATGAAGTCCTTGATCATGCTGTCGTAATCTTCGGTATAATATTCGGTCCATGCCTTGCGGTAGAGCGCACGATCATAGACAGATGTTTCGGGCCCCAGAGAAACCGCTTCGGTATAGTATTTGAGCGCCTCATTCCACATAATTTCGCCGCCAAGCCCCAGAATGGCATCCTGGGATTTGGAGAAGTAGTATTCACCGATTCGGGTCAGTACTTCGGCACGGCGTGGGCTGTCGGGATAGGCATTCGAAAGTGTCAGGAAGGCATCGCGTGCTTCATCCTGCCGGCCCATCTGGGACAGGCAATATCCCTTGAGATAAAGCACACCATCCATCTGGGGGTATTGCGGGAAATTCTTTTGCAGCCTGGCGATGTAATCGAGTGCAATCGTAAAATCGGGATATTCCATCGACCCATCCGAGGATAGATAGAGATCATCGGCCTTTTCATAATGAAGGCGTGCGAGTCGATAGAGAATATCTCCGGCATTGGGATGCGTCTCACCGTAACGCTTGAGGAAATTTTCCATGCGTTCGATGACATCTTCGCGCATGGCGGCTTCTTCTGTGCGCAGGAGGGCAATTTTTTCGGCGTATGCATTGTCGACACTCGACAGACGATTTTGATAATCCGTCATCAGGGCGCGCCGAAGATCGAGTCGATAGGTGTTAATCTCGGCTTTGTAGCGCTCGGCAGCTTTGCGATAGGCCTGATAGGCCTCGAGGGTTTTGGGATCAATCGTTCGAAGGGACCCCGTGTTGCCCTCACCATCGCCTTCAGTGACAGCAGATGGCTCGGCTGCAGGCGTTTCGGCTGGTGCAGCTTCGGCTGGCGCAGTTTCTGCGGCTTCTTCAGTCGGCGCCTCATCCTGAGCATAAGCATCAAGAGCTGGCCATAACAATGCAAATGCAAGACATAACCGCGCAAAATGATATTTTTTATTCTTTATCTCATGAATCACGATTCATTCCCCGCTTAAGAATTCTCAATCAGTCCTGACCGGATTCTTTGAGAAACTGTCTAAAGTCCTGCTCGAGGACTTCGCGCTCTTTCTTGCGTTCTTCCATCGCAGCTGCAAGTGCTTTGCTTCGGGCATCCTTTCGCAGCCATGCAATATCGACCATACCAAGGTCGGCATTGAGCACCATATCGCGGACTTGTTCATAAACATATTGCCAGTATTTGACAGAAATCTCACCGGCTGCCGTTCCCACATCCGATTTCATCGATGCAAAGCGGTTCTTTTCTTCATTCACCAACTCGGCTTCGCGGTTTAAGCGCGCTTTAAAATCCGCAACACGTGCGTTCAGGCTTTCATCAATATTCTTATTCAATCCATTGATGCGAATAAAAATGGCGCGGGAACGCTCAATGAGCGAGCGATAATCGCCTTCCGCTTTACCCGAAGAGAGCGCCTGACTCCAAAGTGTCTCGAGCTCATCATAAAGAATATCGGCATTTTTTTGTCCTTCCTGGAACCCAAGCCCTCCGGCCCCAAGACTGCTCCTGAGCTGCACCAGTTTGGACTCGATGGCCCCCTGCTTTTTATTGAGTTCGCCCACCTGGTTGCTCAGAAAAGCAATCTGAGATTTGATGCGTTCCTTTTCGTCATCCATAAGAGAGGCAGCACGACCGCCGTCAATCCAGGACTCCAGAATTCTGATGCGATTTTTAAGCCCCTGCGTTTCAAGTTTTAGCCGGTGCAGGCGCGCTTCGCGCTCCTCTCGTTCCGCCGTCTGATAGGATGCCAGAATTTCTCGTTCCGTCTGAGTTCTCGGAAGTTTGGTCACATCGTCGATGACGCCTTCAATCTCTTGGGTCGTCCCTTGGTATTTTTTCGTAAAATCATAGGCCACGAGCAAAGTATTGATGCGCAGGTCTGAAGCCCGATGCGTAAACTGCTGAAATTCCGGGAGATTTCTGACGTTATCACTCGACTGCAAAACGGCGTTGATTTCTTCGACGATTTTTTCAGATTCCGATGTATTGCTGTCGCTCTCTGTCAGCGATTGCAGCATCGTCTCGACGCGATCGACATCCTCCCCAACTTCTACCATCCCCTTGGCACGTTCTGGTACAATCTGAATTTCATTATACTGCTCATTCTCGATCGATCTCCGGAGATCTTTTTTGCGCGCACTCAGGTTGGTCGCTTCGTGCTCCATCTGGCTCATGATGGGCTCAAATTCATCGACAATCGTCTGATACGAGGCGACCGCCTCATCATATTGTCCGAGTTCTCGCTTGATGTCCGCCAAAAGACGGCGCGTCTCAAGGGCATGCCGGTCATTCGGATATGACAATAACAGAAGCTCAAATTTCTGTTGTGCAGCCTGATAATCCTCGAGTCGAATGTGCGTCCATCCCATCTCGTAAAGCACTGCCGGGAAATATTCACTCGTCTCGGAAACTTTCTGATAAGCCTCAATGGCCTTGCTCCATTGCGTCTGTTCATAATAAAGACGCGCCATCGCCAGCTGGGCAAGTGTGTGTACTTCCTTGCTTTTTTTATAAGTCCGCGTGCTTTCGGCTACGGTTTGAAAATGGCGCATAGCAGTATCAAAATCGCCGATCTGGATATTCAAAACTCCGAGCAAATAATCGCTTTTGTCCGACCATTCATCCTGATTGGGGCCGACGCTTTGAAGACACGAAAATGCCGTTTCGTATTCATTCTGCAAAAACATCGCGCGTCCCATGATATACAGGTAAGCGGGCGTTTTAGAGAAATCCGTTGCATTGGCAAGCGCCATATTGACTTCAGCCCAGTCCCCTGTGTGCTGAACGACCTGAAGAAGAAGCATGACGCCATCGGTTCGTTCCGCCCCGACCCCCGTCTGAAGCAGATCGAGGAGATGTTTTTGACTTAAACGGTAATAGCCATCTTCGTAGAGCGATCGGGCCAGCTGCAGCTGGGCCGCCTGATAACTCGGTTTTCCTCGCCATTCCTCATGCGAGACAATATCCATAAAAATATATTCTGCTCGCTGATGATCGCCGGATGCCTGAAGAACAATGCCATCCTGCAGACGCTCTTCCAAATCCGGTACATGGATGGAGCGGCTTCTGACCGCAAAATCATTTTCAACCTGATTGAGTTCCGATTCGATGGATTGCAGGCTGCTCTGGAAATTCGTTGGAGAAGCCAATGCCTGCGTTCCCAGAAGGCTGAATAAAGCGGCGATGCCAAAACAAATCTCTCGTCGTTTCATACTAATTACCCGTGGGTTGTTCAGAATCCGCTGCATTGCCTGAAATCAGGTCATATTGTTGGTAATTGAATGTCACATGCGGGCGTTCTTCGTATGCCGTAAAGAAATTGCCCTGTTCGGATGCAGTGACAATCAATTCGGCGGCTTTGCCTTCTTCGACATTAAAGTCGTATCCCGACTGGACGCGGAACGTATAATCCTTCATATAACGGAAAACGCCCCAGGGCTTGCCTTTGTAGACGTATAAAACGGAGAGCTGATGCGCCCCAGGTGCCAGAATCCGGTCATACAGAACTTCGTCGTTCAGCTTGTTCAAATCGCCTGACGTATCCTGTTTGGAATAAACAGGTGTATGGTCTATGGCATAATACACCTGCACCAGTTCATACTGCCCGCCCATATCATTCATGTGGCGAAGCTGCAAACGCGATCCGCTTACAGAACGTTGCAGAACCTCTTCCCTCAGGAGCAGTAAGCGGCTTTTGGTCGTAAACGTATCTTCCTTCAATGTGTCGAGGTTGGTGCTTACTTCGCGAAGCTGTTTGTCGAGAAGCGATTCGGTCAGAATCTCGGTATCCGGTTTGGCTTCTTCGACAGGTTTGGCTTCAGCAGTTTTGCTATCCTGATTCGCATTTGCCGCATTAGACGGTGCTGCTGCCGCATCGGCGGGTGCCGCATCGGCTTGTGGCTTTGCCGCATCGGCAGGTGCTGCTTCGGCCTGTGGTTTT